>JAYXVV010000208.1:0-34051 GCA_036021505.1 Myxococcota bacterium | reverse complement strand
GGCTTTTCGCGCCGAGCGGCCGCGCCCCCCCCAAACCAGGTGGGGGGGGGTGCGGCTTGGTTGGGTGTCGCTTGCGGCCCCCACAAACACGACTCCAGTGGTAAGCCAGTGGGTTCGTCCGCAGAGAGACATCAACCGCTCCAGATGATCCGCAGGATCTCTCGGCTTCCCAAAGCTCCCTTCCTCATTGAAGGCGACCTGATCCGCACCGATGGTGATTGCACCGGGGTTCTGCAGATGAACCTGCTTGGCTTTCTCTCGAGCAAGGAGCAGGGCAAGCGCCTTGGGGCTATCGGCCTGAAAACGCGATTCATCCAAACCCGACGCGACTGCATCGCACACCACTCCCGCGTCCTGCAGCATTTTGCGTCGCCAGGGACTCGAAGATGCCAGAACGATTCTTTGGCTCAGTTCCATTCGCCTTCCCCCTCTACGGGTGCTAAGTCAACACTGTAGTTCAAGAGCAATTTTAACCTCAAAGATCCATGACCACACGCGCTGTCGGAATTGACCTCGGCACCACTTTTTCAGCGATTGCCCACGTCAACAAACACGGGGTACCCGAAATCCTCCACAATGGGGAGGGAGACCGGATCACTCCGACTGTAATCTTGTTTGAGGAAGAGGAAGTCGTCGTCGGCAACTACGCCAAGCAATCGGCTGTGGTCTACCCCGAACGCGTGGCTGAGTTTGTGAAGCGTCGAATGGGGGAGCGGGGCTGGCGGTTCTCCTACAACGGAAAAGACTACACTCCCGAGCAAATTTCTTCAGTTGTCTTGGCGAAACTCAAGCACGACGCGGAGTTGCGGCTTGGCCACCGGGTGGATCAAGCGGTCATCACGGTCCCTGCACACTTTGGCGAGGCACAACGGCAGGCCACGATCGAGGCCGGCAAGATGGCGGGTCTTGAGGTCCTCAAGCTCCTGAACGAACCCACAGCCGCTGCCTTTGCTTACGGACTCCAGCACAAGGAAGGCCGACAACGCGTTCTGGTTTTTGACCTGGGTGGCGGAACCTTTGACGTGACCCTTGTCGAACTCGACGAGCGAGATGTTCGTGTCCTCGCCACAGATGGTGCTGATGAACTCGGAGGCAAGGACTGGGACGATGCACTCATTCGCTATGTGGCTGGCCGATTTGAAGAGCGTCACGGCATCGACCCACTGGAGGATCTCGGCGCCTACCACGACCTTCGACAGAAGTGTGTTTCTGCCAAGCTTTCCCTCACCCGGCGCCCCAAGGTTCGGATTTTTTTCGATTACGAGGGACGGGTGCTTCGGGAGGAGGTGGACCGAGGCCTCTTCGAACGACTCACCGCTGGCTTAGTGCGGCGCTGTGAGTCCCTGGCCCTCGATGTTTTAGACGATGCTGGAGTGGCACCTGAAGAGGTCGATAAGGTTCTCCTCGCAGGGGGGGCGACGAGAATGCCGATGGTCTCCGACTTGGTCGAGCGGCTGTTCAAAAAGCCACCGGTAACCGACATCAACCCGGATGAGTGCGTCGCCCTTGGAGCCGCTCTGGAGGCTGCGATTCTGTCGGCCGAGGCGGAGGGAAACCGGTCTGAGATCGGCATTCGAACCCATGATGTGACCTCCCACTCGCTTGGCATGGTGGTCTACCGAAATGGCACGCTCCACAACTCTCGCATCATTACGCGAAACGCTCGCATTCCCGCGCAGAAGTCGAAAGACAACTATGTCACCACCCACGACGGGCAAACGACCGTCGATCTGTGGCTCGTTCAAGGCGAGGCAGAAGACCCCTTGCAGTGCAATGTGCTCGGTCACTTTGAGTTTTATGGCATCCAACCCCGGGCAGCCGGAGAGACCCAGCTCTCGATCACGTTTCGCTACAACGCGAGCGGGATTGTCGAAGTCGAGGCCATGGACCTCCGCACCGGTCAAACCCTGCCTCATCGCGTGAGCCAGGCCCGCAGCACTCTTGAAGACCTGGCCAACGAGAGGGCCCCGATTCAAATGGCGCTCCTTGTTGACTGCTCCGGTTCGATGTACGGGGAGACCATTCGTAATGCTCGAGAAGCCGGACGAAGCTTTATTGACCACTCCCTAAAACCGGGGAGGCAGCTTGCGATTGTTGGATTCCCCGGTGGAGTCCTCACACCTCTTACCACCGACCGAGAGGCGCTCTACAGTTCCCTTGAGCAACTCACTCCCATCGGTTCGACCCCCATGGCGGACGGCATGAGGGCCGCCCAGAATCTTTTGGGAGTTAAGGCGGGCATCCAGAGAGTCTACATCCTCCTCACGGACGGCCATCCCGACAATCCCGATGCAGCCATCGCTGAGGCCCATCGGATCCGCTCGGCTGGGGGACGAGTCATCGCCGTGGGCTTGGGAGACCAAGTGCAGCCCCAGTACCTGAGGCAACTGGCCTCGAGCGATGAAGACTACCGACACTGCGAAACAAGTGTCGAGCTTCAAGGAACCTTCATCAACCTCGCCACTGAAATTGAAACCCAAGGGGCGTCATGAGCCAAGAACTCACACAACAAGCCTTTGATGCTCTCTACGAGGAACTGAAACGCTATCGAGAAAACTTCCTGGAAGAGGCGGAAAAGCCCCTGCTGCTCGACCTCTTGCTGTTCTATGACAGCATGAACTGGTTCCGCAGTGCGATGGAAAAGGAGGAGAGTTCCGATGCTGTAATTCGAGATTCTTTTCAGTATCTTATGGATGAATTCCTCGAAATACTCTACCGCCGTGACGTCGTGCCTATGGAGCCCAACTCGCGTTTCGATCGCAGCAAGCAGCGCGTCCTGAAGGTGCAGACCACCTCGGATCCTGAGACCCACGAAAAAGTCGCCAAGGTCATCAAGCGCGGCTTCAAGCGAGGCGACAAAGTGCTTCGGCTCGAAGACGTCGAGATTTTTCGGGCTGAAGTTGGAGGGAAGCCGAGTCCGTGAGCCCTACTGAACAAAAACAGCTTGGCGCCTTTCTCGAAAGTCGGGGAAAAAAAGACGTTCGGGAGTACCTCAAGATCCCCCTGAGCGCCTCCTCGGAAGAGCAGACAGCGGCGGTGGAGAAACGCCGGATTTGGGCGCAGTCCCAACAGACCAATCCAAAGTTTCAGGAGGAGGCCCTCTGGGTCCTCGCCCACACCCATCTCCTTCAAGAGGCCCTCGAGAGGCCCGAAGAAGAGCTGCTGTGGCTCAAGCCTTCCATCGATGGCTCGAAGGCCTCCGAACCCCAACGGGATCACTATGCTCTCCTTGGCGTTGCCTCCGACGCCACCTTCCAGCAGATCCAGGATGCTCACCGATTGCGCTACCGCGATGCGCGTCAACTTCGCAGCCGACACGAGGCCCATCAGGTGTACGCAGAGCTGGATGAAGCCTGGCGGATCTTGAGCGACTCCAACCTACGGGCCCAGTACGACGCCGAAAACCCGGCCATGCTGAATCCTCAATCCCCGCCGACGGAACACGTTTCAGAACGCGACGCTCTCACCCATTCGCCCGACTTGGCCTTCACGGGACCGAGCCAGATTCAGTTCACACTGAGTGGCAAACCTGTCCAGCACACCCTCACAGTCGAAAGGATCGGGACAGGGCTTGTGGATGCGACCATTCGAAGCGACCAGCCCTGGCTCACGGTGAGCCCTGAGCGACTCGACCCCCACGCCGCCTCTCAGGCGCTTACTCTCACGATGTTGCCCAGTGAAGTCCCGGGCAAGGGCGCTCTTGGCCAGCTTGTTTTGAAAAACTTCAATGGCCAGCGCCTGGCCCTGCACGTGCGGGTGGAGATTGCACCCGAAACTCCGGTCCGGAAAAGCTTCTGGATGGCAGTCGCCTGTGGAGGTCTCCTGCTCGCTGCGGGTTGGGCTTTTGGAGGGTCCTTTCTTCCAAGCCAAACCAACACACCGGTGATCCACCTCTCGGTTTCTCCGTCGACCGCCGAGGCATGGATCAACAACACCAAGCAACCGTCGGATTGGCCGATCCAAATCGACGAACTGCCTGCCGACAGTCCAGTTCGGCTTCGTGTGATGGCCGAGGGGCACGAAGACCACGAAGAGACCCTTGTTCTTTCTTCCGGTGAGGAGCTCACCAAAACGATTCGCTTGACCCCTCTTCCAGAAAACTTCACCCCCTCCAGCGTTGAGTAGAGGCCAATCCCAGTGACTAAAAAGACGCAGTCAGCCAGCTCTCGAGCACTCAGGGATCTCCTTTCCGAGGCGGAGCGCGCGTTGCTGGAGGGCGCACCCGAGGTGGCTGAGTCCTACTGCAAAGATGTTCTGGAAGCCTCTCCGGAGCAGGCTCAAGCCCTGTTTCTTCTCGCGGAGGCGCTGCGGTTGCAAGGTCGGTACTCCGAGGCGGAATTGCATTACAAGCGCTGCGTTTTATCCCGTCCTGAGCACGCCGATGCTTGGGCCGCACTCTCCTCCATCTTCTTCGAAGACCTTCGATGGGAAGAAGCCAGGAGGGCCTCCAACAGAGCGCTTCGAGAGGACCTTTGGAGTGGAGAGGCGGCCTTCATTCGAGGAGCTCTGCGGGAGCGAAGAGGAGACTACGCAGGGGCATTCCGTGACTTTACTCGGGCCTGGCGGGCCGACCCCCAAGCCTGGCCTCTCCCCACTCATTTCAGTGATGAGGAACTCGAGGGAATGGTGGAGGAAGCGGTGCATGGGCTCCATTCCAGTCTCCAAGATTACCTCGCCAACATCGCGATCATCCTGGAAGACCTTCCCTCTGCAAAGGTCCTCTCCACCTACGACCCACCGGCCTCTCCCACTGGACTCGTCGGCTACTTTTCGGGGTATTCCATACTCGCATTGCCGGTCGAAAACCCTTGGTCCAATCTGCCGTCGGCCGTGGTGATCTACCGAAAAAACCTCGAACGACTGGCTTCAACTCCCGAGGAGGTGATCGAGCACCTTCGCTTCACGTTCGTCCATGAGCTGGGCGACATGTTCGGCCTGAGCCCTGAAAACCCGACAGGCGGTTGAACGCAGAGGACTCAGGATCCCGTCAGTGCACCCTCTACAGTGTCTTCAATCTGCATCTCTGCGAACACCGCTCCGTAGGCTTTGAGGACCACTTCTACCCGTGCAGGGATCACCAAAATGCGGTGCAGTTTGAGCTCCTGAAATACCCTCTGGCTCAGGGCCTCCATGTTCACTGCATGCCCGGATTGAGAGAGCTCTTTGCGCGCCAGCTGCACGATGGTCTTGGCCACAAAGGGCGCAACAGGCATACCCTGCACCTTCAACTCCTCGCAGATTTCAACAATCAGTTGATCCAAACTCACAACGAGACGGTCGCGGGTCCGAAACGAGGGACTTGGGGCGCCAGGGATACCGGGAATGCTCATAATGGCTCCACCATGATCGGGAACATCTTCTCCCCGTTCATCGGCAAAAGAGCGGACGGACATAAGGAAAACCCCGACAGACCCATCAAATCATCCCCGAACAAACCCCTGACCCCAACTTCTCTTGTGGCGCTCAGTGCAAGGGCCCTCTCTTGGAGTGAAACTCAGCACCCCGTTTTCAGGCCCTCCCAATCAGTATTTCATCTGGAAGAACAAACGAGCGGTGTCATTGGCGACGCTCTGTCCCCCGAGTTCCTGGCGATGCACATAGGCGAGCCCCGCACGAACCCGGTCCTCATTGAAATGAGCGGTTACTCCAGCAATGGCTTTAAGAACGTCGCCATTGTCCTCCACCCCGCGGTCATCGTCGTATATCTCTGCTCGAATGGATGGCTCGAACATGCCGGCCGACCAGCCTGCCTGGACGATGGCCCCAAACCGGGTTGTGTCGGCAAAGACCTCGGGAACATCCACGGTCGAATCTGCCGGCGAGAGCGTGGCCATGTGAACCTCCGCCAGAAGTGCCAACCCACTGGCTCTGACCAGAAGATCAGCCCCGTAAGCCAATGTGTTGGTCGCGGTTCCCTGATCGAAGAAGGCATTGGCGCCAACGCTGACCACGGGGCTTTCCACGACACCATAGGTGGTCGAAGTATCCGCGCCCTCACCATGGGTGTACGTCGTCCGAACCGCATAGAGCAGTCCGTCGTTGTCGTCGCCAACAATGGACCCATTGCCGTTAAAAATGCCCAACTGCAGACCCGCCCCACTGCTCTCGGTCGTGCTCAGCAGACCCAGTTCACGCCCGGGTCCGATGTGGTTGGAGCTGATGGCCCGCTCTTGGAACACCAAATCCGAAGACGAAAGAAGGTTTTCCCGACCAAAGGGCACCTTCTGAACGCCAGCAGCCAACTCCACCAGAGAATGAACCTGCCATCCTCCATAGGCGTCCACAATTCCAACGGTGCCCGTTGACTGGGTGAGGCCATCGGCCCCGCTCGACATTCCCAGCACCACCGCATAGCGAAATGCGCCATCCTCGCCTTGAAAACCTGCCCTCGCCCTGCGCAGCTTGAAGCCCTGATCGTCCTCGGGATCGCCGTAGCCGGCCGGGTCTGCCTGCTCGCTGACGTCTTGGTCGTAGGCCGTTACCCAGACCTGCGTCAGGAGGGAGGGCTCGAGGTCCTGGGCAGCAGCCATGCCGCTGAAGAGAAGAATGCTGGAAATCATGGACCGCTCCGTGTCTTGGCGCTACGCTAAATTCACTATGACAAGCATACTCCTATCCGTTCTGCTCGGCTGTGCACCCGAGGCACAGGAATACGCCAACGCCTATCAGCTCCAGGATCTTGGGGACGGAATCGGGGGGCCGAAGGCTCTGGCGCGCACAGGCGATTTCATCATCGAGAACGATAAACTGCGCTTCGCGATCCTGGGAGCACGAAACTCCTACGGGCCAGGGATCTACGGGGGCTCGTTGATCGATGCCGACGTCGTCCGGCCCGGCCTGGAGTATCGCAATGGGCAGGGAAACGATCACTTCGTCGAGCTCAACCCCACCGTCAACCTTGACGTGCCCATGGTCACGGAACTCGATCAAATTGAGATCCTGGACACCGAGGACGGCTCGGCGGCCATCCGTGTGACTGCCAAGGGGACACCGTACCTTGGTGTGCTTGTGCCGCTGCGTGGCATCACCCCGGGAAGCGAGCCCGCTGTGGCCATGGTCACCGATTACATCCTGCGGCCCGGAGAGCCCTGGCTCACGTTGCGGACCACAACGACCATCGTTCCAAAGTCCGGGGGGCTGGATCCTCTCTTGGAGGGGGCTTCCTTGCCCGGTTTGGACCAGCCGAGGTCCGTGGTGGATATCGTTCTCGGTGGCGGTGTCGCGATGGGTGACTTCTACCAGCAGGGTGGTGCGGTGGATGCCTTCCTGTCCAACATGGGATTCGACGAAGCAGGCGCGATTTTCGATGCCAAACAAGAGGGGCAAAACCTCTTCTGGTCCCCGTTTTCTGCCGACCTGCTCGGTGGAACCGCCAACGGGGTCTCCTACGGCATCGCCTCGCTCAGCGGGAAAGTGTTCACGCCCATGTTTGCGAGCTCGCAGACCGTCGCCGTGGGAGCCATGACCGAGGTGGAAGACAATGATTCCATCAGCATCGGTCAATCCTACACCTACGAGAGGGTGTTCACCGTCGGTGAAGGTGACATTGGATCGGTGATGGACAACGTGCTTCTGGCCAAGGGTGTCGAAACCGGCCAGGTCTCCGGATTCGTTGTCGAGGCACAAAGTGGTGTGGGGATTTCTCAGGCCCAGATTTTGGTCTTTGAGCCAGGAGAGGAGGCCCCCTGGTCCCAATGGATCACCGATGTTGCCCTCGACGACACCAATCCGGACGGCTCCTTCGGAGGCACACTCCCCAAGGGAGAGTGGGAATTGCTGGTCTACCAACACGGCCGACCTCAGGGTGAACGGTTCTCCGTGACCGTCAGTGATGAACCCGTTGAACTCACCCTGCAGCTTGGAAAACCAGGCACGGTCAACTTCTTCATCACGGATGAAACGGGCCAAGAAATTCCGTCGAAGGTCACCGTTCTGCGCGTTGATCAAGACGCACAGCGCACACCGATGTTTGGTGACGGGTTTATTGGTGGGAACCCTGAAGCCGTCATTTTCGCTCCCTACGGCAAAGGCGATGTGCAACTGGTGCCTGGCGACTACCGTGCCTTGGCCACCCGAGGCCCTGAGTACGAGATGGACGAGGCCACGTTCACCGTGACCGCCGACCAGGTGCAGCGCATTGACCTCCAGGTCGTACACAGTGTGGACACCAGCGGCTGGGTCGGAGCGGACCTGCATGTCCACGCAAACCCCTCCTACGATGCTGGCATCCGCGCAACAGACCGTGTCATGTCGATGGTCTCGGAGGGTGTGGAGTACATGGCGAGTACCGACCATGATTTCATCTTTGACTACGCCCCAACGATCGAGGACATGAACTTGACCCGTTGGCTCAAGTCGTCGGTCGGTGTCGAGGTCACCACCTTGGAGCTCGGCCACTTCATCGGCATTGGGCTGAAACACGACTTCCTGAGTGATGCAGGCGGAGCGTTCGACTGGAAAGGGCGCACACCCTCCGAGATTCTTGCCAGCCTGTCCGAAGCCGGGAACGGAGTCATTGAACCCGTGACCTTCGTGGCGCACCCTCGAGCCGGAATTCTCGGCTACTTCGACCAGTACGGCTTTGATCCCTTTGGCGGCAATCCCGGCGTGGGCGGGGAACCCGGTATCGCGAGCGTGGAGATTCCGTTGAACAGCCAGGTATCGGACTTCACCCTGTTCACCGAGCAGAACTTCACCCTCGACTTTGACGGCATGGAGGTCTTCAGCGGAAAGAGCCTTGAGTACGTCAGGACGCCGACGGATGTGGAGTTGCTGAACTACCAGCTCAACCCCTCGCCCAGTGACGCCTACGACATCCTGACTCGGACCATCCCCGAGATGGACGACCTCAGCGATGGCACCGTAGGAATCGGCTACGGGGTGAACGGTCAGCTCGATGATTGGTTCACCCTGCTCAATCTCGGTTTTCGGCACACGGCGCTGGCCAATTCAGACACGCATGGGAAAACATCGATTGAATCGGGCTGCCCCCGAAACTACATCGAGACCGGTGTGGATCACCCCGAGTTTGTTTCGGAATCCGATATCGCCGCGGCAATTCGAGACCACAGGGTTATCGCCAGCTATGGCCCATTCGTTCGCTTTTGGATCGACGGTGCAGGAATCGGTTCAGAGTTGACGGGCTGGGGCGCCAAAACCCTGGCGATTGAGTCCCAGTCTCCATCTTGGATGGCGGTCACTCACCTCGAACTCTATGAAAACGGGACGCTAATTGCCGAATGGAACCGTGACCCCGAAGAGGCCGGTGGTGACCCCTGGTACGTCGAGACCTCCATCGAACCGGAGGACGATGCCTGGTACGTGGTCATCGCCTCGGGATCGGAGAGCCTTTTCCCGATGTTCACGCCCGTCGAAATTCCCCCCGTCGAGTTGCAGGACGTGGTTACGGAGGCGGTCGGTGCTGTCCTGGACGACACCTCCCTCCTCGGGATCTCCGTTGAGCATCCTCGCATCTATGACATGATGCCCTACGCCCTCACCAACCCCATCTGGGTGGACATCGACGGTGACGGCTTCGATGCACCGGGTGTTCCCGCTTGGCAGATTGCCCCGGAGCCACCTGGGACCGAAGCAGGAGAAGACGACTAAGGAGCCGTCTTCTCTTTCTTCGCCAGCCTCGGGCTGGGTCGCAGATGCTCTAACTGTGGAGTTTTTCTTCCAGCCAGCGCTCGGCCTCGAGGGCGGACATGCAGCCCGATCCCGCGGCCGTGATTGCCTGCCGGTAGACATGGTCCTGTACGTCACCGCAAGCAAAGACTCCAGGGTAGTCCGTCGCCGTGCTGTCGGGTTGGGTCAAGATGTAGCCCGTCTCGTCGGTCTTGAGCCATTTTCCGAAGGCATCGGAGTTTGGCTTGTGGCCGATGGCCAAGAAAAACCCGGTCAGGTCAAGGTCTCGCTCTTCTTGGGTTTGGTTGTTGATGATGCGGATTCCCGTCACGGCGTCCTCGCCATGGACATCGAGCACCTCCGTGTTCCAGAGGATCTCCACCTTGTCGTTGTTCTCGACCCGGTGCTGCATGATCTTCGAGGCTCGCATTTGGTCTCGACGAACCAACAGGTAGACCTTCGAGGCGAACTTGGTGAGAAAGGTGGCCTCCTCTGCCGCAGAGTCTCCACCGCCAACGACCGCTACGACCTGATCCCTGTAGAAGAACCCATCGCAGGTGGCACAAGCCGAGACGCCATAGCCTTGAAGACGGGTTTCGTTGGGAAGCCCCAGGTACTTTGCTGACGCACCGGTAGCGACGATGATGGTCTGGGCCCAGCCTTCCTCACCGCCGGCCTTGAAGTGGTACGGCCATGAGTCCAGGTCCACACTCTCCACCGCCTCAAAGGAAAACCGGGTCCCAAAGCGCTCCGCTTGTCCTTTGAAGTGCTGCATGAGCTCGGGGCCCATGATTCCTTCCGGAAAACCGGGGTAGTTGTCGACGTCTGTGGTGATGGTCAACTGACCGCCGGGCTGAAGCCCCTCGTAGACCATGGGCTCCATGTCCGCTCGGGCGCAGTAGATCGCCGCGGTCAGACCAGCAGGCCCTGTTCCAAAAATGACCACCTTCTCGGGATTTTCTCGGGTGCTCACTGAACCTCCAAAAAGCAAAACTGTTAAATGAACCTCTGTAGTATCCGGCCCAACCATGAACCAGCGCGACAGAATTGTGACGCTTGCCAAGAGCCTTGGATTCCAACATGTGCGTTTTTCGCCGTTGGGAGAGGCCGCCCATTTTGGTGCCTTTGCCCAGTGGGTGACCGATGGCCACCATGGAACCATGCATTACCTCGAGCGCGGGATGGAAATTCGACGGAATCCCCGCCAGCGCCTGCCGGCCGCCAAGACCGCCATGGTCTTGGCGATGGAATACGACCACATCCGGCCACCGCGTCCCGAGGGGCTCTATGGAAAAGTCGCCGCTTATGCCTGGGGCCGGGACTACCACAATCTGATTGGGAAACGGCTCAAGAAACTCAAGCGGCAGCTCGACCACGCCGGTATCGCGTGCTGGGGCGGGGTGGATACCGCGCCGATTCTTGAGCGCAGTTGGGCGACGGAAGCCGGACTGGGATTCAACGGCAAGAACAGCGTTCAGATTCTGCCCGCACGGGGATCGTACATGTTCCTGAGCGTTCTGTTTTTGTCTCTCGAGGTGGAGCCCGACTCCCCTCTTCGTGACCACTGCGGCTCCTGCATTCGCTGCTTGTCCGCCTGCCCAACGGATGCATTTGCAGGACCACACACGCTGGATTCCACCCGGTGCATTGCCTACTGGACCATCGAAAATCGAGGGACGATTCCAGAAGGGCTGAGGCCCCAATTTGGCCAGTGGTTTTTTGGGTGCGATGACTGCCAGACCGTGTGCCCCCACAACGTGACTCCGCCAGAGACAGCCGAGGAGGATTTTCATCCACGAAACGCCTGGGTGGACCTGGCTGAGCTCCTGGAAACCGATGACGAGGTCATCATGGAACGATTCTTGGGCACGCCCCTGAGACGACCTGGGGCCCCAGCCCTCAAAAGAAACGCCTGCCTCGTCCTGGGCAACTTGGGTGACCCGTCTGCCGTTCCCCTCCTGAGGAAGGTCGCAGCCGGACCCTCTGAACTGGTAGCGGAACACGCCCGCTGGGCCTTGGAACAGCTCGGTGGCTAAGCGTTTGCTCGCCCCTCGATGCTCTCCAGTACGGAGATCGCAGCCTTCGCGGCCTCGGCAATCTCCTCCTCGGACCCGCCCAGGTAGACTCGACCGAAAGCCCCGAACGCTCGGAATTCGAGGACGTCAATGTTCGCAGCCTTCTCGGCTTCATTCGTTGCCAGTACGGCGTAGCCTGCTGGATGAGTTTCCAGGACATACAGCGTCTGATTTTCGTGGATGTAGTTACCGTGCCGCATGCGGTTGACGAGCTGGGATTGATAGCCTGTGAGTCCCGTAATCGTGTCAACTGAGACAATTCGAGGCTTGAGGCGATCGGTCTCTTTGAAGCCCATGGCCTCTTGAATCGCATCTCCGGCTGCACGAACCTGCCCCTGGTCATAGTGGTGCACCTCGAGAACGCCGTAGCGTCGCTCCACGACCTGCATTCCAGGTTGGCACGATGTGGACTTCAGCACCAAATCCGTGACGCGGTTGATGTCCATCCCCGGCGAGACTTCGATGAACAAGCTCGCCTGTCCTTCCAGGGGCATGTACCCGCGAGAAATCGTCCCGAGAAACCCTGCCGTCTGAGGCTGCAGGATGTCAATGTAGGTGTAGGTACGAACATCGATGGCCATGACACACTCCGCTCAGGACTCCTATGCCTTGATTGGCGACGGGTCAAGCTGGGCTTTCGGTGTTAGTCGGGCGGCATGCTTACCCTCGTCTTCTCTACACTTGTTGGTACCGGTGGCTTTCTTCTCGGACAGTCCTTTGGTTCTTGGACCACCGGGATCATTCCCGCCATCATTTTCTTCATCGCCGCATGGATCATTCTGTCGAGACGCGTGAGTCGCCAAATGGAAGTCATCATGATGCTTGCCAGCAAGGAGTTTGAATCCCAGCGAATCGACAACGGCAAGCGGATCATGGAGACTGCGCGCCCCCTCGGACGTTGGCAGTTCTTTTTAGAGGCCCAAATCGACTCCCAACTGGGCGCCATCGAGTACATGCAGCGAAACTTCAAAGCTGCCCGCCCGTTGCTCGAGCGCGGCTTCAAGCGCACGTGGCAGCCCCAGGGAATGCTGGCAGCCATCGATCTCCGTGAAGGCAGGAAGGACCGGGCCATTGAGAGACTGCTCTCCGTAAGAAAGCACGCCAAAAAAGACCCCGTCATGTGGGGTCTCGCCTGCTACGCCTGCCTGCAGGCCAACAAAAAAGACCAGGCCTTGGAAATTGTCAATGAGGCACTGGGGCACAAGCATCTCGAGCAGTCCACTCCCCTTCTCCAGCTGCGAAGTGCAATTCAGAATGGCAAGGGCAAGAAGTTCAAGTGGGCGAAAAGCTTCGGTCAACCCTGGCTTCAGGTCTACCCCGAACATGCAAGCAATCGCATGATGATGGCTCAAGCGGGTGCGGGTTCACGGAAGACTTTCCCCATGCCCAGGCGCTGATGAATCGTCGATCACAGGCAGCTCCATTCCGCGCTCCCGAAGCGCTCTGAGGAGCGAAAAGTTCTGGGGATTGCCCTGGGCGACCGTTTTCAGAATGGCTCGAGCAGTCTCGGGCTCCCCGTGTGCATCCAGAAGATCCGCGGCCGCAATCTGGACCCCAACATCCTCCGGGTGAGCGGAGGCCAGGTCCACCATCTCGCCAACAGTCGCCTCCATCTGAGCGTCTCGATAGAGTTGGAGGAGCCCTTCTGCCGCTCGTGCATGAGCCCCATCCCGGTCCTCCAAATCTCGTGCTCCTCGATAGGCGTCTCGCGCCTCCTCCCAGTAGCCCACCTTGCTGGCAGCATCTCCGAGACGGACGAGAACCTCACTGTTGCGGCTGCTGTCGGATGCCAGCCGTCGAGCAGACTGCAGCTCGACAGGAAGAACGAGGCGCACGTCCTCAAAAAGTTTGTCCGCCAAGGTTCGGTATCGCCATGCCCAGTTCTCCTCGCTGTAGAGCTGCAGCCGATGCAAGAACCGACCTCTTGGGATCACCAAAGCCTCCATCCTCTCAGCTGAGCCCGATTCTCGAAACCGTACAGACAGCCGTACCGCATCGACACTGCCAACAAGCAGACGCTCCTCAGAGACAACCTCTGGCGTGCTGCCCCAAGCATCCAGTTGATTGACCACCACCTCAACCGCCTGATCCATGCTCAGCGGTCGCCCGTACTCCAGCGTTCGAGCCACAAATGTGGCTCTGCCTGTTGGAGAACGCCATCCCATTTCTCCGCCGTGCGTCCACTCCTTTGACCAGGAAGCTGGCACCGAATTGTGGAGCCCAAGTTCCCCGCTTGCCCGGGTTCGGAGAAGCTCAGGTCCTTTCCACACCAACGCCGCCATGACAAGAGCCATGAACGCGATGGACACCCCTCTTGTTCGCCGATTGCTTCGGCGATGGACACGATAGGCATCGGGCTCAAGGAGGGTGGCCAACAAACCGCCACCCACCAGTCCTCCAAAATGACCCCAGTTGTCGACTGCTGGGGAACGAAGGCCCATTCCAAGACTGATCACGAGGTAAGGCAGTACGCCCCACCCAAAAAACTTCCGAGCCGCCGACGGAATCATGTCCCCGTGCTTCCAGCCAAAAACAACCGCCGCAGCGAGCAAGCCGAAATCGCCCCCTGAGCTTCCCAAACTCGGCCGTCCGGGGGTCATGAGCAGCGAGAAAGCACCCCCGACAAAAACAGAGAAGACAAACAAGGTCAGCAGGTTTCGACGGCCCATTCCCCGTTCTAAATTCCAGCCGATGTACGCAAGAAACAGGACATTGAGGAGGAGGTGGGAGAAGCCGATTTGAAGGAATCCGTAGCTCAGAAGTCGATAGACCTCGCCGCCCTCAAGGATCGCGGGAGCCCAGTTTGCCCACTTCTCCACCATGAGCTCGCTCCCCCCGGGCAACTTGGCGAGGAAATAGAATCGAAGCTGGAGACCCACCAAAATGGCGGTGACAATCGGAATCCCTGGGCTTCTGAGGCCCAACCTGAAATCTCGAATGTCCGGATCAGCGAGGGTGTGGAACAGCTCGAGTTCCTGGGCCGGAACGAACGCGTCACCCGTGACGACCTCAAAGCGGATGGGGGTGTCCGGGGGCACCTCCCCGTCATGCACCCTTTGCTCAAACTCCTCGTAGGAGATCTGCTCGACGCCATCCGGCCATTCGAGCTCGACGCTCATAGACCAGCGCCGGCTGGCCGGCCTCCCTTTCGAGGATCGGCAGCCCCAAAAAATCCATCGTTCCCATACTGAATGAGCTGAACTGCGGAGAAGAACGCCATCTGGCGTACTTCATGGCCTCGCTCTTCGAGGCGACGAACGACATCCACCGGAATCCCCTCGTCGACAAAGAGCAATTCAGGGACCCATTGATGGTGCATTCTCGGGACGGAGACCGCCTCCTCAGCCGTCATGCCAAAGTCCACTACGTTGGAAATTGCCTGCAGAGTCGAACTGATGATGAAGGGACCGCCGCTGGCGCCAACAACAAGCACCACATCGCCATCCTTGAACACCACTGTGGGCGTCATCGAGGAGAGAGGCTTCTTTCCGGGCTCAACGGCGTTGGCCGCCCGACCGATCAGGCCGTAGGTGTTGGGGACACCGGGCTTCGCAACAAAATCATCCATCTGATTGTTGAGCACGATCCCGGATCGCGGGGCGACGACCTCGCTGCCAAAGAAGGTGTTGATGGTTGTGGTCAAGGCGACAGCGAAACCCTCCGAATCGAGGACGGAGAGGTGGTGGGTTCCTCCGTCTTCCGGGATGGACACCGCCCCTCCGTACACCTCTCGTTCAAGCGTACGATCCGGAACGAACCGGCCTCGAATGGCGAGGATGCGATCCTCGGAAAGCATGCTGTCCACCGGAACATCTGTAAAGGCAGGGTCGCCCATGACGGCCGCGCGATCGGCGTAGGCATGTTGCATGTACTCCGCCAAGAGGTGGAGATGTTCCGAAGAATTGTGTCCGAGGGAAGCAACATCATGGCCCTCAAGCGCCTTCAACACCTGCAGCAAAACCGCACCACCGCTGCTTGGCGGCGGCATGGTTACCACCGTGTACCCGCGGTAGTCGGCAACGAGAGGCTCCCGTTCGACCGGCTGGTAGGCCTCCAGATCGGCCCGCTCGAGGATTCCACCGGCAGCCTGTGTGGCTTCGACGATGTCAGCGGCAATGTCGCCCGTGTACAGGGCCTCGCCGGAACTGCTTGCCCATTTTTTGAGGGTTCGGGCCAGTCGAGGCCGTCGAACGGTTTGACCTCGGCCCGGAGAGCCTTCCTGAAACAACGAGGTCATTGGAGCGGAAGCCACCGCCTTGAGGAGCTGTTCACCGGTCACAAAGCCGTGTTTCGCCAGTCGAACAGCGGGCCTTGCAACCTCTCTTGGACTCATTCTCCCATGGTCACGCAAAAGCTGAGCGAGTCCTCTTCCCTCACCGGGTACACCGACGGCGAGCCCTGTCTTGGTGGACGCCCCAGGGACGACATTTCCCTCGCTGTCCAAAAAAAGACCCGGGTGTGCAGCTGCAGGCGCGACCTCTCGGAAGTCGAGGCACCCCATCTCTTGCGGACTGCTGCCAAATACAGCAAAACCGCCACCACCAATACCTGAGCCCGCTGGCTGGACCACCCCAGCAGCGAGTGCAGTGGCCACCGCCGCATCCACAGCGTTCCCACCCTCCTGCAAAATAGAAGCCCCCGCTTCCGATGCAAGGGGGTGATCGGAGGCCACCATCCCGCCGGGAGCCCACAATGGAGGGGGCGCAGCGGCGATCGTGAAGCAAACAATTCCGAATGCAGCAGCGAAGCGTTTCATGGCATCAGCATAAGACTGCGAACCAGAGAAGCACCACCCCGAGTTGCACAAACCACAGTCCGATTCCAACTCGGAGAGCCTGGGAGAGAACAAGAGGTGTCAGGCCACCCACCGCCAAACCCGCGCAAAGAGGACTCCACACCTCGGGCGAAATCTCCCGAAGACCCGCCTCCCCCACCGTGACCCCAAGAACAGCGGCCCCGATTTCAGTACCCACAGCGGAGAGAGCAGCCCCGACAAGCACAGCCCCCTCCTGAACACCATCACCGCCCGACTCCAGAAGCAGGCGAAGACCTTCCTTGACCTCCCAGAGTGCCCCTGACGAAAGCGAGAAGAACGCCAGGACTGCCATCGCACAGACCCAGAGCTGCAGGCTCCAACTTGCGGGCGGCCGACCGCGATGTCGGATGTTCGAGAACATCAGAACCAGGCACCCTCCAAAAAGCGCCCAGATTGGAGACGGCCCCCACACAACCGCCAGCAACACAGCCCCTACCACTACACCATTCCGATTTGCTCCCGTTGTGGTCAGGGGCAAGAGTGGCGCAGACGGATCGTCTTGTGCCCACCCCCTCGGCCAGGCGACTGCAGCGAGAAGAAGTGGAAGAAGAACTCCAAAATGGCCGGCTTCCACCAAGAGAAGTGTCACTGGAGACCCCATCGGGCTGAGCAATGCTCCGGCAGAAGCCGTTAGGGCCACTCGGGCGCGGTTGCTCGCTGCCCCGGCTCTCGGGCAGATCAGCAGCGCTGCGCCCACCTCTCCGACGAGGGCCCCCCCGAAAAAAGCCAGGGGCCCAAGAGGGCCGCGCAGCGGGAGACCACCGGCCCATTGGATAAGGAGGGTGAACTCCAGCCACACAAGCAGCAGCCACAGCGATTCCCATGGCCCGCCATCCAGACGAGCGCCAAGGTCCAGCGCACCAAGGTAAACGCCGAGGACGGCCCCCACGAGAACCAGAATCCCAACGAGTGGGGTGCGCCGACGTTTCCAGTGCCCAAGCAAGAGCGCAACAACCAGTGGAGCTCCGAGGGCCGCCGCAGGAACAACCAACGGATCCATCAGCGACTCGCGCGGATCACGGGATTCTCTAAGACCCCGATGCCTTCGACAAAAACCTCGACGTGATCCCCCACATGAAGTGGGCCTACCCCTGAGGGAGTCCCGGTGCAGATCACGTCTCCTGGCTCCAAGGTCATGATGGAGCTCACAAAGGCCACAATTTCAGGCACACCAAAGATCAGGTCCGAGGTGCGCCCTGACTGCCGAAGCTCCCCATTGACGCGGCACTCCACCAGGACATCAGAAGGGTCCAACCCCGAAACGAGCTGAGGCCCAAGGGGACAAAAGCTGTCGAAGCCTTTGGCGCGGGAGAACACCCCGTCCGACCGTTGATGGTCGCGTGCAGTGACGTCATTGGCGCAGGTAAACCCAGCGATCACATCCAGTGCTCGAGACTCCGGAACGTGGCGGCAACGCTCTCCGATGACAAGGGCCAGCTCGGCTTCGTGATCGACCCGCGTACTGCAGGGCGGCAGCACAATGGCCTCTCCAGTACCGATGACCGAACTCGGCGGCATGAGGAACACCTTGGGAACTCTAGGAATGGCTCGGCCCATTTCCTCGGCATGCAGGCGGTAGTTCGTGCCGATCCCAATGATCTTGGTTGGTGCCGGAGTCCAGGAGTCCATCTACCGCGCCTCGATCTGAGCCATGACATGAGAGGGATCCGCGGTGAACAGCAGCAGGCCTTTCCAGACCCACTTCTGCCAAAAGTAATCGCTGATTCGCCCTTGAGAGACCGCCAGGTGCGTCCGCGGCAACTTTCCGCCGAATCCAGACTCCAGCTCTTCATACACCCAGGAAAACTCGACCTCATCCGGCCGATATCCCACAAAAAAGACAACGTTTCGAACCAGCAGCTTCCGCAACGCTTTCCGCGTATCGCCAGGGAGCGTCACCCGCTCCAGGTCCTCTTGACGAACCACAAGGGTCTCGGGTCGCTCATAGCCACCCCAGTATTTGTAGATACGAACCACCCCTTCCTCAGCTTGAGGAAGCGGCTCCCCCCGATAGAAAACCTCCACCTTCAAGCCCTGCTCCTCGGCTGCCTGCTCGAGAAGCGTGTCCGCACAGCTGGTGTAGATCAGGTTGAAGTGACGAACCGCCTGCCTGTGGAACTCACCGGGTTGGCTCTTCGTGCAGCCGAGGAGTGCCTCCATTTCACGCGCAAGACCCTCGTCGCCGAGCCGTCGGTGCGCCACCTTGAGCGCCTCTTCGTACTCGGCCTTCTTTCCCATCAACAGCCTTGCGAGCTTCTTCTGGCCTGGGTACTCGCCGCCCTGGGCGGTAACCGCCTCCAGCGAGGCGCGTCGCCCCACGAACAAAATGCAACGGCTCTCATCCAGCGCTTCAACAACCTCCAGCGGAAGACTCATGCGGGCTCCGATACCGCGAGGGCCTCAGCAATCGCGGACCTGTCTCGGCACACCGCTCCAATCTGAGACACGGTCAGGGCAGCCAATCTCGCGCCGAGGTCTGCGCATCGGGTCAAGGGCCACCCTCTGAGCCAGCCGTGGATAAAGCCCGCCGCATACGTGTCTCCGGCACCTGTCGTATCAATGGCATTGGCGGCATGGATCCCCACATGGATGATTTCATTCTCCTGCAGGATGAGAGAGCCTCGAGACCCGAGCTTCACCACCGGTGTGTGGACGTGATTGGCCACCTCCACAAGCGCCTCTGCCTCCGTTTTCCCGGTCAGCGCTGCGGCCTCCTCCTCGTTCAGGAAAGCCAGATCGGCATAGTCCGTGAGCGCTCGCCACATGTCCTCCTTCACCGAGTTGATGACGAAGGGGTCGGCCGCATCTACCGAAATGGGCACGCCAGCCTCTTTGGCGACATCCATGGCCTCCCAGGCGGTCTTGGCCATTGGGCCTCCAAGAAACAAGTATCCGGTGACATGGAGCAGTCGACTGTTCCGAATCCACCCCTCAAAGTCACCCACGCCCGTGAGGTTCGTTGCGGCCCCCAAATCGGTGACAAGCGTGCGCTCTGCGTCTTTCGTGCTGATGATGGAGAGGCATTTTCCCGTATTTCCATCCGGAGAAAGTCGGAGCCCGTTGTTGCCGCAGGTATCCGTCATCTGCTGCGCATAGTTTTTCCCGAACTCATCCTCGCCCACTTGCCCGCAGAGAATGCTCTGGGTGCCCAGCAGGGCCAGTGTCGCGATGGTGTTGGCACACGAACCCCCAGGGTGGATTTCAACCCCAAGGGATTCCAAGCGCTCATAGACCTCTGTCCAACGCCCATGGTCAACCGGATGCATCTGCCCCCGGGTCAATCCAAGTTCAGCCAACACATCCTCGTTGTCGATACGCACCAACGCATCCACAAGGGCATTTCCAATTCCAGCGACATCCGTATCCACGACTGCTCCCAGTTTGAGGGCCTTAGGTATCGCGCCCGTACCACTTCAGCGAGCCCTTGGATAGGATGACCTCATGAGTTCTCAGGGTTCGCCCACCGACGCCAACTCAGGACATCGTTTTCCCGTCGCGACTCTCCTTGGAGTGGTCTTCTCGGCAGGCTTTCTGTGGTGGTTTGTCCGCGACATTGAAGCCGCAGAGATCGGCCGGTCCTTCGATGCGATTTCTTGGCCTTTCGTGGTCTTGTCTGCATTGGTCCTTCTGAGTGAGTTTGTTCTCCGTGCCTTGCGGTGGCGCTTGCTGCTCAACCCCATACGCCCCACCCCATTCAAGCCCCTTTTCGAGGCCACAGTCATCGGTGCCGCAGGCAACACCCTCCTGCCGATGCGAGCTGGCGACATTGCACGCGCCATCGTCGCGAGTGGGGCCACAGGCATCCGTCTGACCACCATCTTCGCCACCAACATTATGGAGCGGGTCTACGATCTCTTTGGACTGGTGGCGATCCTCTTTCTCACGTTCGCGCTTCTGCCGGAGAACCTGGCCACCCATCCCGAGGACATCGAGCGAATCGAAAACCTCTCCTTCTACGGAAGGCTCATTGGGTTCGCAGCGCTCGGTGGAATGCTGGTGTTTTTCGGCATCGCAAAACACCCCGCCCGAGCACGCCGCTTTGTGGATTTCTTCTGCCGGCCTCTTCCGGGCCCCCTTCAAACCAAGATCAAGGATCTCACCGGCGCTTTTGTAGAGGGGCTTTCTGCGACGCAGTCGGCACGAAATGTGTGGAGTGCGATTGGGCTCTCTCTCCTTCTGTGGGGAAATCTGAGCCTGGCGATTTTTCTCTTGTTCAAGGCCTTTCACCTTCAGCTTCCCTTCGCGGCCGCCTGTTTCATCACCGTGGCGATTGCGCTGGCGGTCGTCATCCCACAGGCACCCGGGTACCTCGGCGTGTTTCAGAGTGTCATCGAGGTCACCTTGGGCCTCTGGACGAGCGCAGAGCTTTTTGACCACGCTGGAACCACGGTGATTGCCCAGGACATCAAAGCCTTTGCCATCGTCTTTTGGGCGGTCTCTTTTGTCCCTGTGACGGTGCTCGGGCTTCTTCGACTCAAAGCGGCGGGCATGAGTCTTCGACAGGTCTGGTCACAGGCCCGCTCTTGAACTAAAGTTCCCCTCCCTCTTCCTCATCTGGAGTACGCATGCGACACCTCCCCCTTTGCTTGATTCTTGGGTCCACCATCGGCTGCGGCGCCAGCGATGACGCCTCCCCGACAGACAGCAGCACCGGCGACTCCGGAGCGGTTGAGACGGGAGATTCCACGCCTGCAGGCCCCATGGCCACAGGCACCATTGCCATGCGTGATCCTGAACTGGGACTCTCCGCCGACGTCGAGCTCTGGAAGGCGTTCTCCTACTACACCAATGACACCACTTTGGTCTACGCCACGAGCTCCCCCGACGCGACGTGTAACGATGTGGCCACCATGCTCATCGGAAAGAGGGAAGTTGACCCGAACGACATCTTCGAACCCAACAGCTGCAACCTGATTCTGCAGTCCACGTTCAAGCCCAACCGGCCTGACTACGACATCCAAACCGACGAGGGCGCCATCGCCACGGTGTATTGTGCCTTTGGCGAGGAGGGGGTGTGGACTTGGAGTGACGGCTGGAAAGGCGAGCGGTGGTACTGGTCGGGGGACTACTACACCGCCAGCGCCTGGAAGGGAACGTTGGGCCTGACCGAAGGGGAAAACCAATCCCTCACAGCCCCCATCGAACTGCGCGAGTATGAGGGGAACTTCCCCCTCGACGAGGACGGCGCAGCCGAGGAACACAAGGCCAGCGGAAAGCTCGCGGGCACTCTGAACACGGAGCACTGTGAGAAGCTGAAGAACACCTCCTGGTTCTAGGCCTTCCGGGGGTCAGGAGGGCTCGCAGCTGAGTTCATCCACCTGCTCGACACCTCGCTCGTAGGCCAGGATGAAGCCCCAAGGGTCCACCTCCAAAATGGGGTCTGTTCGCGGCACCAGCCACTCAAATGGACCCCGTCCATCCTCGACAGCAATGAGCCGCTCGAGCATCGGCTTGGAATCACTGCTGCGCATGCGGGTGTGCACATGGATGGTGCCGAAGGGAACGTCGGAGCGATAGCATCCTTTGACACGCACCAGACCGTCTCCCGCATCCTCCACCATGTAGTCCAGATGCAGCCGAGGGATAAAGCCACCGTGGATCCAGTAGTCAAAGAAATCAGCGAGTTCGGATCCCGAGCTCGCCTCAAAGGCTTGCCGCAGTTGGTCGGTGGACACCAACCCTCCAGACAACTCCTCTGCGAGACCGTCCAGAGCCCGGAAGTAAGCCTGGTCACCAATGCGCAGCCGGAGCATTTCCGCCATCACATAGAGCCCGTAGTACCGGCTGATGTTCGGCGCGTAGCGTGCCGTACTGGCCGCGCGACTGAGGGCGTGAGAGTTCCCTTCCAGGATCCTCATCCCGGTAAAGTTTTCGATCTCCGATGCATCTTGAAGCAGCTCGCGAATGTTCTTCATCCGCTCACGGTATTTGATGGGCCCGTGCACATTGCGCAAATAGAACGCTGCAAACGTCTCCGGAAGGGCCTTGGCGATCCATTCGTCCTCTGCACTGGCGGGCTGCAAGATCTGGCCCCAGTACTGACGACCAATGGCCCGTGAGAGCAGGATTTGACCCAAGAAGGGATCGTACTTCTCAATGCGGGTCTGGGAGCCTACTCCACTTTCCGTCTGCAGCTGTGCAACCTCTACAAGTCCCTGCTGTGAACGCGTACTGCCCGCCTGAGTGAGCGTGTCCGCGCCTTGAAAGATCTCCATCTCGCCGAACGGGTAGATCGGGAGAAAGCGATCCAGAAACGACAACACGCGACGGACCTCGGGGGGAAACTCCTGAAGGCTTCGCTTTTCCTTCCGGAACAAGTGCACCCGAACTGCCGGCATGTTTCGCGATGGCCCCTCTGCATACTGGAGCCACTTCCCCACCGCAATTCCAGGACGCCGAACATTCTCCCCCTCGCTCACCACCTTCCACCAAAGGGACTCCTCATCCTCCTCCGCAAAGGTTGTGTCCCCGGCCAAGGCGATGTCGAGCCCGTAGGACCCCGGGTACTCGACTTGCGTTCGGAAGGACCAAAGGCCATCATCGAAACGGGGAAGAAAGTTGGGAAGGAGGTTCACGTAGCCGGTGGTTTGACCGGTGGGTGTGTACTTGCCTTGTGCCTGGGTGTAGCCCCCAAACATCCACTGACCCTTCCAGGTGAACCGAAGCTCTACCTCCTCCCCCTCGTTGAGAACCTGCGGAAGCACGACCAAGGCCTGGAGCCGGTCGAGCCGCTCGACCTCGAGGAGTAGAATCTCATCCGACTCGCGATCCAATTTGAGTCGTTCTCGGCTGCGCCTTTCGTCGGCTACCTCCGACTTGATCTCGATCCACTCCAGCTCCTGGCCGTCCGCGGTTTCAAAACCAGCAAATTCAAACTTGCCCTCCCGGTTTTCGTGGCGGGGAAGCTCCATTAGGGCATAGCCAACTCCATCTCGACGGGAGCGAACTCGGAGTGACGACTCCACATCGTTCTTGATGTAGCGCCGTCGGAAAGGACGCAGCAAGACACGAGTATCCGCGAAAACCGGCTCCACGACCGGCCTCGGCATGTGGTCTTCCGGCCGACCCTCCTCGCCCCAACCAAAGGGGCGGCCCCCGAAGACCTGCATGTGGTAGGCGTCATCGCGATCCAGACCATGCGAAAACACCACATTCCTCAGGCCGAGATCTTCCATTCCCGAACCGTCTCGAAAACACGTCAGCCAACGATCCGGGGAGGTGTCTCCGAGGACCCGGTCTGTGCCCAGAGCGACCCCAAAGCGCTGCTCCGTGAGAAAGTCTGCGACCCAGCCCGTCTCCGAGGCATCTCCGTTGAGCTTTTCTTGAGAGAAGCGGTCCATTCGGATCATGTCGAGGGGGGCAAGGCCTGCCCGCTCAAGCAGGACCCGTCGCTCAGGCGCAAACCGACGAACTGCGGCGTGGGCACGGATGCGTCCCTCACTGGGAGTGACCACAAACACCTCATCCACCCCATCTTCACCCTGCTCCAGCATGACGCCGGAACCCACCGGGCTCAGCCCCACCAGAACCTCTCCGAGACTGTCGTCCGCCGAATAGAACACAGCGCGAGACACGGGGCTGCGAAAGGCCTCCTCTTGGTGAGCGATCTTCTTCAACGCATCGCGATCGGTGTCGGTTCGCATCGCCAGATGGTTGGAGAAAGCGGTCGCATCTTGGCTCCTGTCAAAACCCACTTCCAAGGACGCATTGCCCACGAAGGCCAGGCCCACCACCTTTTCCGGTACAGGTCCACGACCGCCATACAGGGGTACGAAGATTCCCTCCTCCACGTCGAGTGAACAGGGACCGTCTGCAATAGAGACCCCATCGGCGTAATAGGCGCGGTCGCTGAACCGTGCATTTCCAGCACCGTCCCACCATTCCTGCAGCTCGCCGTCCGCAGCCCAAGAGGGCGTTGCAAGCAGCGACGCGGCCGCCCAGCCAAAAATTCCAAGTAGAATCCGCATGACGCCAGACTATTCGACGAATTCTGTGGCGTCTGAAAAACTCAGGAAAACTCGACAATTAATGGCATTAGCGAATTTCGTAGTTCAGAAACACCTGCAGGCTCCCTCGGCGGACTTCTGCGGTGGCCTCGCCCAGTTCCTCGGCCGAATCGAGAATCTGCCGCCACTGTGCGGGCTGATTTTCTCCGTTGACCGCCACCAACACGTCGCCGTTCTTGATTCCGCATGAGGCCAAAAGACTTCCTCGGCGAATGTGTACCGCTCGCCAAGCGGAGTAGTCATAGCGCGATGAGGGAATCCACCGCCCCTCTCTCACGAGACTCTCTGGACTGTCCTGAATCTGCTCCAAAAGACTCCGGTCAAGCAGGTACACCCCTTGCTCGAGCGTGCATTCACCGTCGATGGCCTCTGTAGATGACGCGCTCGCCTCCTCCAACATCTGAAGGTTTGACTGTGCGCGGTGGAGACCCGCGATCTCCGCCTGAGCCAGGGCCAATTCCGTCTCCAAACGACTCACCTGAGCGCGGAGTTCAGCCTCCTCGTTCCCACCACATGCTGCCAACAGTGCGATTAAAATCATGGCTTGAAAATAGAACAGTTCGCGGAATCCGCAAGGGCGATAGAAGAAACCCCATGGATTCCAAACCCCATATCCAATGGCCTACCTGGGCCACTCTCGCCCTCTGTTGGGCGATTCTTCCGGCGATTCCCGTCTTGGTTCGTGGTGGGTTCATTGGCCACGGATACACCGACCTGTACCCCTCCGTCTGGGGCATGTGGCTGTTCGCTGACGCGCAGCCTGGATTTCCGCTACACACCACCCTCCTCGCCTCTCCGACGGGCATGGACTTCTACTCGGCAAGCCCTCTCCACGGCTGGCTGGCGTGGCCACTTCTTCCAGTTTTCGGCATTGAGTGGACCTGGAATGGATTGCTGCTGGGCAACCGTGTGGCCGGAGTAGCGATCGCCTTTTGGTGTGCTCGAGGCTGGGGCCTCGATCATCAGGGGTCGTTGGTGGCTGCAGCCGTCTATGGCTGCTCCCCCTTTTTCCATGGATACGGCGTCGAGGGCATCGCCGAGGGTCAGATCGGCTGGGCGCTTCCCCTGTGGCTTGGCTGGGTCGGCCGAGGTCGGCACCGCCTGGCGGGATTGGCCTTTGCGCTCACCGTTCTGGGAAGTTGGTACATGGCTGCAAGCGCGTGCATCTTGGCCGCACTCATGCCGAAACGAACATGGCCCTCCGTCGCGACAGGACTGGTCCTAGCGAGCCCCGCCATCTATGCCTTTTTGGGCGCTTTTCCCGACCGGGAGGTGTTGGATCCCGACGTCCGCAGAGCCATGGGAAGCCAGATTGGTCTCTGGACACCCGGAATTGTTGACGGACTCAACCCTTTCGCGAAGACTTCCTGGGTCGGCATCACGGTCATGTGCCTCGTGGTGTACCAAACCCGACGCAGTCCACGGTTGATGTTGGCCGCCGTTGGAATTTGGTTTTTGTCCATGGGGCACTCTCTGACCGGCGAGATCCCCCTTCTCGGATCACTGCGCTTTCCCTACCGCCTCCATGCGGCAACCCTGGTGATTCTTGGATTCCTTGCCGGCAAGGCCGCTATGCGATTGGGCAAGGGCACTGCCCTGGCCTACCTCATCGCAGCCGAGGGCCTCCTTCTGTCCCCGGTCGAAGTCATTCTACCTGGAGCAGAGAGCAGCCAACCTGGAGTCTATCAAGACCTCCAAGGGGAAACCCTGCTGGACATTCCAGGACCGATCGCCATGGCTCCCGGCCTCCGAAATCCTTCCCGCCCGAGGGCGCGCTACTTTCTCTATGGACAGCTTGCTCACGGCATGGGAACACCCTGGGCGCCTGACTTCAATTCGATCGGAGTCGTTGCTGAGGAGGCCCCCTCTCTCTCCGCAGTGCGCCAGTATGATCCCCATTGGCCAGTGAAGTCGGAGCCAAGCCTCGACCTCGAGAGAACCATCGACTTCGTTGTCATCCATCCTGATGAGCTCGGCTCACAGACCCAAGCTCTTCGAGCGGCCCTCACGGAAGACGGTTGGTCTCTCGATTTCTCCGATGAAGGCGGTCGAGAGCGATACCGCCGATGAAGACCCGTAGGTTTCAGCACACGGGCGCACAACGACCCACGCCCTAGCGAGAAGGACCAGGCCACCTCGTGGTGAGCCGTGATGCTGTTAGGAGCCGGGGCCTTGTTGATGTTCGGCATCGACGGAGTCCCACCACGACTTGAGTGCCGATGCAAACTCTTCTGGATGAGAGGCGTAGGGCCGATGTCGGCCCGGCAGCCGTTGACTCACCACCCTCGGCCAAACCCTCCTCATCGCCTCGTGGCTCCATGGAGCTTGTGCATCCTCCACCCCAGCAATCCAGAGGGTCGGCTGAGCCAACATCGAGCCCCCTGCCCCCACCAAACTACGGAGACGGGTGCGAAGTGCTCTCCCCCCGGGGCCATGGAGGCTCTCCGCTACCTCCCTCGGTACGCCATCCGCCACCAGCCGCGAAACCAGCGTGGCGTTGTAGCGCCGTTCAAGAAGGCCCTCCGGCATCCTGAGAGCCCATCGCAGGGCCATGCGTCGTTTTCTGGGTACTTGTTCCCACCTTCCGAAACTTCCGACCAACACCAGACTGTGGAGCGGCCCGTTCAACCGCAGACCGACCTGCCCTCCGTAGGACCCGGCAACCAACCGCGGCCTTTCGACACCCTGTCGCTCCATACTCCTGTGGAGCACAGTGGCATCCTGATCCAGTCCTCCTCGGGACAACCGAAAGCCCCAGATCCGATAATCCTGCAGGCATGAGACCAGGGGCCGAAAAACTCCGGGATCGCCCTGAAGTCCAGGAACCAGAACCACATCCGGCCCCGATCCGCTCTTCAGCAGCGACAGGCCCACGCTCAGTCGACTTCCTGGTCAAAAACAAACACCAGGTGCTCTGGACCAAAGGGTGTCTCCGCCTGGATCAGGGGCCAATTGATCCGGCGGATGGAGTCGCGTGTCAATGCGACGCGGACTCTGCGGCGGCCCCGCTCGTAGACCTCGACCTGTACACCATCGATGTCGGGATGGTGCTGGACGAGGCTGCGAGAGACACCAAACAGAATGGTCAGCGCCTCGGAAACCGCCTCTTCTGAGGACACGTCTCCCTCGGTGACATCGAGCCGAAGAACAAGAAGCCCCTCGGGATGGCTGGGTACACTCAAGGCAGCAGGCGCACCATTCCGAATCTGGAGGGCGTTCGGATTGAACTCTCCCAGTACGATGCCTCCCCACTCCGCGAGGTCTGCAGGCAGCCTTTCCCGCCCAACCAGCCCCGCTGCAAAGGCCAACGGGTTGTTTTCCACGAGTTGCTGGAGTTCACTGTGGAGCGCCATCATCAGGCCCAGAGATTGAGCGCTGTCCTCGGCACCCCATCGAGCCAGGTCCGGCCTGTGCCCCTCGAGCAAAAAGTTGCGCTCGGCGACCGTGCGGAGTTCAGCGATGAAGGAGGCCTCCGCATCAAGACCCGGGTTGCCTTCGCGCACCTTCCATGCCCAGACCTGCCCTAAGTTGACGTCTGCAGCAACACGACGCGCCTCATCACGAGACGGCCCCTGAGAGGGGTGCCACAACTTTTCTCCATCCATCAGTCGATCGATCCGACTGGAATCCGTGAGAAAGGCTTCAGCACGCTCGAGAGACCGTGCCTGAAACAAGGCCACAGCCTCACCACGAAGCTGCTGCACGGGCTCCGGCTCCCGAGAGCCTGCGGCATGACTCACCAGCGCCTCGATGAGCGTGATGTTCGTTCCATTTCTCAGTCGCTGACGAAGGGCTTCTCTGGATTCTTCTCCAGCCAGCAAGAGCGACTCAGCAACCCCATTTCCATCGATTCGACCTTCATCCAACTCAACAAGCAGCTGCCGCTCCAGGCTTCGGAGTCGACGCTTCACCACAGCATCCAAGCTGGCGTAGACCCTTCGGGCCTCGTGCAGGTCGCGGAGAGCATTGAGAAAATCACGCTCCTCTTGTCGCGAGCGTGACCGATCGACGAGCAGTCGCCCCAACTCCATCTCGACAGGCTCTCCCAGCTCGAGTGCTCGACTGAACTCACCAATGGCCTCGTCAATGCGATTTTCCTCCGCAAAAATTCGACCGATTTGTGAGCGAATCTTGGACTCCAGACCACTCAGTTCCAGTTCGGGGTCAAGGCGTTGTGCCTGTTGGAGCGCAAGATGTGCGCCTTGCAAATCCCCTTCCCCCAACAAGGCGCTTGCTCGATCCTTTGCCTTTTGAGCCTGTTTGCGGCGCACCTCACCCCCGATCTCCGTGGCACCAAAGTCCTTCAGAAACAGCGCGATCGCCTCCTCACTCGCCTTGTTTTCCAAGGACGCATAGGCCGCAATCGCATCCACTTCTGCGAGCCGTCTTTGGACCTCCCAACGGTACTGGCCTCCAGGAAACCAGGTCAGGTAGGACTCGCAAGCCGCCCGCTCGCCTGTTGCAGTCACTGCCCGCCAGAGAGCCTCTTCACTGAGCCCCAGCGCCTGCCTCGCCGAGGAACCAAGCCTCGGATCTTGCTGCAGCGCACGCAGGTGAACAATCGTGGCCTCACTCGCGATGTCTCCCATGACCAGTACCGAACGACTTGCGAGGGGCTCACGAGCGTCAAAGGCCTGCATGAGGTGCGGCACGGCCTGGTCACCCCGCTCCACCAAGCGCCAATAAGCGGCCTGCCAGATGGATTCGTCCTGGCTGGAGAGCAAGCGAAGTTGACGCTTGATTTCCCTCCTCTCAACCCGCTCCTGGACATCTCCCAGCTCTACCCAGGGGACAGAGCATGCACCCGTTGTCCAAAGGCCCAACAGCAGCACCCAGAACTTAGGCACTCGCACGACCCACTTCCTGATCGAGCCACTCCGCGAGCCGGATGTTCAAAGCAGCAACCTCCTGATGCCGGACGAAAGCGCCCCCATGTTGCTTCCACTTGGCGACCCAATGCGCTCTTCCCCTCCTGAAGCGAAGGACAACACTCACCTCACAACTTCGAACCGTCCCAGTGACCACAACTCGCGGCCTCAGCCAGCCAGACTTCTTTTCAAAATCGAGGTCACGACACAGAGCCAACAGCTGACTGCCCCCTTCTGCCATCAGCCCGAGTCGGCCAAGAAAGGAGTAGGAAGCCAAAACCAATACGGCAAGGACCGCCAACACCACACCCGCGGCAACCCCCTGCATGGTGCTGGGGTCCACATAGGTCCAGATGCTCTCGAGCCCGCTCGGCATCGTCGATTCTCGTTTTAGAAGTAGTAGTGAGCGCCAATTTGGCCGTCGATACTCCAGCCAAGATCCTCAACCACATAGACCGCTGGCGCGACCTCAAAGAACAAATCCAAGGGAGCGTCTTTCACAAACACCGCAAATCCGGCGACAGCCCGCGGCCCAAAGGTGAGGTTTTGGTCTCCGTAGAAGACACTTCCAAAGCGAGCCCCTCCGCCCACGTAGACGGGAATGGTGTACTCGCCATCCTCGTGCTTGAAGTCATAGAGGCGAACGATGTAGTCGAGGCTACTCGACAGCGAGCGGTTTTTTCCATTGTCGCCGCCGAGGGAGAACTGGACCGCTGAAAATTGACCCAACCAGAAACGGCCGTGTACTCCCGTGGGCGCCCCCACGGCAACGCCGAGACCGAAGGCCCCTCCCTGTCGTTCTTGTGTGGTGAACACAGGCCCCGTCGGCACCTCAATGGGTACCTGAGCGGACACGGTGGACATGACCAAGAGGGACGCGAGCATCGAGAGTCTCCTTCTGAGTGCTTGAAGTGGCACGCGGTACAGGATTCGAACCTGTGACCTTTGGCTCCGGAGGCCAACGCTCTATCCAGCTGAGCTAACCGCGCTTATCACCGCAAAATCGACGGCCCCTCCGCCGAAAATCGGAAGGGACAACCTTCTAATGGCCTGCGGGCCAAGACATGTCAAGGCTTAGGAAGCGCCAGAAATCCAAGCCGACATGGCCTCACTTTCCGACTCTTCCCAGGCCGCGGTGGGGCGAAACACCGCCAACCGCTTCAGCAGGCTGGAGAGGATGGCATGGAGCTCCTCGTAGAAGAACATGCGATCGTAAATCACGCTGTCTTCTTCCGCCTCACCGGGCGGGAGTTTCAGTCCGCTGAAGTCCAGCAAAGCACCCTTGAGGGTCACTCCGTATTCACGTTCTTCCCGGCGAATGCCCAACTGAAGTTCACGAAGAAACTTTCCTCCCGCCAACGCCGCCCTTGCTTCCAGGGTCTGAGAGGGATTTTCGCCCGTAAGAACTGCCCGTGGGCGGTCGTCCGAGTTGTCGCGAAACGCAAGCCTCTCGTCCACCCAGACATCGACCACCCCCAGGGGATCGCCCAAGTCGAGCCGCCCTCCAGTCCTCTCGGTTTCGTACCAGACCCATGCCAAGAAATCACAGGCCACATGCTCCATCACGTGTTCAGCGGACATCATTCCTCCGACGAAAATCTGTGGCACCGACACCCTCAAGCGCCACCGCCAAATCCTCGGGCAGCCACTCGAGCGGATGCTCAGCGTGGAGTTCCAGCCCAAAGGTTGCATGGAACCGCTTCCTGAAGATGTCATTGACCCGCGTAGACTGTGAGTGGAGCAGAACCCACCCCTCATCCAGGTTCCAGCAGACCTCAGTGAGCTGAACGCGAGGCATGGTTTTGGCCAGAAGTTCGGCCTCAACCGCTTCTTTGATGTCGCGACGCACAGCGCTCGGTGCCATTCTCTGGGCGTTGAGTTCACACCACTCGGCCACCCGCTGGTCCCTCATGGCTTTCACCCACTTGGTCGGGAGTATCTTTTTGTCCAAGCGCAAGGTGAACAGTGCATACGGCTCATAAAACCAGCGGTTGATGTCCTGAAAATTGGTGTCCAGCATGTTGGCATGCTCGACCCAACCCATCACCTCTTCACGATGCGTGACCGAGTGGGGTTCTCGAAAGGCATGAGCCTCTAGCGCATCACTGTACTTGAGTCGAAACCCCTCAGGAGGTTGATCCTTGAGGCGATAGCGCCTCACACTCATCGGTCCCTTTAGAATGGCCAATTGTCTGCTCCTATTGAGAGAGGACGGTTGCCATGACTTGGTTTCGTCCCCCTTCCTTCGCTGCATAGAGTTGTTGATCTGCCAGACTGACCAGAGCCTCCGCCGGCCCAGCAGCAGCGTCGGTCTCCAGATGACTGGTGTCGAGCTGACCGATGGCCAGACCGATGGACGCCGTGAAACGAAGCTGGCCCTGATCCGTTTCCACGGACATGGACTCGATGCGTTCGCGAATCGACTCCGCGATGACTTCGGCATCGCTCAGAGTGCAGTCGAGAAGCGCCAGCATGAACTCCTCTCCGCCCCAGCGACCAATGACATCGTTTCGCCGTCGCCCAACCAGCAACTCCCGACCCAGCAGTGCCAACACCCGATCCCCCACAAGGTGCCCGAAATTGTCGTTGATGGACTTGAAATGGTCGACATCCACCATCATCACGGCCAGGCTCACCCCTTCATCGACACTGTCTTCTGCGGCCGCACTCAGGTTCATTTCCAAACCCCGTCGGTTCAAGACACCGGTGAGCGAACACGTGGTGGCGGCCTCTTCGAGTGCCCCACCCTGCTTGAGAATCTGTTCCGCTTGTTGGTGCATGGGGCCCGAGAGCTCTTGCTCGGCACGATTCAGACGTTCCCCGAGGGCCATGACACGGTCTGCAAAGGAGCGATGAATCTTCCGCATGGCTTCTTCTTGCTTCAACAAAGCGTCCAAAGCCAAGGCCAACGCCTGCAACTCTGGGCCTTGAGTTTCCGAAACCAACTGCGCAACCTTGCGGCGACCAATATGAATCGCAATCCCATCCCCCTCCGCCTCAGGTTCTTGAAGATGCACGCCTCCAAAGTGTCTGGAGTGGTGCTTCAGCAACTCAGCCACGAGTGGGCCCGCGAGCAGGTCTGGGAGGGGTCGTTTCACAGGGGGCCCCTTAAGGTGCTTCCTCGACGCCGACCACCATCACAGCGCCCCCATCACCAACCCAACCCGGAACCCCGACGAGGAGGGTGCCTGAACGCCCTTCCAGTGCAACCGAGTGACTGCCCGAAGAACGGTCTACTGCATAAGCGGTCGAAGCGTTGAGGGATTGGATTCGAAGAACTCTCGGGACCTGCCGTCCATTGGTCGACCCTGCAGCATAGCCACCGCCAATGGAGCGTCCAAGATGGTCGCCAGTACGCCCCCAGTGCTCTTTTCCGTTTTCAGAGACCACGCTCCCCTCCCCCTCAGGATCCTCCAGTTCGGGGAGCCCCCACCACAGTACCCCCTCAAAAAAATCCAAATCCCCACCGGCCTCTCCTCGACCCAGTTCCACAATGGAATCGCCCAATTCGAGAACCCGGCAGTCGGCCCTATCCGTGCACGACAGCGCCGCAATCCTTGCCCCGTCCATCGCCACAGCTCGAGGGTCTTCCAGCAACCAAGACCTCCCATCGGAATGGATCACGCGATCGTCTTCTGCGACCACCCAGTGTACCCCATTTGTGGCGAAGGCCCTGCTGCTCGGCGCCTCCCAGACCAGAGCTCCAAGGTGGTCGAAGAGGCCGAGCCCGGACACCCCAATCAGGAGCTGCCCCGACCGTTCGCCAAGCCAAATTCCTCGACCTGCCCAGGGTCCGGCAAGCCCCTCTCCATCGGTGCTTTCGACACGCCCCTCGTCCTCTGATGCAGCCCAGACCACGCCTTCCACTTCCGCGATGGACTGACCCCAGCCAGCCAAGCCCGCAGTGAAGACCTCTGTCGGAAGGTCCCCGGGGATGACCTTGAGCACCTCCCCAGGAGGCTCAACACAAGCCATTGAAAACACGAATAAAATCACTTCACAGCAACCCATTTTCGGTAGAAGCCCTCGTGCGAACGCTCAACCCGTTCAAAGCCCACTCGAGTCAGCCGTCCACTGAGGCCCCTCAGAAAGCTCTCCGTGGGCTGATAACGCTTCCAGCGAAGCTGAAGAACAGCATCGGGAGGCCAACCCCAGGGACGATTCAACCATCCTGAGGGGATCGCGCCCTCGCCCGCCTGGTAGATCCGCAACTCTCCACCCGGCTTCAAGACCCGCAAGACTTCTCGCAAGACCTCATCGGGCTCTTTCCAATGCATCAGGTTTTGAAGGGCAAAGACCGTCTGGAAGCTTTCTTGCTCAAACTTCATGTCCTGCCCATCCATCGAATGAATCTCCCCCAACCCGCGACCATTCACCCGCCGAGAAGCATCGGCTGCTGCTGCGGGGTTTCGATCGATCCCGACCACTCGGCAGTCAGGAAACCGGTCGGCCAGCGCCGCGACCAAGCCTCCGCTTCCACAACCCAAATCCAAAAATGGGGCTTCTTGTGGGGACAGGGCCTCCGCGATCCTTTCATAGGCTGGAGCGTAAATCTGGCCCGGACCGCTCGAATACAACCGAGCCTTCAGCCGGTTTTTGAGGTCCGCCGCGCGCGTTTTCACTCCTTCTCCAGTCGATACACCACCCGAGTGACCCACT
>JAYXVV010000207.1:0-3993 GCA_036021505.1 Myxococcota bacterium | reverse complement strand
CTCTGCGGCACCAACATCGCACGCGAGCACCAACTGCTGGTCGAGTCCGGTGTTTTGAGCGAGGGAAGGGCGGAAGAGTGCAGAACGCTGGCTTTCCGCTCCAGTTTTATCGACACCGACTGATCTCAGCTGCTGCTCTCGCCACCGGAGCGACCACCACCGGGTCGTCCCCGGCGTCGCCGTCGCCGGCGGCGTCCAGAGCCTTCTCCCCCGTCTCGGTTGCCGCCGTCTCGGCTGCCACCGTCTCGGCTGCCACCGTCTCGGCTGCCACCGTCTCTCGACCGACCATCGCGACGTCCGCCGCGACGTCCGCCACGACGACCCCCGTCACTCTTGCGGGATTCAGCGAGCGCGGCCATGCTGTCGATTCCAGATTCCTTGGCCCGCTGTTCGCGCTGCCACTGGAAGAAAATACGCAGCGCTGTAGCGAGAAAAATATCGCCGTCATCTCGAGCCTTCAGGGCCTTTACGAGGGGCAGGAAGCCTTCAAACGCCGTGGTGCCTGCCACCTTGCGAATGGCCTCCAGCTGGCGGTTCAGGCGCAGTTCACCGGCCTCTTCAGGCGTGGGCATCGGCTTGACGTCGAACTCAATGTCGAACTGGCGCTCCAGTACCTTGCGCGTTGCGAGCTCCGGTCCACCGGCAAGAGAAATGGCCTTGCCTTCTTTTCCAATGCGGCCCGTACGCCCGATTCGGTGCATGAACACCGCAGGGTCCTGGGGCAGTGAGTAGTTGATCACATGGGTGATGTCGGAGATGTCGATTCCGCGAGCTGCAACATCGGTCGCAACGAGGAACTGGACCTCGCCGGACTTCACCTTGGCCATCACAGCGGTTCGTTTGCCTTGTGGAAGGTCGCCGGAAATCAACTGGGCGTCGAGTCCCTGACGCGACAGAAAGTTGGCCACGGTCGCCACATCTTCCTTGGTGTTGCAGAAGATGATCGTGGAGCCGGGTTCCTCCTTGTCAATGATGGCCAAGAGAGCCCGAACTCGGTGGAAGGAGGGGTCTGTTTCGTAGAGCACGTTGGTGATGCCTTCCACCTTGTCGGTGTCGGTAGAGAGCATGATGTCCACGGGGTCGTTGAGAAACTTCAGAACAAGCCTCTTGACCTGGGCTTCAACAGTCGCCGAGAAGAGGAGGGTCTGAGACTCTTTGGGTGCTGAATCCAGGATCTTCGCGACGTCCTCGTAGAAACCCATAGAGAGCATCTCATCGGCTTCGTCGAGACAGAACGAACGGATCGTTGAAAGGTCGAGATTCCCGCGGCGAATGTGGTCCAGTACACGCCCTGGGGTGCCGATGACGATTTCGACGCCTTCCTCGAGGGCTTGGATTTGTGGCCCCATTGAGACACCGCCATAGACCGGAAGGATTCGAATGTCTTTGTAGCGGGCGATGCCAGCACACTCCTCGGCAATCTGATTGGCCAGTTCACGCGTCGGAGCGAGGACGATTCCCTGCACCTTTCGTGTGCCCTCTTCGACGTTTTCGATCATCGGAACACAGAAGGCGCAGGTCTTTCCTGTCCCGGTTTTCGCGCGAACAAGCAGGTCGCGGCCGGCAAGACCCGGTTCAATGGTGGCAGCTTGGACCTGTGTCGCCTCGGTGTAGCCCAAGCCATGGAGTCCCTCGAGCAGAGTGGCACTGAGCGGAAAGTCCGAGAACGCGCGGCCGGACTGGTAGTCGCTTTTGGTGCTCGGCGCTTCACCCTCGGAGGCCTCTTTGGGGTCCTCACTGGAGGATGCTGCCTCATCCTCGCCATCCGGGCTCGCGCTTTCGCCGGCAGCTTCAGGGGTGCTCTCATCGCTGGAGGCCGCAGATTCATCCGCAGATTCAGCGGTCTCGGTGGTCTCCTCGGGAGCCTCTGTGGGCGCCTCGGCTTGCTTTTCGTCGTTTTCTTTGGACACGTATTCTCCTAAGCGTCCTCCCACTAATGCGCTGGAGGGGCCGGCGCTGGAAAAAAGCCGGATGAATCCGGGCGTTCTTTTGTTCGCAGGGTTCGAGGTCTTCCGTTACTCCACACTCCTTTTGCGAGGAGGAGGTGAGAATGATGGACCAATCCGAACAGCTTCAAACTCTGGTGAGCAAGGCGGAGAGCGTTCTTCTGACGGGGCCAGCAAGCGCGGATGGTGACTCGGTGGGAGCGACTTTAGCGTTGGCGGAGGGAATCCGCGGTCTTGGGGTGAAGCGAGTGGACGTCGCGGCGGATCTGGTGGCTCGCTATCGCTGGATGCCTGGAGCCGATGACGTGTTGGCCAACGAGAGCGTTGTGCCCGATTACGACGTGGTCATCGTGATGGATGGGGATCGCCACCGCCTCGCGACCCGGGTTGAGGAGGCCTTTAAACAGGCCAAGCACACGGTGATCATCGACCATCACGGGACCACGGATGCCTCAGGCTATGAACTCGCCATTCTTGATCCCACTGCTGCCGCCACCTGCATGCAGGTCATGGCCATTTTGGCAGATTGGGAGACCTCGATCACACCGCAGATTGCAGAGAACCTCTACGTAGGGCTCATTTTCGATACCGGTGGGTTTCGGTACTCCAACACCAAGCCGGAGACCCTCCGTGTCGCAGCGAGATTGCTGGAGACGGGGTTTGATCATGCTCGAGCAGCAAGCCGAATTTTGATGGACAAATCCCCAGCGGGAATGCGCCTGCACTCAGCGGTCTCTTCGGATGCGAAGTTGCTGGGTGGGGGCGAAGTGGCGATGGGCACCGTAAGCCAGTCACTGATGGAGCGCTGCGGTGCGGACGTTGGCGACCTCGACGGTTTGGTGGAGTCACTTCTCTACGTGGATGGCGTGGAGGTCTCTGTGGTGCTGGTCGAAAGAGGGCCTCAGGCTGTGAAGCTTTCCTTTCGCTCTCGTGGGTTGGTAGACGTCGCCCAGTTGGCCAAGTCGTTGACCCATCAAGGTGGTGGGCACGCGAAGGCCGCCGGAGCCTTTCTCAAAGAACCGCTCGCGCAGGTGGCGGGACGTCTACCGGGAGTCTGTGCGGATGCCATTCGGGTAGCACGAAAACGATGACTGAAACAAAGAGCGGCAATGAGCGGTTCAGCAGGCTTTCCTCCGAAGGGCGTGACGCCGTGCTCCGGGAGGTGGAACAATGGTGAAGGGCCGCGTCGGTCACAGAGGCCTTGAACCCTCCGAGGAAGAGAGCCTGGATGAGTTGACCCCCGACTGGAAGATTTTCCAGCTGAAAAGGGGGCATCGTTTCTCAACGGACGATCTGATGACGGCCTGGATGGCGTGGCGCCATCGCCCGCAAGGGCAGCGTCTCCTGGACCTGGGCTGTGGACTGGGAACCGTGGGGCTTCTTACGCTCCACAAAATGCAGCCAGAGGCCTGCTTGACCGGGGTGGAGGTCCAGGAGGTGAGCTTTGAGTTGGCTCAGCGAACGGTTCAGTACAACAAGCTCCAGGACCGTGTGCGTCTGTTCCACAGCGACCTCCGCGATGAGGGGTGGTTTACTCCAGGGGATACCTGGGATGTCATTACGGGGTCACCGCCCTATTTCCCATTGGGAACAGCTGTGGTGTCGCCCCATCCACAACGTGCAGGGGCTCGAATGGAGCTCCGAGGTCATGTTGGGGATTATGTGAAACGCGCTGCACAGCTGCTCTCATCGGACGGTGTATTCAGCCTCTGTCATGTCTTTGGTGATCCACGAGCGGCGGGTGCGATACGCGATGCGGGCTTGGTGTGCCTTGCCAAGGTGGATGTTGTGTTCCGTGAGGGCAAGAGGCCAACCATCACCCTCTATGCATGCGCATGGGACGGGGTCCCAGAGGCGGACAGTCGTTTCACGATTCGAGATTCAGCGGGGGAATTCACCCCAGAATACCTTGCTATGCGAGCACAAATGGGGATGCCAGACGCCCTCAGTGGCTTGTCGCAGGGCGGCAGAAGACGGTAGGGGAGTGGTATGGCAACGCGTAGTGAACCGCTAAAGATTCGACTGGGAACCCGCTCGAGTAAACTGG
>JAYXVV010000206.1:0-35517 GCA_036021505.1 Myxococcota bacterium | reverse complement strand
CGTACAGGATGGGTTGTCGAGGAGACTGACAGGTGTCGAGAACACCATCGGTGTCTTGATCCAAGGAGGGATTGCTTGCAAGGGTTTCCGCATCGGGAACACCATCGGCGTTGCAGTCGAGGCGCAGGTCAGGTGGCTCAAACGCTCCCTCACAGAGGGTGAGGAAGGACGACACAGGCCCAGTATCGCCGGTGTGAACCGGATCGGGGGTGGGGGCATCGCTGCAGGCCGCCATGCCAAGAACCAGCAGCGCAAAGAGGCTCGCAGTCACGAGTTCGTGGGCTCAGTTGTTGGGTTCGGCTGGAGTGGGTGGCTCGCGGACAATGTCACGGGCATCGAAACCGCTTGCTTTGATCTGGTCCCGGAGAAAAGCATCCTCGACGGCTCCATCCGGTTTCATCCAAAGAGAGATGGTCTTGGATTCGAGACTCAACGCCACATCGGCTACGCCATCGATTCTCCTCATGGTTCGCTCAACCCCTTGAACGCAGAAGGAGCAGACCATGCCAGCCACCGTGATCACAATGTCTGCCGGGGCAGCAGGAACGGAAGAGTTGGACGAGGGCGGAGCAACGGCCGGTGACGTCGATGTGGTGTCGGATGAAGGCAAGGCTGAAGCCCCGGGCTCCGTTGGGGTTCCGGCAAGAATGGCCAGCAAAAGTGGAATCATTTTTCGCTCCCTAAATATGGAACATCAGGTGTAGCCAAGGTTTCCCGTCCAGAGAAGCCCCGAACTCCCAGAGCACATTCCGATAGAAGAAACGCAGGAGCGGAGTGGTGGACCAGGGGTCCTCATGAAGTCGCTGGTAATCCACCTGCACAACCGCCCAGGCCTGTAGGGCCTCGAAGCCGGAATCGAAGGGAAGCAGGCCAATCCTCGAGCGCACTGAGACGGGCAATGCGTCCGGGCTTTCGAAGAGATCCGGAGTACCGGCGGTCATCGCCATCAGCGCGGTGTAGAAGTTGTCGGTCTCGAAATCGGCTTGAACACCGCCCAGGAACAGCGGGGCGCCGAAGCGAATCCCTTCGTGAACCACTCCAGCACCCAGAGAGACATAGAGGTTGGCCTGGGAGTGGGAGCGGTTTCTCCGCAACAAGAGCACATTCATCTGCCCAAGACTGCCCTCAAGCGGGGTCTCCAGGTACCGAAGCCTCAAGTGCGTGGCTCCCACAGCAAGCTTTCGGTGCAGGGTGTAGTTCATCTGGCTGTGAGTCATACCCGGCCGATGAATTGAGCTGGCCGCAAACCCACCCGTAAACGTCACAGGGTGCGCGGAAGCTGCTGTGGACGCCAAAAGGAGCGGCAGGAGTCGAAAAAACCAGTGCATGAGTTCGAATTTAGCGCAGTGAAATTTGAACGGCAATCCTTAAGCCGCCAATCGGTAGGCTCTCTCTACAGCGGAACGCTTCGTCATCTCTGCCTTGCTGTCCAGAAGTTCCTCATGTTCGGTCAGGCCAAAAAGCTGGTAGAGCGCTCTCAGCCGCTCCCATACCCGCCAGGCATCGGGGTACTCCTTCGAGAGTTGGAGGAGTCCTTGGAGCGTTGATGGAAGCGGGTTTTGGTTGTGCTCAACCATCAGTCGATAAAGCCGGTCCTCGATGGGGTGAATCCAGTGGTGGAATTGGGGTGAAGCTCCGTGTTGGTCGCCCAAGGTGGGATGCAATCGTCGGTAGAAGGAGAGGCGGTGCTCGGCCGCTTTTGCATGGTTTCGCGTGGTGACGAGGTCGCGGTGGGCCTGGGTGCGCAAATGGTCTCTCAGTCGTGGATCCCGCACGAGGGCGGACAGACCTTTTCCAAACTCCTCTGCAGTGCGGTAGACCAGCCCGTTCGCGAGATGGCGCACGGTATGCTGGAATGTCCCTGAGCGATGGCAGAGGATGGGAACGCCGTGACTGGCGTATTCGATGTATTTGCCATCCGAGCGGCCTTGGGCAAAATCATCGATTTGGAGATGGGCGATCCCCGCATCGAGCGTTCCAACAAAGCGCTCGTAGGATTCAAAAGATCCGCTGGGTGTGTGTTCGATGAGGAGGTGATGATCGCGGAAAACCTGAGCGATTCGGTCTGTCGTCATCAAGCAGAGAGAAAACTCGTTTTGAAGCGAGGGGTGGGTATCGAGGGCGTACCGAAAAAGACGTGCCAACTCCATCGCATCGTGGAGGTGTCCTCCGGAGGCGGTCCAGCCGATTCGAGGTTGCTCGTTGCGCGGCTTTGATTGAAGCACTGGAGTGGTCCAAGCTTGGTTCATAAAGACCGCATGGCAGTCGTTCAGATGGCCGTATTTTTCCTGCAGGAATGGGCTCGAGAACTGCAAGCCATCGCACAGTCGAGCGGTGGATTCGATCTGGGCTTGGACATCGGGACGGGCGTAAAAACACGTTCCCAAGCTGGTGTTCTCGGGGAATGCGCGAAAGTCATCGGAGATTTCATACACAGTGGGACGCCCGATGGTTCTTCGAAGCTCAATGAGCGCATGGATGTCAGGGTCTGCAATCATGCCAACCACCAAGAGATCCGCTGACACAACGGCTTCGAAGGCCTCGGGATGAGCGGTCTGCAGGGCATACACATCCACCAGCTGGCTCAGGGCTTGTGCGGGCCACAGGGTGCGGTGGCGATAGTCGCCGCTGTCTCGCGTTTGGGGGTGGGACAGAAAGGTGACGTGGGGCGGCATGCAGGACTCCTGTCTGCCTTATCGGTCCACTGCAGGAAGGCGTGAGCGGGATTTTAGGGCAGAATTCCGCCGCGAAGAAGGGGTCAGTCCACGTAGCCTAAGGCATTGAGCCTGGCCTGGTCCGTCTGGCTCGCTTCTGCAGCACTGCCCGTCACCGTTTCATACTGTGGAAGGGCTCCGACGAGCTCTCCGACAGTGTCTGGAGACCGCTGAGCATGGTTGTTGACCTCCATCGGGTCCGCATCCAGGTCATAGAGTTCCGTCTCGGTCGCGGTGTGAATCAACTTGTTGTTCGACACCCGCAAGGCTTTTCGCTCGATGCCGTAGCGGATGGCCTCCGAGAGAACCTCTCGAGGCGCCTCTCGCTCCTCCCAGAAGACCTCAGCAAGGACCACGGAGTCGTGATCCGAACCCAACGTGCTGCCCCCGATACGGGCGAGTGTTTCTGCGACATCGACCGTGCCCACCGGGGCATCGATGCGTTGAAGACTGCCTCTACCGGGAGCCCGAACGATGAGGGGGACGTGCACCACCTCTTGATAGAGGGTGTGCCCGTGTCGGGTATTGGGTGGAATTGGCTGATCGGCATACGCACCCGGGTGCTCGCCAAACTCCTCGCCGTGGTCTGAGGTCAGCAGAATCCAGGCGTTGTCGGGCAGCGCATCGAACAATCGCTTGAGTTGTTCATCGGTGTAGCGAACTTCTGCTTCATACAGCCACTCGACAGGGTCCTCAAAATCTTCCTCCGATCCCCGGAGGTGCCGTTCCGGAGCGAGGTAGGGCCCATGGGGGTCCATCAGGTGCAGGAACAGAAACCAACCTTGCTCCCCTTGAGACTCGACGAAGCGCAACGCTTTGTCCACTTGGCGCTCAGCAGGCGTGTAGTAGCGCGTCTGCATCACCGAGAAGCCCAGCTGATCCAGGGGCTGGAGAGCGAGGGGGTTGTGGCCCAAGCCGAGTGCATCGTCGTAGTAGTCGAAGCCTCGACCCAAGCCGTAGAGTCTCTTGAGCCAGGGGTTGGTCACAATCCCTGCTGTGGTGTAGCCGGCTTCTCCTAAGAGCTCCGCTACAGTGGGAACATCCCCGTTGAGGCCATGGTTGCTGTTTCCGGTCCCCAAGTTGGCACCGGCCCCGTGGCGACTGGGGTTTCGTCCGGTGAGCAAGGAGGCGGTAGCAGGAAGCGTCCATGAGGAAGACGAGTTGGCTTGGGTGTAGACCAGACTCTCTCTTGCCATCGCGTCGATGTTGGGGGAGGTGGAGCGAGGGTTGCCATAAATCCCCAGGCCAGCCGCTCGGAGCGTGTCCACCACGATGAGGACGATGGGGGGCGCCGAGTGCGTTGAGGCTTCAGGAAGTGCCTGGTGCTGGGAGATTGCCACTGGACCACGAAGAGCCCACGAGATGAGGGCAAGCCCGGTTGCGGCTCTGAGGGGGTTGGGTTCCGCATATTTTGCCGTCATCCAGCCGATCAGTGCTGCCACACCTGCGATGCTTCCATCCCAAATCAAGGCCTCTTTTGATACGGGTGAAGCCAGTGCGCCCAGATTTACCGTGAGCCCTCCCACACTGAGGAGCCACACGGCGATGAGGCCTCCCCAGCGCAGAGAAGGGAGTCTTTCGGTGAGCCGCCATCCGAGAGCGACGCCGACACCGATGCCGAGTGCAGCCGCAGGAAACCCGAGCTCTCCAGGCAGGGCCTTCTCGGAGAGAATGTGCGCGAATTTGCCGCCCAGCAGGAACGCTGACATCCCAGCCCAGATGATCCAACTCCGAAGCAGGCCCACCTTTCCCAAGGCTCCCGAAAGGGCTCCAACCGCAGCGGGAAGCAACAGGTAAGCCGGCATGAGGCGAGACACCTCCCCGAGAGTCAAGCCGGGCTGACTCAGTGCATACGAGAAGACCTCCTCCAGCCCAAAGAAGGCAAGGCCCCACATCGTGCCCTCGATTGCACCACTACCGGCTTCTCTGGGATTCAGCATGGGCACTCCATAGCCGATCGGATGTGTGCTTGGAAAGCTCAAGAGTGGAGAAAATCGGTTGGGGTTCTTGGGAACGCAGAAGCCCAGAGAGTCGGTTAGGGACAAGGGGTCCGTTCATCGGAGGTCTATCCCGTGCTGATCCGCTTCTACGCCTATTTCTACCCTCCCTGCATCGGCGGAGGAGAAATGATTCTCGCTCAGCAAGCTCGGGAGCTGGCGCGGCGTGGGCACGAGGTTCATGTGCACTGCTCCAATTTCTCCAACATCGCTCTCACGGAGACTGTGGAGTGCGGGGACAGCACTGAAAATGGTGTGAATGTTCACCGACGCAGGGCTGTGAAACTGCCGTTCTCGAATCCTCTGGAAAAGGACATGATCCTCGTGAAGTTTTTCTACGAGGCCTTTCTGCCGGCGGACCTCGCAGTCTGTGTGGGCTACCCCTCACAGCATTTGGATTTGTTGAGTCTCCACAAGAAACGTCGGCCGAAGGTGCCACTGGTGGTCCAGAACTACGTGACAGCGGAGTTTCTTACCGAGATCTTGGGCGGGGAAGGGGGCATCAATAAAAAGGTACGTTCCGCGTACTGGAAAACCTGGATGCGTCGAAAGCTGTCGGCTGCGGATCTGGTTCTCGCCGACTCCCCAGGTGCGGCGGGCGCCTTGTCGTCTCAACTCGGGCTCTCCAACGTGGTGCCGCACATTGGGATGGCGGTCGACCCTGAAGAGTTTGATGCGGTCACGGACAGGCAGCGGCGTGCGATTCGAAAAGAGCTGAAGCTCTCAGACGACCGCGTCATCTTGGCTCCCTCGCGCGTCTCTCCGCAGAAGGGGGCCGATCTGCTGGTGCAGGCGGCAGGTCCTCTCCTCAAGGAGGGGTGGCGTTTGGCCATCATCGGACCCGTCAATGACGCTGCCTTCTACGAGAAGGTACGTACCTTGGCTGTCCCCTACAAAGACCGAGTTCATTTTGGACAGCTGACTCGCCCCAAGCTGTTGGCCCTCATGAAAGAATCCAGCATCGTTGCACTGCCCTCTCGAGGCGAGACGGTTGGGGGAGTGGTCTTCGAGGGGATGTATGCGGGTGCGGCCGTTGTTGTCTCGGATGCGGTGGAGGCTGCACGGGAAGACTATCTCCAAGACGGAGTGAACGGATTGATGGTGCCTGCGGGGGACATCAATGCATTGCAGGCGGCTCTCAAGCGGTTGATGCGTTCGAAGAACAAAGGGCTCGTTGCTCAGGGTCGGAAGACCGTAGAAGAGCGTTTTGTTTGGTCGAAAAGCGTGGATAGACTCTGGACCCATTACAAGAAAGCGCTGGAGGACTGCCGTGGCTTCTGAACCGATCTTGAGCGTTCTAATTCCGACTCTGAACCGAGGAAAACTGTTTCACGACACGGTCCGTCAGTGTCTGCAGGAGTCCTTTGTTGACTTTGAGTTGATTGTGATTGACCAGTCGGATCCAGAACAAGAAGCGGCCAATCGTGCTCTGGTGGAGGAGCTTGCCGATGATCGCATTGTCTACATGCATCTGCCGGTGAAGGGACTTCCCAATGCTCGAAACGAGGGCATGGCTCGAGCTCGAGGTGCAGTCTGGTTGTTTTTGGATGATGATGTCATTCTGTTGGGCGATGTTTTCGCTGCCCATGTGGCTTGCTACGACGATCCCAACGTGGGGGGCGTCACGGGGCGGATTGTGGAACGCACGGTCCGCCCGAACGTCGACGACACGCGCAATGAGGTGTCCAAAGGGGGGCGGATCCTGACGAATCTCTGGGGTGCTGAGCGCTGTGAGATCCAGACACTCAAAGGGGCAAACATGAGCTACCGAGCAGAAGCTTGTCGGCGAGTGGGAGGTTTTGACCGTCAGTACACTGGAACAGCCCTACTTGAGGACACGGACTATTCGGAGCGGATTCGGCAGGATGGCTGGACACTCTTGTTTGAGCCGGCCGCAGAATTGGTGCACCTCTCCGCGCTTTCCGGGGGCGTGCGGGTGGAGGATGCACTCCGCACTGAGTACTGGCGCTTCCGAAACTGCACGTATTGGACCCTGAAGAACCGAGGCCCAAGTGCGATGCCGAGGCTGCTGGCTACCTATTCTGGGATTGCGATAAAACGCTCGGTAGAGTGGAAGAAGCCAGCAGCGCTTCTCAAGCTCGGTCAGGCGCTTGGGGCAGGGGTTTGGAGCTGGCGGAAGGGCGCAGATCAGGACCTGCCTATCCGCTGAGGTCCTCAGCCTTCCAGGTCGCTACCAACACGCCGCCGAGGACAACCAAGCCCCCGACAGCTTCGTGGAGCCCTGGGATTTCGTGCAGAAACAAGGCCGCCAAAACCGCTGCGCCGAAGGGTTCCAAGAAGACGATCGCGGAAACGATGGACGCGCGCACAAAGCGAAGGCAGTAGTTGAAGCCGTTGTGCCCGAGAAGCTGGGGCCCCAATGCCAAGCCCACGATGGCCAGCCAGCCATTGCGGCTGAAGCCGGTCAGTTCCTGGGAACTGAGGACTGCAGCTGGAAACAGAAAAGCGGCCGCTGAAAGAGAGATGATGGCACTGTAAGAGGCAATGCCGACACGCTGTCGGACATCCCGTCCGATGAAGAAGTAGGCCGAGGCGAGGAGCCCTCCGGTCAATGCGAGCAGATTGCCCGCCAAGGTCGGTTGGATTCCGTTGCTCTCGGTGTGTCCTTGGGTCGACATCAGAATGGCGCCGGCGATGGCGATGCCAATTCCCAGCCAGAAGCGGCGGGCAGGAGGCTTCTTCAAGAACGCAAGCTCTGCGACTCCAAGCCAGACGGGCCCCAAGCAAACCAGCAGTGTGGAGTGGAGAACCGTTGTTCGTTGCAGGCTCTCGAACCAGGCCCAAAAGTGGGCTCCTAGCACAACACCGGACAACACGCTGAGGAGCAGGTCGCGCCGAGAGAGCGGTCGAATCCAGGCGGAGAGCATGAGTCCGACGATGAGTGTCCGCCAGAATCCAGGGGCGATGGCCTCTGCTCCTCCGGAGTTGGCCACACGCACAAGAATGGCGGCGCTGGAGACTGCAAAGACAGCCACCACCATCACGGGCACGACGAGGGCGCTGGACTCAGTTGAGTTCGAAGACACCTAAGAGCTCGGTGTGGGAGGTCTGCGGAAACATGTCGTACACCGCGAGGTTCTTCAAGCGGTATCCCACGCGCGTCACCTCGCGGGCATCGCGGGCAAAGGACTGGGGATTGCAGGACACATAAATCATGGCGCGCGGTCGGGTCACTGCAAGCTCCTGCATGACACCCGAGGCTCCGGCTCGGGCGGGGTCGAGGATGGCCAAGTCGAAAAAGGCGTCTCCAGCGCGGTAGCGGGTAGCATCGAGCTGTCGAATGTCGGCTTGACACCCCAAGCGTTTCGCTGTGGCCTTGGCGTCACGAACAGCGTCGGGGTTGAACTCCATAAGCGTGAGGGTTCGGCCGGGTTGTGCCAGCGGAAAGGAGAGGTTGCCAGCGCCGCTGAAGAGGTCCAAAACCGCCGTTGGGTTGTACTCGCTAACGAGCCGAGAAATCTCCATGACCAGGAGTTCGTTGACCTCGAGATTGACCTGGTAGAAGGTGTTGGGCCCCAGCAGGTGCTTGACGCCGCAGACCTCAAGTGTGGTTTTTTTGAGACCGTAGATGTGGTGCTTGTTGATAAAAACACCATGCACACCCTTCTTGACCCAGCTCCAGTCCCGAAGCGCCTTTTCCACGATCGGTACTCTTTTGGGCGGGGTTTGGAACACGACAATGACCTGCTCGCCGTTGGAGCGGAACTCCACGGACTGGATGGCCTTCGGTAGGGGGTCGAAGCGTCGTATTGCTCGATTGATCTCAGGCCGGGCGACCGCGCATGCATCGACGGGTACGGCGATGTGAGTTCTGGGGCGGTAGTAGCAGAGACGGCCTTTGTCATCGAGACGGAAGGTGACTCGGGCGCGGTAGTGGAGGGAGTTCGGCGACGAGTACACTTCGCGAATTTCTCTTCGAAGGCGCTGTTCGACCCCCCGTACCTTTCCGCTGAGCTGGTCCGCCTCGTCCTCCCGCATGGCGTCGCAGCCGCCACATTGTCGGAGAAGAGGACAGGGAACTTCCCGCATGGCGCTTGTCTCCCGTCGACCGCTCAGTAGGTGGGGAGATCAGGGTCGATCTCGGAGGCCCAGCCCACAATCCCGCCCTCGAGATTGAAGAGTCGGGTAAATCCGAGGGCTGCGAGTGCCTCGCACGCCATGGCAGAACGTCCCCCCATTTTGCAATGCACCAGGATGTCGCGGTCTCGCGGAAGCTCGTCCGCAATGACCTGCACTTGGTCGTGAGGATGCAGACGGTTCGCGAATGCCAAGGTGACAATCTCGGCTTCTGCAGGTCGTCTTACATCCAAGACAAATGGCTTCCAACCTTCATTAAGCTTGGTGTGGGCGTCTTGGACACTGATGCGAGAGAACAGCTCGTTCAATTCCAGCTCCTTTGCGGGAGTCGGTGGGAACCCGCAGAACTCATCGTAATCGATCAACTCAGTGATGACCGGCCTCTCTGGTGCCCTTTCGAACCGAAGCTCCTGAAATTCCATGCGAATTGCGTCGTAAAGAAGAAGTCTTCCCGAGAGTGTCGTCTTGCTTTTGAGGAGAATCTTGAGCGCTTCGGTCGCTTGGATGCTTCCCACAACAGCGGGCAGTACGCCAAGCACCCCCGCTTCTGCGCAGGAGGGAACCGAGCCGGGGTCAGGCGGTGTGGGAAACAAGTCCCTGTAGGTCGGACCTCCTTGGTAGTTGAAGACCGACATCTGACCCTCGAAGCGATAAATGGACCCATAGACCAGCGGTGTGTTGAGGATCTCGCAGGCATCGTTCACCAGGTACCGGGTCGGGAAGTTGTCCGTGCCGTCGACCACGACGTCCCAGCCCTGCAGGATTTCGAGCGCATTGCTTCGGGTCAGGGCCAACTCGAATCCCTCGACCTGCACATGGGGGTTGATGTCTTTGAGCCTCTCGATGGTGGACTGGACCTTAGACGTTCCCAGTGAGGCCTCCCCGTGGAGGACCTGTCGGTGCAGATTGGAGCGTTCTACGCGGTCGTGGTCCACGACACCCACCCGTCCGACGCCTGCTGCAGCCAAATACTGCAGCACTGGGGATCCCAATCCACCCGCTCCGATGCACAGCACCGAGCTGCTTTTCAGAATGCTCTGTCCTTCAAGCCCCACCTCATCAAGGAGAAGGTGTCTTGCATAGCGGCTTTTTTCAAGTTCACTGAGCATGGCGGTTCAGCGATGGGCTGTGACTGCTTCGAGGATATCCACGGGCTCCGCCATGGCGCCAACCCCCGTGTCTCCACATGCCAATCGCTTCTCAATGGGCTCGATGAACTGATAGCGGTCGAGCTCCGCCAACCACCGGAGATTCCGCAGCACAACGGGGTGGGCCCACATCTCCGTGTTCATGGCCGGCGCGAGAAAGCAGGGAATGCCTCGTGGGATCGCCATCCACACGGTGGTTAGGCCGTCGTCCGCAAGTCCGCAGGCCAGTTTTCCAAGCGTATTGGCAGTGAGTGGCGCGATGCAGGCGACATCGGCCCATTTGGCCCACTCGATGTGATCAATTCCTCCACCTGTACCGTGCTGGAAGGTGTCTGTGAGGACGGCATGTCCGCTGAGTGCCTCGAAGGTGGCTGCCCCCACAAAACGCTCGGCATTCGGGCTCATGACGACGCGAACCTCGTGGCCTGCCTTTCGCGCGAGGCTGACAAGTTCGCAAGATTTGTATGCGGCGATACCGCCCGTGACGCCAAGAAGCAGGTTCATGGATTCAGTCTAACTCGGGAGACACGCCGAGTGACGGATCCCCATCGATGGCGGTTCGAAGAAAATCGTAGACGAGCTCGGCAGCGGGCTTGGAGTCGAATACCGCGAAGTGGTCCTCCTCAGCGTATTGGGCGAGTCCGGCAGTAATCGCATTGTCCGTCCAATCTGTCTGGTTTCCTGCTGCAGGCAGCTTCTGGAAGTCCAAGCCCAAAAGGTCATGTGCGGTGGACACATGGGCTACGGGTTCGAGAATGGGCAATCCACCCGCAGCTCCGAGTGCTTCGGAGGTCCGAGAAGGAGTTTGTTCATCCAGGAGACCCTCGGTGAGGAGAACGGGCAGGGGGCGGCTGTACGGTGAGGCGGGTTCGCTCATCCAGTAGCGGGCATAGTTGAGCGGGTCTGTGATGTCTGTGAGCACCTGGATCAATCCGGAAACGGGGTGGAGCTCCGTGAGTTCCTCATCGATGGAGAAGTTGAGCATCTCGCGAATCAATGCCTCGATGTCGACGATGTCTTTTCGCTGGGTCAGAGTGATGGACATCCCTCCTCCGGCGCCAGAAAGCACCATCCCCTGAATTTGGTCACCCACAAATGGACCTGCAATCGCACCTGTAATGCCGCCCTGGGAGTGGCCCATGAACACAATTTTGCTGGGGTCTAGCCGAAAGCGTTCTTCCTGGTAGTGAAGCTCATGGGATTGGGACGAGAGAAGGGTGGTCTGGTACACAATGTCCAGGGCACCTTGGCGAAAGTTGTGCCGCGCGGACTCTGGATTGAGGTAGTTGAAGGTGTGAAGCGACTCGTCCGTTCCTGGAGCAGTTCGGTCGGCATGCAGCGGTTGGGAGATTCCGAACGTCGCAATCCCGCGTCGCGCAAGCTGTCGGGCGGGTCCGAGTTTGTCGTTGGGCCAGCAGCAGCTTTTGTAGGAGCCACCTGTGCCGTGACTGTAGATCAATACAGGCCAGCCCGCCTCGGGCTCCTCGACACCCGAGGGAATCGTCAGGGAAAACTTGACCTGTTCCCAGGTGACCACCATGGGATTGGAAGACTCGGAGCGCAGAAAGCCCCCCCCGCTGGTAGAGTAGGGCTTCTCACCGGCCTGCCAGAGCGGGACCTCCATGCGTCCAACGAAGCTCCGAAACCACTTGTCGGTCTCTCCGTAACGAAGCGTTTGCTCCAATGACGGCATGGGCAGGTTGTTGCGAATCCACCAGGCGTAGTCGTCCATCTCGGACAGCGTGTCTTGGGTTTGGAAGTAGGTGAGTGCCGCGACCTCGTCGGTGGGAATGCCCAGTTGGTTCAGTACCCCATGAATCTGTGCGTCCACGCTGCCGGTTTCAGCGGCTTGCAGACGAGCAGACAGCGCCTCGTCAGGACCGGCAATGCGGGTGCGAATCAAGGCGAGGTAGGTGGTTTGTGGGCGCAGTGGAATTCCATAGACTGGAGCAAGGCTGAGGAGGTTGGATGCTTGGTGGCTTGTGGCGTCACGTTGCCAGTGGGTCTGGATTGGAATCAGTTGACCGAACTGCGGAGAAGTCGGGTCCATGTCGACAAGAAGAACGGATGCGTCCGTATTGAGGCTTTCGTTCGGGCTCGGCAGCATCGTTGCATCGATCGGCTTCGAAAAACGAAAGGTGATGGGAGCCACCGTACTGAACCCCTCGAGCCCTTGGGCGACCTCGACGTAGCGCTCGATGAGTGGGCTTGCGCTTGGATTGGGAAAACCGGTGTAGTCAGGAGACCCGTCGCTGTGGGTTCGATCGGCGTGCGGAAAGGGGCGATCGAAAAAGCCACCCTCGGGGTCATCAAGAACGGAGGGAGGCGGTGTTGTACAGGCTGCAAAGCCGAGGAAGACGACGATTGGCTTCATGGGATTGTGGAAATCCTGTTGAATTCCAGTTTCTTGTAACACTCGCGCTCACCGACGCGTAAGATGAAGCGTGCGTGGCCGCATAAGAGCGGCAAGGAGGAGAGCAGAATGGTTCGGAATACGGTGTGGATCGGTTTGGCTTTTGCTGTGGGTTGCTCCGATGACTCAGGGGACATTGACTTTTCTGGAGTGGAGGGAGATGCGAGGCTGACCGCCGACATCTACACATGGGAGTGCACGGATCTCAACGATGATCTTTGGGAGGGTGTGTATGCCTTCACTGTGGCGCTGGAGTTTGCCCCCGACTCTGTCCAGACCCGGGATCTCCCGGAACCCGGCAACTGCACAGCGGACCTCTCGATGTTCCCGATGGATGCAGGCAATGCGGGGTCTCGACTGCCAGGGGATGAGCAAGATCCGACCTGGAGAACCACCACCAACGACGGGGCCCTGGAAAATCTCGCTGCGGGGTTTTGGTACGACAACGCGATGGGTGAGAATCACTCCTGCTACATGCCGCAGGAGATTGTGACGAGCGGCATCAAGCTCGAGGATGCCGGCATGCTCTCCGGCGCATCCACGCCGACGGCGGGTGAGTTGGGTGGAGTCACCCTCTCCAAGGAGCTTCAGGGTGGGTTGACGTTCGGCGAGGATGTCGAAGTGAGCTGGGAAGCCAGTGACTGGGATGAGACCTGGATTCAAATCCGGATGGAACGGGAGGGTCAGTCCTGGGGAACAGTGACCTGCAACGCGAGCGGCTACGACAACTTCAATGTGGACAACAAGGTCTGGTCGAAGCTCAACGGAGATCTCAACGTCGAGTACATCAATCTCTATGTGGGATTTCAGAACCGCGGAAGCTATGAGTCCGAGGAAGGCGTGAAGGTGGAGACCCTGACGCGCGCAATCCATGTTGAGGTCGTCAACGAGATCTGATCAAGAGGAGTTGACCTCTTCGCTCAAGCAGTGGTAGCGATGGGTTTGGTCAGAAGAGGTGATCGTTGAAACACATGCTCGTGCTTCACGCGGATCCAAGCATCCACCGGAAGACGCGTGAGGCCTTCGCAGGCACGGAGTACCAGATTCACTCGGCGCGTACGGTAGCTGATCTGGGGCCTCTTCGTTCGCACCGGTTTGAGGTTGTGCTGGTGTCCGGAAGCCTTCCCGATGGTAGCGGATACGATGCTGCAGAGGAACTCCGTGAGCGCCATCCGGGGGTGCTCATTCTTTTTGTCACCAATGCTTTTGAGCTCTTTGACCAAAAGAGGGCCAGCGCGTGTGGAGGCGACGGTGTTCTGCGTACTCCCACCAGCGCGGAAGACATCCGTTCATTGGTCGGCTCGCTTGCTGGACCGATTCGGCGTCAAGCATCGGCTACGGTAGAGTTCGAAGAAGGGGGAGACGGCTCCATGTTGAGTCGAAACCCGGCTGAAGAGCAGCTTGCAGTCTTCCTACCGAGGACAGGGCATGAGGAGGATTTTTTGGACGCGTCCAAAATCTCCGTTGAGCCGGTAGACCCCCGTGTTCAAGCCGCCGTACTTCAGTCCTTGCCGGAGGTCCTCGAGGGGGCACTTCGCGCTGCATTGCGCTCGTCTCCGTCTTTTCGCAGAATGGTGGCCGAGGCGGTGCGTGAGGCCATCGATGAAGAAAAAACCGCGCACTCTTCGAAAGACGGCCCTTGACGAGACCTGCTAAGAGGGCAAAGAGGGGTGCGACTCCCTTTTGAGGAAGGTTTCAGATGGCCGATCTGCCGAAGAATTACGACGTTCACGCCTCGCAGAAAAAGTACTACTCCTGGTGGGAGTCTGAGGGTTTTTTTGGGGCTGACCCCGAGGCGCCCGGTGAGCCCTACTGCATCGTAATTCCGCCGCCCAATGTCACGGGCTCGCTGCATATGGGTCATGCTCTGGACAACACCCTCCAGGACATTTTGATTCGCTACAAGCGGATGGATGGGTTCAACACGGTCTGGATCCCAGGAACGGACCACGCTGGCATCGCGACTCAGTGGGTTGTGGAGCGAATGCTGAGGGAAGAGGGGATTAGCCGACATGACCTGGGTCGAGAGGCGTTCCTGGAACGGGTCTGGGCGTGGAAGGAGGAATCGGGCTCGACCATCACTCGGCAGCTACGAGCCCTCGGTGTGAGCTGCGATTGGACGCGCGAGCGGTTCACGATGGATGAGGGGCTCTCCAGGGCGGTGCGGCACGTGTTTGTGAAGCTCTACAACGAAGGCCTGATCTACCGCGACACACGACTGATCAATTGGGATCCCATCGGTCAGACCGTGCTTTCGGACCTCGAGGTGGAACACGAGGAGAATTTCAAGGGAGAGATCTGGTCCTTCGCCTACCCACTCGCCGATGGCAGTGGTGAGATTGTGGTGGCCACGACCCGGCCCGAGACGATGCTGGGGGACACGGCGGTGGCCGTGCACCCGGAGGACCCTCGCTACAAAGATCTGATTGGCAAGACCATTCGCCATCCCCTGGTCGACCGAGAGTTTCCCATCATTGCCGACGCCATTCTGGTTGATCCGGAGTTTGGGACGGGCGCGGTGAAGGTGACGCCCGCTCACGATCCCAACGACTATGAGGTGGGTAAGCGGCATGACCTGCCGTTCATCACCATGCTCGACAAGAGCGCCTGTGTGAACCAGGAAGGTGGACGATTTGAGGGGATGGACCGTTACGAGGCTCGCAAGGCTGTGAAGAGCGCGATGGCGGAGCTCGGCTTCGACCGAGGAACGAAAGAACACCTCATGGCAGTCGGGCGTTCACAGCGTTCGGGTGCGATCATCGAACCGATGGTGTCGACCCAGTGGTTTGTTCGGATGCAGCCGCTCGCGGAGCCAGCAATTGCGGCTGTGGAGGAGGGGCGTACCCGTTTCGTACCGACCCAGTGGGAGAACACCTACTTTGCTTGGATGCGAGACATTCGGGATTGGTGCATCTCTCGGCAGCTGTGGTGGGGCCATCAGATTCCTGTCTGGTACTGCGATGACTGTGGAGCCCTCACCGTCAGCGAGGAGCCCGCCACGTGTTGTTCGTCCTGCTCGTCAACGTCCATTCGCCAGGACGAGGACGTGCTCGACACCTGGTTTTCCTCGGCACTCTGGCCCTTCTCCACTTTGGGTTGGCCCGATGACACGGCGGCATTGCGAAAGTGGTACCCCACGTCGGTGCTCGTGACGGGGTTCGACATCATCTTCTTTTGGGTGGCTCGAATGATGTTCTCGGGCATCCACAACATGGGGGAGGAGCCCTTTTCGGATGTGTTCATCCATGGGTTGGTGCGTGATGCAAATGGGGACAAGATGTCGAAGACCAAGGGCAACGTCGTGGATCCGCTCGACACCATTGAAGCCCATGGCTGCGATGCCTTTCGTTTCACACTGGCTCAGTACGCTACCCAAGGCCGAGACATCTCATGGGACGAGAATCGAGTCGAGGTCAGCGCTCGATTTGTGAACAAGATCTGGCAGGCGACTCGCTTTGCTCTCATGGGGATTGAGGGGCATGATGCCAAGGCCGAGGTCGAGCTGGGTCCATACGACCACTGGATTCGGGCTCGAGCAGGCCAGGCAACTGAGCGAATTCGATCCGCTTTGGACGGCTATCGTTTCAATGAGGCGGCCACAGAAATCCACGCTTTCTTCTGGGGCGAGCTCTGCGATTGGTACCTCGAGTTCTCCAAAAAAGCGATCTATGGAGAGGGGCCCGCGAAAGCGGGGGCGCAACAGACGCTCATCGAGGTGTTCTCGGCCATCACCCGGCTCATGCATCCCGTCATGCCGTTCCTATCGGAGGAAATCTGGCAGCTTTTGCCCGAATCCGTCCGCAGTGAGAGTGAGACCGTAATGATGGCCGCCTACCCAACGGTCGATGATTTTCCCAAAGACGACCGCATCCTCGAGGACGTGGCTTTCCTCCAAGAGTGCATTGTGGCGATTCGGCGCTTGCGTGCCGATATGGAGCTTTCCCCAAAAGTAGAGCTGCGAATTTTGGTGACCGGGGACAAAGCCGATCGTCTGCCAGCGCACGCAGGGGCTTTGGCTCATCTCGCGGGAATCAGCTCGGTTGAATTGCTCAGCGGTGATCGCCCCGAGGCGTCTGCAACGACTGTGGTCAGTGGTGCGGAGCTGGTCATTCCTCTTGAAGGTGTTGTCGACCTCGATGCCGAGCGGGCGCGTCTCGACAAAGAAATCCAGAAGGTCGGAAAGGATGTTCAGGACCTCGAGCGCCGGCTTGGAAATGCGGGCTTTGTGGCCAAGGCACCCGAACACGTGGTGAATGGGTTTCGAGAGAAGCTGGCCGCTGCTCAAATCAAGCTTGACCAGCTCCAGCAGGCACGTGGAGAGTTGTCTTGACCCTTGAAGAGTTGGTTCGCCAGTCCCTCATCGAGGATGTTGGGCCGGGCGACGTCACCACCAATTCTTGTGTGCCGGCAAGTTCTCGGTCTGAGGCCTGGATCGAGGCGCGTCAGAGCTTGGTGGTCTCCGGGCTCCAGCCAGCCGCTGAAGTGTTTCGGCAGATGGGGGTGAATTTTGTTCCCCTCGTCGAGGATGGGGAGCGTGTTTGCCCCCTGCAGAAGGTGGCTGAGATTTCCGGGTCTTCGAGGTCCATCCTGACAGGGGAGCGTTTGGCCCTGAACTTTTTGATGCGCTTGTCCGGGATCGCGACTCACACAGCGATTGCGGTGGATGCGGCCGCTGGCCAAATCGAGGTTGTGGATACACGAAAGACGACCCCCCTCCATCGCAAGCTCGAGAAGGATGCCGTTCTTCACGGCGGTGCAAAGAACCACCGATTTGCGCTGTACGATGCAGTCCTGATCAAAGACAACCACATTCGGGCAGCGGGTGGAGTGGGTGCGGCCATAGAAAATGCACGCGCAGCAGCGCCGAGTCTTCGCATCCAGTGTGAGGTGGAAAACCTCAGGGAACTCGAGGAGGCGATTGCAGCAGGTGCACAGTCGGTTCTTTTGGACAACATGAGCAATGAAGAACTTGCAGCATGTGTGCAGGTGGCGGCTTCTCGTGTGGAGACGGAAGCCTCGGGAGGAATGACGGCGGAGCGCATCTCGGGATTGGTGGGCATTGGACTGGATCGGGTGAGTGTGGGTGGATTGATTCATCAGGCGAGGTGGGTGGATTTCTCGCTGCAGTTTGCAGGCAGGGATGGATGACGGAGTTCTCTGGGCCGTTTTTACAGCGTCTGCTCGAGCGTGACGTACGGTTTCATGAGGTATGCGAGAGTACCCAGAAAGAGGCTCGGATTTGGGCGGATCAGGGGGCTCTCACAGGAAGCTTGGTCGTGGCCAATTCACAGACGGCGGGTCGTGGTCGACTGGGCAGAAGTTGGCACTCGGCTCCGGGGAAAAATCTCGCATTCTCGATGGTACTGCGCCCGCCGTTGCGGATTCAGGATGCTCCTCTGATCTGTCTTGCTGCAGGGGTGGGGCTCGCAGAGGCCCTGAATCTCAGCATCAAATGGCCCAATGACATTCTGGACGCCGAGGGGAGAAAAATAGGTGGAATTTTGGCGGAGATGGAGACGCACAGTGGGCGCCTGAAGCACGCGGTGCTCGGTGTCGGCCTGAATGTCAACCAGACGCGTTTTCCAGAGAGTCTGCCCAACCCGGGTTCGGTAGCATGGCTTCGAGGAGAGCAGGACAGGGCTGTTGTTCTTCAACAGTGCGTGTTTGCAGTGGAAAAGTGGTGCTCCGAGTTGGTGTCCTCGCCAGGACGGGTTCTGGCCCAGTGGCGAAAACGCTCTGCACACCTCGGGAAGACGGTTCGCGTGGGTGACGTGAAGGGAATCGCCGAGGGTGTGCGCGAGGATGGAGCGCTGCTCATTCGGACGCAAGCCGGTGAGGTTCATCCCATCCTCGCAGGCGACGTGGAGATGGTCGGTCAGATCGTGAGCAAACCCAGCTCTTGAAAACTGGTGAGCCGGTGGCCGTGCTTCAAGTCGGTGGGCCAAGAGCCCGACCCGCCGAGGATGAGAGAGGTAGAGGATGCCTTGCAGGCATCGGACAGCACCGCTGCGATGTGTCTCAACGATTCCGGGTTTTGAGAGAAAGCGGAGGCGGATATCGCCACGGCATCGGGCGAGGTGGCTGCAACGAAACTGACGAGGGTTTTCAAGGGCGTCTGGCGCCCGAGCCAGGGTGTACTCCACCCAAGCTCGCGGAGGCAGACTTCCAACAGCGATAGCCCTAAGGTGTGTTCGTCACCCTCGGCCACAACCAACACGCATCGCCGTGCGTCGCGCGCGATCGGGATCGCATCGGCACAGGAAGCCACGCCTCTCTTGAGGTTCTCAGTCGCCAGGTGCTCCTCGTGGATCGACAGTTCGCCTCGCCTCCATCGAAGGCCGATCTCCGCAAGGGCACCGCCAATCTCATCCGCGGCCTCACACCATGAGTTGGTTCTCGCGCGGAGGGACAGAAGCTCGCTACGGAGCGAAAACGGGTTCTGGGATCGGAGCAGGACATTGGCCCATGCGCTCGCGGCGTCGGGCTCTCCCGAAGAGAAAGCAGCGACATCGGATTGGCGAAAGCGCCGATGCCCGCCCGCGGTTTTTACGTGAGGCAACCTGCCTTCATCGGCCCACCTTTTGATGGTGCTCGGAGCGACGCCGAGAAGGCGTGCTGCGTCGGTGCTTTTCAGCAAGTTGTCCATGCACTCTCGGTGATTTTTGAACGGTTTGGTCGTTTTTTTGTTTGCTGGGGCGCTAAAATCGTTTATATCGTAAGACATGAAACGTCGCATCGCAACATCGTTGAGTCAGTTTCAAGCACCTGGAGGGCTCGTGTGCACCTCCGTGAGGGAGGGGAGCCGAGAGGTACGGCCTCTTCCCCGATCGCTCCGTTCTGGGAGGGGCGGAGCGATCAGCCCCCTCACCCCCCGATTGGGCACCACAGTGTCGTCGGGGGAGGAGAGATGAGGCATGCTGCGTTGGTTCGCTATCGTTGGATTTAGCCTCACCGCCTGCGGTGGGTCCACCACGCGGGTCGTGAGCGACGCCTGGCCGGAGGCCGCGGAAACGGAGGCGGTTTCAAACCCCGTCCAGACGACTTCCGGCAGCGAGGTGGCGATGCTGCGTTCAACTCGGTCCGAGAACGGCTTCTATGGAAAAGACGCTCAGGCGGAGATCAACCAGATCCTCCGGTTTCTCGAGGGCCAGTAGCTACGTCGGGGCGCCCTCTTCTTCGAGTGCGCTCCGCAGCGCTGACGGGTCGAACACGGGCAGGCGGCAGGTGTAGTCCATGCAGACGTAGGCCCGCGCTCCCGATTCCGGTACCTCGCGGTTGTGAAAGAGGGTGAACCCCTTCACGTTCTCCTCGGAGGGGCGGAGGTGCGCCAACACGGTATCCGGGCGGATGCGCTCACGGTAGACGGCGTACAGGGGCTCTGCGCTCGCATCGTCGGCCGCTGCGATGATCACCTGGGTCGCTGGCCGGCTGCTCCGCTCGTAGGCGGTGAGGAGCTCGGGAACACTCGCTGGCCGCATGGTCAGGGCGTGTGCTCCGGCCGACAGACTGGAGGGGAGACCCGGATGGTTTCCAAGGGAATGACCAAGAGCTTGAAGCCGAAGAAGCGTCTGCATTAGACGGGACATTCCCGAGGGCTCGGCGCCATCCTCGAAGGATTTTTGGCGAATGAGGAGTCGGCGGTTGGCGCTTCGGAAAAAGCCTCCTTTCTCCTCATCGTAAAATGACGGAAGAGCGCCCTCGAGAAGCTCGACGCAGTGTTGCAGCCAAGCGGAGTCTCCTGTCGCCTCGTAGAGGTCGATCAGGGCCTCGCTCAGAAAAGCATGGTCTTCCAAGACACCGTCTGGAGCATTCCGATCAAGGGTGCGTGGCAGCAATCCATCGCGTCTCGGCGCATCAACAAGGAGATGACCCAACTCTCGAGCTCGGGAGATCCAGTCCGGTCGCTCAAGCAATTGACCTGCCGAGGCCAAACCACTGAGTGCTAGGGCATTCCAAGCAACCACTGCCTTGTCGTCACGGGTGGGGCGGTTTCGGCCGTTTCGTATGGCCAACACTCTTCTGCAGACCTCCAAAAGGTTGGGGTCGTCGGGTTGAATCTGCAGGCTTCGATTCAACACGGTGGTGCCGTGGTCAAAGTTGCCACTGCGATCAATCTGGAAGGCACGGCAGAAAAGAGCCGCATGGGCCGGATGGAGCCTTTCGTGGATCTCCCGATGGGTCCAGACGTAGAAGGTTCCTTCCTCGCCGTCGGAGTCTGCGTCCTCCGAGGAGGCATAGGCGCCGTTGCTGAGTTTGAGGTCGCGCTCGAGGTAGTTGACGATCCCATCGGCCACTTGTGCGTAGCGGGGTTCATTGAGGGCCACCGAGGCTCGAGCGTAGGTCCTCAGAAGCTGCGCGTTGTCATAGAGCATTTTCTCAAAGTGAGGAACTTTCCAGTCGGGGTCCACGGTGTATCTGTGGAACCCACCACCCAAATGGTCATGGAGCCCCCCGGCATCCATGGCATCGAGAGCCTGCCGAAGCATGATGAACGCCTTGGGCTTGCGGTGAATGACGCCAAAGCGCAGCAGGAGCTCGAGGCTGGGTGGCATGGGAAACTTGGCTCCATGGCCCCAGCCCCCTGAGGCATCGTCCCAGTACTCTTGCAGCCCCTCAAAGGCGCGCTCAATGCAGTGGGGTGAGATGGTTTGACTCGAGGAGTCTGGGACGGCCTTTTTGAGAGTTTGAGCCACCGACTCGCCACCCTTCAGAAGCCGCTCTCGGTCTTTGGACCAGCCCGTGCTGAGTTGGTTCAGGATCGACCGAAATGCAGGGTGCCCTTGGCGCCAGTTGGGGGGAAAATAAGTTCCCGCGAAGAAGGGACAGCCCTCAGCAGTCATCCAAATGCTTGCCGGCCACCCGCCGTGACGCCCCATCGCGTGGATGGCATCCATGTACAGTGCGTCCACATCCGGTCGCTCCTCACGATCGACCTTGATGTTGACGAAGTCACGGTTCATCAGAGCAGCGATCGCAGGATCTGAGAACGATTCATGCTCCATGACATGACACCAATGGCAGGCTGCATAGCCGATGGACAGAAACACGGGAACGTCTCTCTCTTTTGCTTCGGCGAAGGCCTCGTCCCCCCACGGGTGCCAGTCCACAGGGTTGTGGGCATGTTGCAGCAGGTAGGGGCTGGTCGCATTGACCAAACGGTTCTTCCAAGGGCCTTGAAGCTTGGTTTCGCTTGCGATTCGGTAGTCTTTAGGCAGCGTCATGGGACCCTTCATAAGAGATCGCTGAATGCTTTACATGCGGGATGTTCTGGGGCACCATATCCAGGGGAGAGGAGTAAGGAATGCGGTGGCAGTTTTTCGGCGTTGCGCTTGGTGTTTCATTGCTTGCTTGCGGGGACAATGGGGGCACGGATCCAGGAAGTCTTCTGGAACTTCGCTTTGAGCTTGATGAGGAGTCGGTTCGAGCCGGCGAGGACGTCGGCTACATCGCAACCATGGATGATGCGGGGATGACGGTGCCGACCACCATTTCCATCGAGTCCGATCAGGAAGCTGAACTGGACATCAATGAGCTCACGGTTTCTCCCACGGTCGCAGGGGTCCACACGTTGGTCGCCTCAGCGGAGTACAGCGGTCAAACCTACACAGCCAGTGTCCAGCTGAGCGTGTCGCCAGCCGACCCGGAACGGTTGGATCTGCAGATCGGGGATGTGGTGACGGACGTGGGCGTTCCTGTTTCCTACGATGTGGTGCTCCAGGACGCCTACGGCAACGGGATCGATTCGAGTGCGGTTCAGGTAGAGACGAGCTCTTCGGACCTGAGTCTTGTGGAAGGGGAGGTGGTCACAACACTTCCGGGGGTCTACGACATCACAGCCAGTCTGCTCAGTGACGATCCGGAGATGATGGAGCCTCTTCTGCAGGACACAGAGTCTTTGGTGGTGCGTGCGGGGGCTCCAGCGTCGCTCGATTTGTGGCTGGAGCATACGGAACTGGAGCTTGGGGACACGACCATTGCCCACGTCGATGTGTTCGATCAGTATGGCAACGCAATTGACGCAGATTGGGTGCTGTGGTCGGACCCTGTGGATGGGGTAGCCATCAACTACAATGTGCTGAGCTTTACCGAGGAGGGTTGGTACGACATCTACGCCAGTCTCGCTGATGGAAGCATGCAGGACATCGAGGGCCCGGTTCTCATTGACAGCAGTGGTCCTGATTTGGAGATGGACGAACAGCCGCGTGGAAACACCACCCGGGACAGCGGACAAACCTACAGTGGCTCCGCCACAGATGAGTACTCAGGGCTCGAAAGTGTGGTCGTAAACGGCACAGAAGCGGGGGTGGCCGAGGATGGGACTTGGGAGGCCTATGTGGCCTACCAGTTTGGCCTGAACGTTGTAGAGACCGTCGCGACCGATGGCGATGGCAATCCCACCACAGACATCCGGAGCACTCTCCAAGGGGATTTCACGCCGAATGGAGATCCCATCGACAACGGTCTGATGGTGCGCATCAATGAAGATGGATTTGATGCGGTGGAAGATCTCGCAAGCGACTTCTTGGATATCAGCACCTTGGCGGCACAGCTTCCAAGCCCGGTCTATTCGAACAACTCGCAGAGCTGCATCAACTGGTGGTGGGGCGGATCCACCTGTTGGGACTGGTACACGATCAATTTCTACGTGGGCAACCTGAATGTGGGAAGCACCACCTTGGATCTTAATCCCACCGCAGCGGGCGATCTGGACACCACGGCCTACATCAACAGCCCGTATCTGGACTGGTCGGCGAGTGGCAATGTGGTCGGCATTGGGTACTCAGCGAGCGGAACGATCAATGCGGATTGGATTCGATTGTCGATGGACCTCACTCCCTCCATCACGAACAGCAACCTTAATGTTGCGGTATCGAACTCGCTTGTGGACACGCAGAACTTCAGCTTCTACCTGGATTCTTGGATCTACGATGTCATGAGCTTCTTCGGTGTCAACATCGATGCCATCATTGAGGGACTCCTCGTGGATGCGCTCGCGGACATGGCTCAGGACGAGGTACCAGGGCTTGTCAACGAGGCGCTTGAGGGCCTTGAGATCGGAGAAACCTTCAGCATGGGAGGCATTGACTTCGATCTCGATGCCATTCCGTACTCGGTAGCGGTGGATGACAAGGGACTCACTCTGGGGCTGGCCACTTGGTTTACAGCACAGCAGTGGGTCACGCCGTATTCGGCGGGCTTGGGAAGCTTGACCTATCCCTACACGCCTCCAAGCTTCACAACACCAAACGGAGAAATGGAACTGGGGATTGGGGAAGACTTCCTCAACCAGGCCTTCTATGCCATGTGGAGCGGCGGACTGTTGGAGATGCAGCTCACCGATGAAGATCTGGGGCTCGATATGGACGATCTGTCGCTCTTCATGCCGGGTCTCAGTGCGATGACTGTCAAGACCTCAGGGATGCTGCCGCCCGTTGTGGTGCCGGGCACAGGTTCCGGACTTTTGGACCTGCAGATTGGAGACATGGAACTCGCCATCTACGACGGAGAGGCCATCGAGGACAACCTCTTTCTCCGTGTGTATGTGCACCTGATCGCCGACATGGACCTGGAAACCTCGACCGCCAATGCCTTGGTCGTTGGCATTGGGGACATGGACATCTGGTTTGATCTGGACTACCCCAACGCGCGGTCGCGGTACGCTGGAGACACGGAAGCTTTCCTGGGCGAACTGATGCCTCTGCTGGTCCCGATGTTGTCGGACAGCCTCGGCGAGTTTCCGATTCCAAGCCTCGAGGGGCTGTCTGTGGGCAACATTTCAGTCGGGTTGGATGGCCCCGAAAACGGCTATGTGGTGGCCTCCGGAGAGATCGTCGTGGAGCAGTAGCTTCAGAGTTTCGGAAGCTTGAGTGATCGCTTCCACGTAGTGGTGCTTTTCTGGGGAAGGGTCGCCATCAGTTCTGCGGCATGAGAGGTATCTCGAGCGTCCCCGCATCCAAACTTCTTGGCCACTCCGTTGACGGTCGCCTGCCAGTTCCAGCCCGGAGCGCCTTCCGGTGTATCCCTCCGCTCTGGCCACCAGCCGCCACGGGTGGTGAAGAGCTTGACCTCGGTCGGAAGGCAGTAGCGGAACGAGCGTTCATCCACTCCTGAAAGGTCGACTGCGTTGTTGACGGAACGGAGGAGGCGGTCGGGGCGCGCCTTGATGAGGTCACTCCACTGATCCGCAGGCGGGAGGAGGCCACTCCACCCAAATCCATGCTCGGAGCTTCGACTCGTTTTCCACAGGTCACGCAGGGGAATCGCACCGTAAAGCGGGCTCATGGAGTCCCGCATGGCCTTCACGAGAGCAAGGGTTGCCGACCAGTCATGAACCAACTCCACCCGATCCGCCACCCATTCAATCGACTCGGCGTGTCGCTTGAGCTCCTCAGGTCGAATGGAGGAAGCATCCAGCTCATGCGTCACAAACAAGGCTCCAATCTGGCGACGCAGATCGGCACAGACCGATGCGGGGTCCAGTGGCCGGTCCCTGCCTTGCCCCTTGGTCAGTCCAAGCGTCAGAGCATGACTGCGAATCTCGATCCGATCGATTTGGTCAATTCGCAACCTCTTGTCCGCGGCTTTCACGTGTCTCTTGAGAATTTCCTGAACGGCCTGCACGGGCACCTGGGTGAACAAGTGGCCCGGGTAGAGACTGAAGGACGTGGTTCTGCCCAACCAACACTCGCCCAGTCCAGTAAACGCTTGAGACAGAAGTTCGCCAGAGAGCGGAGCACCGCCTGAGTGGTTCGACGCCCAGGTTGCGGACTCTACACCTGCATCAATGCAGTCACCCACAAACTGAGCTCGTGCATCGGCATTGGCCTGGCTCAGTGCAACCGTGGCAATGGGCGTGGTGGTGAGCGCTCTCGAGTAGGCCGACCGGGTCTGTGCTGCCGAGAGGCCAAGAATTTTGGCAGTGGCTGCAGCTGCCGAAAGGCAATGGACTCGAGCGGCATGTTGACCGGCTTCCGCGGAGAGGCTGGATGCTGCCCCGTAGCGGGCAGCAACCTCGTTGGCGACGACGGTTGCTGTGAGCGACTGGAGGGCCGTTCGCCCTGCAGGGGATTCGAGCGCAGCGAACACGCCGCCGAGGGTGGTCTTTCCCCAGAACAGGTGGTCACTGAAGTCGATCAGAGCACACTTGGCGGCACTTCTCGCAGCGGCACTTGCATGTTGTGACGCAAAGGACCACTCCCCAACAGCACGAAGGTTGCCGGCGGCAGAGAGGTGCTGGAGCTGTGCGCGAACAAGAACATCGTGGGGTACATCCTCAGGGTTCAAGTTCGCGGCCCAGGTGGCCAGATGTTGCAATGGTTCGGACATCAGTATTGGTATCGCCCTTGAATTCCTGCGACAAAGACATTGCCACCGATCGGCAACGAAGTGTCTGCCTGAGGATAACCCGGGAGGGCTTGACCACTGGAATCTCTCGAGAGGGAGCCAGGGGCGAGGGTGTGGACCTGCCCGAACAGATCCCAGTCGAATTGCCTCTCGGTTCCCAGGATGGCTGTGTGATGCACGAATCCCAGTCCAGCGGCGATCAGCAGTCGGTCGGAGTCGAGGAGTGCGCTCTGCGCGGATTGAGAGACCAGCGGACTGGGAATGTACGAAAAGCCTGCTCGTGGAATGAGCTGAACGCGCCCCAGCAAGGAACCCAGTTGCCACTCAGGAAGGTGCAGTTCCACCCCGGTTCTGACGGAGAGGGTGTTGCGAAAAGAGACGTCGATTGGGTTTCCATCCACGATCTCGGAGGTGGCAATGTCCGCCAAGCTGGCCTCGATGATGGTGTCCTCAATCTGAGCAATGTTGAGCTCCATCGCAGCCCAGTTGGTGGCCTGCACATCGGCATGAAGATCAACCGCCGGGTGCGGGCTGTAGGCCAGTCCGCCTTGGGCCTGAGCAGGAAGGTAGTGATCCAAGACCTGAACTTTGCTGTAGTAGATCAAGGCGAGGGTTGTGGAGTTGAGTTCTCCAGCATCGACCAAGGCAGCATTGATCTGCCCGTCCATGATGACGTCAATCGCCATACTGGCTTCGCCACGTGCAACGCCTCCCAATCGCAGGCCACGGAGTGTCTCACTGATTTCGCCCAAGTCCCACTGGAAGCCGATCGTGGGCACCATGTCGGCCTCGAGTCGAAGGTCGATGGTGTGAACATCAATTTCAGCGCCCACGAAGTCTTCCGCGCCACTGCTGGCGTCTTCGGCGGAGAGTCCAGCATCGATGGTGAAGTGGATGGCCAGAGGGGCACGGACCAGAAAGCGTCCACCGGCCCCGATGGAGAATCCCTTGGGCAGCTTGATTCCTCCTCCAAAGGCCATCGCGTACCGGTGGAGACGGTTCTCAAGCATGAAGTAGTTGGGCAGTTCGGGATCAAAGGTCTGAAATCGGGTGATGTGCGCGATCGGCAAGAAAAGTCCAGCTCCGATGTCGATCCGGTCCGTGACCGGTGCACTGAAGGCAACCATGGCCCCGTCTGCGGAGTCCGGGGTCGCGTTGTAGCTCAGTCCCTCATCGAATTCGTTCACGGCACCATCGCGATTCGTATCCCAGAAGAGGGTGGGCATCTCTGGAGTCTGGAAGCGGACGATACCCGCCCCGTAGAGCACCTCTGGCCGGTCGAGCCCCGTCAGACCAGCCGGGTTGAGAAAGGCCGCTGCGCTCCCCGAGATCGACGCGACGCCCCCGCCGCCTTGCGCGATGCTCTGTCCACCAAATCCATAAAAGTCAGTCGGAGAAGCGAGGGCAGTGCTGATGAGAAAGAAAACAGACCCCATCAGGAAAATCCGAGAGAAGGGTCGGGACTGAGGGATTGCCTCCGAAGGCGATCCAGCACAGCTCCAGCGCTGTCGGACTCCAAGGCCTGCTGGAGACAAGCGATTCGGGCGGCCAAGCTCGCAGCGGCCAGGCCTGCCCCCCGATACTCAGGCGGATCGTTGTGGGTGTAGCCGTGGGCAAGAAATGCCCCTCGGAAGGAGGACCAGGGCCCGCGAATGAAGAGCCCCTCATCAAAGTACAAAAAACGATTTGGAGGACACTCGGGGTGAGAAAGCACCGAGAGGGTCTCTGGAAAATCAGCGGGGTAGGAGGCTTCACCCAGCGGATGCGCAATGGAAACGATGAGGGCCCCGGCCTCTCGGGCCATGCTGCAAGCCGATCGAAGAAGCTGCATTCTTCCCGGCAGCTTGGCGCTGAGAGCAAGAACGAGAATCTGAGCACCCGCGCGGGAGGCAGTTTCCACTCCAGCTGCCAGTGCCTCAGGTGAGGTTTTGAGTTGAGCATCTGCCACCTTGACAGCAGTCAGTTGCACCCCCGGGGCATCGCGAACGATTGCGGCCGCGATTTCTGTCCCTTGGCCGTGGTCGTCGTCATACTCCGAGGCCAAAGCGGCGTGTCCAGAAGCCGTCACCTCGATGGACCATCCTTCGATCGAGGTCTGAGCCAAGCGCGGATCGTCTGTACGGACACCGCTGTCGATGACAGCGATTCTGACACCCTCTCCATTCCAATGTTGGCCGCGAAAGCGCATGGTTCCGTTGTCCTCTGAGCCCTCTCTTCCTATGACAGGAGGCTTGGTGAATCAAGTCCACTTTGATTCCTTGCCTCGAGCGCTGCATAATGCCGAGAGAGGGGAGCCGGATGTTCATTGCCATTCTCGCAGCTACGAGCGCCGCCGCCACTCTTTCAGGAAGCATAAGCAACGAGGATGGCGTCGGACTGAGCGGGGTGACAGTCTACGCAATCGACCATCGGCTCGGCTATGCCACTGCGGTGACGGGCAACGATGGAGGGTGGGAAATCGAAAACCTTCCCGCAGGTCCCTATCGTGTCTGGGCAGTGCCTGAAGATGAGGTGGACCACCCCTCGCGGTTTTATCCCAGTGCTCTGCAGTATTGTGGAGGAGAGGCTCAAGAGTTGGCCAAAGGAGGAGCGATCCAGGGGGTGGGGCTGGTGCTGCCACCGGGGGCACGCATCGATGGGCGTGTGGTGGACTCCGATGGCTCCGGCGTTGCGGGTGTGAAGGTTACTGCTGAAGGGCAGGACGAGATGCAGGGCTACCGACGCTCCGCTTTTTCCGACGGGGAGGGGTTTTATGGGATCCGGGGTCTGCAGGCCGAGGATTCGGGGTCTGCAGCCTACGTGGTGGAGCTTGAGGCCGACGAGTACCCCACACAGTACCTGGGGCAGGTTTACGATCGGTCGCAGAGTGCGCTCGCGGAGGTGATGCTGGGAGCCACGGAGACCTTGGAGGAGGCAGTTCTCCTCTTGGGGCAAGGGGTTGCAGGGCAGCTTCTGTCGGGAGGCGAGCCGGTCGTCGGTGCGAATGTGTTCATCTATGGAGAGGGGCAGGTCCTCAACGCCCTCACAGATAATGAGGGCCGATTTGAAGAATACGCTCTGCCCCCCGGAGAGGTTCTGGTCTGGGCCTCCAAAGAGGGCCATGCGCTGACCTACTACCCCGACTCTGACCGTCCCTCAGGCACTCTTGCAGGGGCAGGAGAGGGAGAGGTTCTGGCCGATGTCGCGTTGGAGCTTCCTCTGGAAACGGCACTTCAGTTGCAGTTTGAAAATGGAAGCGGAGACCTGTCTGGAGTCACCGTGCTCGCCTACAACGACACCTACACGGTGGGTCTTGGTGCGCAGGCGGACGAGGCAGGTCGGATACGGGTTGGACGCCTTCATCCCGGTGACTACGCCGTGTTTGTGTATTCGGCGTCTGAGGGCCACATTGACGATTTTATACGGGATGACAGCGGTGAGGTGAGATGGTTCTCGGTCGGAGAGGTCGAGGAAGACGTTCAGGGATTCAGCATGCCGCTTGGAGCGGTTCTGGAGGGTCATGTCTACGATGAGTTTGGAAGCCCCGTCTACGGGGCGCAGGTGACGGCAACACCGGGAGACGAAACCCTGCGATCCCTCAGCGGTCTGACCGACCGAGAGGGTCGTTTCTCCATTTCCGGGATTGTCCCAGGGCCAGTAAGCCTGCGCGCTTCATACGCCCTGTACTGCAACGATGACCCCGGTCATGTCACCACCTGGTGGCCGGATGCGCGAATCGAGGAGAGGGCTGCGACCTTGAATCTGGGTGAGGGGGAGATTCAGTCTGAGCTGGAGCTTTTTGTCTCCCAGGACAACGACCACGACGGTATGGGGGACAGCTGGGAGATCGCCAATGGGTTGAATCCCGAACGAAACGACGCCCTCGATGATGCCGATGGAGATGGTTTCACCAACTTGGAGGAGTTTCTCTTGGGCACCGATCCAACCGATGGTGGTGACTCCAAGGGCTGTGCCGATGGCTGTGATGGAGGTGGCGAGGGTCTCCTTTGGGTTCCTCTGGGCATCTGGTGTTTTAGACGCAGGAGGGCGTCGGATTGAAAGTTCGCAACCTGATCGCTCTGGGTGTTTTTGTGGCGTTTGTCGTGTGGGTGGTCGGTACGGTTCCACTGGACCGGCTCGCAAGCACGCTCACGAGCGTCTCACCTTGGGCTCTGGTCTGGGTGGGAGGTGTTTTTCTGCTTCAGCAGTTTCTGCGCGCTTGGCGGCAGCAGATTCTTGTGCAGTCTGTGACGCCTGGCAGCACTTATCGAGGAAATTTGAGTGTGCTGTGCATGTCGTTTTTCTGCATCAACACCTTTCCTGCTCGACTCGGGGAACTGGTGCGTCCGGCCCTTCTCTTCGAAAAGGAGCAGGTTCCGATTGGGGCTGGTTTTTCCGTGGTCTTCATCGAGCGGCTCATCGATCTGCTGGTGGCCTTGGGCGTACTCCTCACGGCGCTTACCTTTATGGATCTGCCCACAACTGTGGTGGAGGTAAAGGGCATCTCCATTGACTTTCCTGCCTTGGTAAAGGCGGTGGCTTACGGGATCCTTCTTCCCATTTTCCTGGTTTTGTTCGGGCTGAGTGTCGCCCCTGGGGTGGGGAAAACCGTGGTGGAGACTTTGCTCGCGTTCTTGGTGAGGCTCCTTCCAGGTGCGCTCGGCAGTCGACTTCAGCGGGGGGCCGCTGCATTTATGGCCAGCTTTTTGTCGGGCGTCGGAATCTTGAGGCAACCGGTTCGACTGGGCAAGGTTCTTCTTTTGACCGCAGTGACCTGGGGACTGACCGGATTTTTGTACGTGGGTCTTGCCAACGGAATGGAAGCATTGAGTGGTGAGGTGAGCTGGGCAGAGGGCATGACCATTTTGGTCATTACGATGTTGGGCACTGCGGTTCCCTCGCTTCCTGGCTTCGCAGCTGTCTACGAGGGGGCCGTCGTGGCTGCCTTTGTCCTGCTTGGGATTGGATCCGACCCTGAGGTGGTTGCACTGGCTTTCGCACTCATCGTCCACTGGTGGACCTATGCGGTGCAGTCCATGACGGCCTTCTATTTCTTCGTTCGAGACGGGGTCAGAGTCTCGGACCTCAGGAATCAGACTCGACGAAGCCAGACGGCGTAAACCGGTTCTCCTTTTTCGAGAAACTTCCGCTGGTAGTTGGTCATGACATCTTGTGGCCAGGGTGCGCCTTGTTCATTGACGTCGGCGGACGATCCGATGAGCGCCCAATGCTCTTCTGAAGCGTTGCCTTGTGTGGCTTCGACATTGATCCGGTGGTCGGTCTTGAGGCGAAACTCGCCTCCGGGCTTCACAAGACGAGCCAGGTTTTCGAAAAAGAAGGGAGAGAGCAGACGATTCTTTGCTTGCCGATCCTTGGGCCAGGGGTCCGGATGATTGACATAGACACAGTCGACCTCGCCGTCCTCAAAGAGGTCGCTGAGTTGATGGGCATTGTACCGAGCGATTCGGGCATGCTCCGTGACCCCGGCTCCCTCGAGTTTTCTCGCGGTCAGCACCACCCTCTTGAACCGAAGCTCGAGCCCGAGCCAGTTGAAGCCCGGATCTTGAGCCGCCCGACCCGCGAGAAAAAATCCGTTGCCTGTTCCAATTTCGAGATGAAGGGGGGCGCTGCGCCCAAAATGCTTGGACCAGCAGCCGCGAAGCTCCACAGCTTGTTCAGCGGTCAAAACAGGAAGCCCGTGCTCTCTGTGGGCCTTCAAATAGGGGTTGAGGTCCGGGAGCTTGTATTCCTCGGGTGCCTTGTCGCGAAAACGAAACTCCTCAGGCGTTGGCTTTCCACTCTTGCCCATCTTCGTAGACCTCCTTTTTCCAGACCGGAAGACGCTTCTTGATCGCCTCCAGCACAAAGCGATTGGCCTCATAGCCTTCTGGTCGATGGGGGGCACCTACAGCGACAATCAAGGAGGTCTCGCCCAGTCCAACGGGGCCGGTCCGGTGAGCGATCGCGATCTTTACCGTCGGCCACTTCAACAGAGCATCGGCCGCAATGCGCTCCATTTCCAGCAGGGCCATCGCGGCGTAGGCCTCGTATTCGAGGTGGGTGACTCTCCGGCCCTCGAAATGATCCCGGGTAACGCCCTCAAAGAGCAAGAGAGCCCCGTGGCCGGGATCGCTGACAGCTCTTCGGAGTGGACTTGGGTCCAGGACTTCTTTCTGAAGCAGAAACATTCATCCTCCGCCGACAGGGGGGATGAAGGCGACTTCGTCCCCGTCTGAGAGAAGAGTTGATCCACTGCAGTGGCGCTGATTGACGGCAAAACCAACCGATAGGGATCTCGGAGTGTGTTGGGGAAAGAGTCGGGCAAACAGGTCCATCACGGACTCGGAATCCTGGAGTTCGACCTCTTCTTGAGGCCGTCCTCTCTCTTCTCGCAGCTGCGCAAAATAGTGAACAGTGACGGTTGGCATGCCAGTGGGATAACCCACTCTATGAAACCCTTCTCTTTGGAGGTTCCTTGACTGCAGTCTGGTTGCTTTTGGCCTGTTCGCAGGACCCCGTATTGGTGGGTCTTGCAGAAGAAGAAGTTCTCCAGGCGGAGGAGGCGAGTGGCCCAGTTCGGTATGAGAAGGGGGAGGGGGTTCTGGTTGATGTAGCCTATTTAGGCGGCCGGGCTTGGGACGAGGTCCGCGGGGAAGTTGAGCTTCAGATGGGCCAGATTCAGGAGCGTGTGGAACGGGGTCGAGACGGGGTCGAGATTCGATTGGACCGAGGAATGATTCGGGTTGTGGACCAGCAGGTTCAACTTCTTCGGGTCGAGCTTCCCTACGCGATGCGTCGAAGTCAGGCGCTGGAGAATCTGGGGCTGCCCCCACAAGTTCGCGAATGGCATGGCAACGAGCGGGACTGGGTGACGCATCACAATTTTGGTTTTGAGCGCATACGGATGGGGCGCGACGAACCCGACTCCGAGTTGGTAGTCTGGGTTGAAGCACGAAAATTCAATCCCAGAAGGCGTTGAGGGGTGCGGGGTTCATGTGTCACACTGTGGAGGGCTGAAGGAGACATGAAGTTGTGAGAACGTCTCGGTTTCAAGCATGGCTTGGCATAGGGATGGTCCTGCTGCAGGGCTGCACCATTGAAACCTGGATCGATGATCCTGACGAGGAAGTGCGCCCAACGGTGTGGATTACGGAGACAATTTTTCAGTCTCCCGTACCGCAGGTCGATGTCCTCTGGGTGGTCGACAACACCCAGTCGATGGTGGGGGAGCATGCGGCTCTCGCAGACGCCTTCAGTGGATTTGTAGCGGTTCTGTCCGAGAAAAGTCTGGCCTACCAGATGGGTGTGGTCACAACCGATATGGCGGAAGATGCCGGTGTGCTTCGGGGCAACCCATGGATCATCACACCGGGTTCCAGTGATCCTCAGGGTGATTTTCAGAACGCCATCACGATTGAGGAGAGCAGCACCTCGAAGGAAGCGGGAATCGCTGCAATGATGTCTGCGCTGAGTGAGCCTCATCGCTCAGGGGCCAATCGTGGATTTCGGAGGCCGGAAGCAACGCTCCACATCATCGTGGTTTCCGATTCCAACGATCACTCCGACGATTGGCTGGATGGAAATGTGGTCCAGGCTGCCACTGAATTTCTTCGGGATGAATCCGAACAATCGGGGCTGTCCGTCATGCTGTCAGCAGTGGTCGGTGATGTTCCTTCAGGGTGCTCCGGTCCGGCCGGTACAGCATTTCCTGGAGCCCGCTATTTGGATCTTGTGAACGAGACGGGTGGAACTTTTGAGAGCATCTGTGCTAGCGATCTCAATGAGATTCTTGAGCGATTTGCAGACTTGTCCGTTGTGTTTCCAAGGCGGTTTTTTCTTGGCCAAGACGCGGACCCCACCACCCTCAGGGTGAGTGTAGAGGGGCAGGTGGAGGAAGATTGGAACTACGACTCCGAACTGTGGGCAGTGACCCTGGCTGAATCCCCCCCTGCAGATGCACGAATTCAGTTCAGGTATCAACTGCAGAGTGAGGATGAGGAGTGAACTGGATCTGGTTCAGCATGGTCTCGGGGAGTACCTTGGTTTCGAGCTGGGATTTTGAGTCCGGCCCTGAGGGGTTTTCCTCTTCTGGAATCCCCGATGTGTGGGAGTGCGGAGTTGTACGCTCCGGGCCAGCAGAGGGCAGCAGCGGGGCCAGTGCCTGCGGTACCGGACTCGAGGTGAACTACGGCAACAACTCGGAGAGTTTTCTCAGCTTCCCGGATGTGCCGCTTGCTGCACTGAGTGTTCCGATGCTTCGTTGGGAGAATTGGTATGCATTTGAGACCGGGGATGCCGGTCGTTTGGAAGCCTTTGATGGCGGTGCTTGGCAGAGCCTGGAGCCTGTCTATGGCTACCCCTCGGGCGACTCTTTCTCAGGGCAGAACACCAACTGGCATTCGGTTGTTCTGGATCTTTCTTCGATGGACAACCTCAACGACCTGCGGCTTCGTCTCTCCAGCGACACGTCGGTCACAGACGACGGGTGGTTCATCGACAGTGTCGACCTCTGGGACGGAGATGTGGCGCCTCCTCGAATCTCGGGGGTCACGGAACTCGTGGATACGGACGACCTCAATGGTCCCTATTCGGTTTTTGCCACCGTGGTCGACAACCGGCTTCTGGATTCGGTAGAGCTCTTCTATCGCATCGAGTCTGGACCGATTTTGGCCACTGAAATGTCCGCCCTTGGCAACGACGAATATGTCGCAGAAATACCAGGTCAGCCTCACGACTCCGACATCAGCTACTGGATTGTGGCGTCGGATGCCGACAATGAGGAGCGTTACCCTGTCGAGGGTTCACTGGATTTTCGTGTTCGTCTTCCTGCTCCAGTGGGGCTTTCTGGTCCGGAGGGTGTTGTGCATTCGGCCAGGGCTCTGATGACCTGGAGTCCCCCGGACACCAGTCTGTCCGTGGTGGCTTATTGGCTCTACCAGGCCGATGAGTTCCTTCTGGAGACACTCGGTACAGAGGCGGAGGTGGACCTCTTGGGTGGGGGGTTAGACCGGTTTTATGTGACAGCCATCTACGATGCGGGAGAGGGGGACGCGTCGGCAGAGGTGCTTCTGGACTCCGCTGTTCCGCGTATCCTCGAAGTCGACCCTCAACTCGTATTTCAAGGCGATCAGATCCGTGCAGAACTTCACTCCGAAAACCTCCTCTTTGTCCAAGACGACGTTCAGCTGAATTTTGGTCAGGGTGTGGAGGTCTCGCAGGTGGATGTGCGGGATGTTGACACGTTGATTGTTCGTTTGGAGGTGGCCCAGGATGCCGTTCCTGGGCCAAGAGTGGTCAGCGTCCAGTCCGGGGCCTTCAGTTCTTCCATGGTCTCGGCGGTGCAAGTGATCGATGGAAAGGAGCGCCCAAAGGTCAGCGGCTTGAATCCTTCGGTGGGGCGCCAGGGCTCCGATCTTCAGTTGGAGATCACCACGAGCAAGGCCCTTGCAGGGGTGTATGAGGTCGACCTCGGGGAAGGCATTCTCGTTCAAGAGATCCGGCAGGTGGGCGAGAGCAGCATTGTTGTGAATGCCTGGATTGAGGATGACGCCCCGCTAGGAGAGCGTATGGTCACCGTGGACGATGGGGAGAGGATCTGGGCAGGTGAATTCTTCAAGGTCCTGGACAGAAGCCCGGCTCCGGTGGGATGCGCTGCACAGGCTGCCACACCATTTTCATGGGCGGCGTCTCTGTTTGTTCTCGCCTCGATCAGGTCGAGGCGTCGGAAAATCGAGAAATAAGAATCTCAGCAACTTGGTCAGCGACCTCCGTTTTTCCTTGTTGTTTGGAAGCATCCGCCATCGCGGACAACTGGGCTTCGTTGA
>JAYXVV010000205.1:0-6498 GCA_036021505.1 Myxococcota bacterium | reverse complement strand
CCTGCTGAACGGCGTCCCCGGAGAGTCCCAGTGAAACCACAGCGGATCGAACCTCGCTAATTTCGACAGGCTCCTCGAAATCAACATGGATCTCACTGCCGCCGGTGAAGTCGATGCCCCAGTTGGGGCCCTTGGTCACAAAGAGGAACAGGGAAAGAACAACAAGCACCACCGACAGCACAGTGGTCTTCTTGCGCATGCCAATGAAATCAATTTTGGTACCGGGTTTGATCAGTTGCATTTCAGCCTCACATCGCCAGACGGGTGGTCGACTTACGGACCAAGAAGTCCATGAAGGTGCGGGAGACGAAGACCGCGGTGAAGAGAGTGGTCACAATGCCAATCAGAAGCGTCACGGCAAAGCCCTTGATGGGGCCTGTTCCGTAGCTGTAGAGAACAATACCCGCGATGGCCGTCGTCACGTTGGCATCGAGAACCGCGGAGAATCCGTTCTCAAAGCCAGCATCTACCGCCGACCTCGCCGTCTTTCCTAATCGCAGCTCCTCGCGTATTCGTTCGTAGATGATGATGTTTGCATCCACCGCCATACCCACCGTCAAGGCGATTCCTGCAATCCCTGGAAGCGTGAGGGTAGCGCCCATCAGGGCCAGCAGTGCCAGGATGAACACCACATTCATCGCCAGTGCAATGTTCGCAACAATGCCAATCTTGGAGTAGACGATCAGCATGAACACCAAGACCAGCACGCCCCCGACCATGGTGCCTCGGACACCCTGATCGACGGAGTCTGCGCCAAGCTGGGCTCCCACAGTGCGGACTTCCGCGATGGTGACGGGTGCCGGCAACGCACCGGTTCGGAGTACCATCGACAGCACCTGGGCCTCGTTCTGCATCGAGCTGACATCGCCCGCACCCATGCTGATCTGAGCCCGTCCACCCGAGATCTTCTCGCGAATCACCGGTGCGGAACGAACCTGGTCGTCGAGAACAATCGCGAAGCGCTTCCCAACATTGTCCCCCGTCACCTGACCAAACTTCTTGCCGCCCGGCCCCTTGAACTCAAGCGACACATAGGGGTCGCCAAGACGGTCCCATTGGACGAATGCATCATTGATGTCGTCGCCGCTGATCATGGCCGGAGTTTTGAGCACGTAGGGGGTGTCCCTTCGCTCCGCACCGTCGTCTCGGGTGATGTACTCCCAGAGCACCATCCGGTCTTCACCCACAATGCCCTCATCAGCGAGCCAGTCACTGAGGCGAGCATCGTCCTCGTAATCCGTGGTGGCGAGTGCTTCCTCAGCAGCAATCAGGCCTTTTTCGAGCTCGACGGTATCAAACTCCTCGTCCACCAAGTAGAACTCGAGCACAGCAGTGGTTCCGATCACATCGATTGCCTGCTGAAGATTGTCGAGACCGGGGAGCTGGATGTTGATTCCATCTCCTTTTTTGACGATGCTTGGCTCCTTCACACCCGTGGCATCCACGCGGTTGCGCAAGCCCTCAAGAGCCTGGTCTACAGCACGGTTGGCGACCTCAACTTGTGCCTCGTCCGAGAGCTCGTAAGGGTACCAGGTGACCCCATCTTCCTCATAAGAAGAGTCAGCGATGTAGTCCCCATTGCGGCGCACAGCCTCTGTGATCTCCGCACGATCCACCCCTGTGGCAGCCACCTCGACAACGAACTCACCCCGTTGACGCCGTACCTGGTCCACAGTGATGCCCATGTCGACCGCAGAGTCCTCAATGCTCTGGACATCGCGGCTGACCGAAGACGAGATCGCCTCGCCGACCTCGACGGTCAACGTGAGGTCGATTCCACCCTGAAGATCCAGGCCAAGATTGATGCGGGTATCGGGAAGCAGGGCACGCCACCCCGACTCCTTGACCGTGATCCAAATCTCACTGTCTCGCTCGCCAGGCTCTGCAACCACACCTTCGACCTCAGAGAGGGCGGCGTTGATCACATCCATGTCCTTGTCTTCGCTGACAACGATCTCAAGGCGATCGGTTGTCGCTGACCCGTAGTAGTTGCTCTCCGTGACCCAATCCGCACCGAAGGTGCTCGTCAGCGCAGGCAGCACGCTTTCTTCGAGGGCCTTTCCAATTCCAGGCTGATTGGCTGCGCCACTGGACTCACCCGCGACCTCCGACACCTGGTCCTTGAGCCGGTCCTGGGCATCGTTGCCGATCAGGGTCGGCGAGAGCACGTACAGCGCACCACACAGGGCCAGCAGAATTACGGTAAACCGGGCCCACCATGAACCACCCATGGCTACTCCTTGTCCTCAGCGCCGGAGAAGCGCTGGCGAATCGAATGTTTGAGGAAAGACATATGCACGCGGTTCCCGATGTCCAGGACCACTTTGCCTTCTTCCACTTTGAATACGGTCCCGATGATTCCGCCGTCGGTAATCACCTTGTCGCCCTTCTTGAGTCCCGCCTTGAGGGCCTCATGGGCGCGACGCGCCTTGGTCTGGGGACGCAAGACCATCAAATAAAAGATGAAGAAAAAAATCAGTAACAGGAAGATTGGGCTCGCATTGGGAGGCGGAGGTGCGGCCTCCTGCGCAGGAAGACCCAGTCCAATCACGGTGCTCATTAAAGCCATTCTTTACGTTCTCCTGTCAGCACGGAGTTGAGTCTCCAAAGCGGCGCTCCCATCCCCAGGCTTCTTTGCGCAAGCTTTCCAAGCTCTCAGGTCCCGACGCAATGGCTTCTTGGAGCCGTTTCATCAGGTTCTGATAGAAAGTCAGGTTGTGCAGCGTCAGCAATCGAGGCGCCAGCGCCTCACCAGAAATGAAGAGATGCCGGAGGTAGGCCCGGCTGAAAGACCGGCACGTATAACACGTACACGCGGGATCGAGTGGATTAGAATCATCCTTGTATCGAGCGTGCTTAATATTTATCCGGCCCACACTCGTAAAAAGCCCTCCGAACCTGGCACTTCGTGTCGGCAGAACACAGTCGAAAAGGTCAACGCCCCGGGAAACCGCCTCTACGATATCCCAGGGATAGCCCACTCCCATCAGATACCGGGGCTTGTCCCTCGGCAGATGGGGTGCGGCGACCTCCACCATCCTCAGGAGTTCTTCCTTGGGCTCTCCAACACTCAGACCGCCGATGGCAAAACCATCCAGTTGGAGCTCCCGAATTTCCTGGGCGTGTTCCACCCTCAGGTCCTCGTAAAAGCCACCCTGTACAATCCCAAAAACAGCCGTCTCACTGGGGGCCTGTCGAGCAGCAATACAACGTTTGAGCCATCGGGTGGTTCGCTGAGTGGAGCGTTGCACCCGTTCTCTATCGGCCGGCCACTCGATGCATTCGTCCAGAACCATGGCAACATCAACGCCGAGGGTCTCTTGGATTTCAATGGCCAACTCTGGGCTCAAAAAACGCCATTCACCATCCAGCGGAGAACGAAAGCGACAGCCCTCCTCGGTGACCTTGCAGAACTTCTTCAACGAGAAAATCTGGAAGCCACCGGAGTCCGTCAGTATGGGCCCATCCCAATTCATAAACCGGTGGAGCCCCCCCAGTTTCGCGATCTGCTTGTGCCCTGGGCGCACCCACAGGTGGTAGGTGTTTGCCAGAACCATCTCTGCCCCAGTGGCCACGATGTCCCGAGGATCAAGCGCCTTCACGGACCCCGCAGTGCCGACAGGCATAAACGCAGGGGTTGAGAGGGTTCCGTGCGAAAGCGTCAGCTTCCCCGTACGCGCTGCACCGGCGCGATGGATTTCTTCAAAGGATGAGCATGGAGTCGCCATAGGAGTAAAAGCGATAGTTCTCTTGAATGGCATCCTGGTAGGCGCTGAGGATGCGTTTCCGCCCCCCAAAAGCACAAACCAACATGAGGAGGCTGCTGCGGGGGAGATGAAAGTTGGTCATCAAGCCATCGACACACCGGAAGCTGGCACCCTCGCGAAGGAAGAGCCGGGTAACGTCCTCGCCCGCTCTCGGCACCCGATGATTTTCAGGTGTCGCGGATTCCAGGGTTCGTGCAACCGTTGTTCCCACAGCAACGACCCGACCACCGAGTCGGCGGCAGTTGCGAATGGCGTCGACAGTATCTTCGGGAACCGAATACCACTCGGGGTGGAGCCGGCCCTGCTGCAGGTCCTCCGGACGGAGATTACGAAAGGTACCAATGCCAACATGAAGGGTGATCTTCGCGACTCGAACCCCCTTTCCTTCCAAGTTGCCAATGCCTTCCTCCGTCAGGTGCAGGCTTGCTGTGGGCGCGGCTACTGCCCCGGACTTGGCCGCAAAGATGGTTTGATAGCGCTCCTTGTCTTCCAACCCCGCCGAGCGGCGCATGTATGGAGGCAGTGGCATCTCCCCGTGAGCGGCCATCAACTCGGCAGCCAGGCAGCTGCAGCGCACCCCCCACTCTCCCCCATCTCTCTTCTCCATCAACTCGATGGTGTGGTCGCCCACGCTCAACACCTCGCCAACTCGGAGCCTTCGAGAAGGACGAAGCAAGGCTCGGGCCTCCTGAGCCCCCTCCTCGAGAAACAGGCCCTCCACCGACCCACCGCTGCTTCGGCGACAGGCGACACGTGCTGGCATGACCCGTGTGTCGTTGACTACGAGCACATCTCCTGCGTCCAAAAAATCCGGTAAGTCCCGTATTCGCCGATGGTCATTTTCCTCAGAACCGACCACGAGCAACCGTCCACCGTCCCGTCGCTCACTCGGATACCGGGCGATCAGGGATTCCGGAAGAACATAGTCATAGGGCGCCAAGCGCTCCTCGAAGGCATCCACGACTCGTCCTTACCGCCTGCGGTTGATTCGGACGACTTGAACCCCTTCTTCTTCCTCTGACGGCACAATCATGGGTGCTGGAATGCGCTGGAGCTGCACGTCAGGAGGCGCATCGATGCACAAGCGTACCCAATTTCCTTTGATCCGCTTGATGTAGATCTTGACGTTGTCTCCAACCTCGAGGATCTCCCCTTCTCTTTGCGTCAACACGAGCATTCCTTGCTCCTCTGTTCTGCCTCGGTCCCCCCGAAGCCGTTCGTCAGACTCCGAGCATAACCAAATTATCTTTCAGCAGCCAGCAATACTTGACACTTAGGGAGTCCCGGAGGCCTTGCCTCTTGTTGGACTTTCAGGCGGAGGGGCCCCCGGCCGAGCCGGGACGGCAGGCAGCGAGGGAGAGGGGTGAATCGGAGGCCGAATCCGCAGATCCACGCCCCCAATGTCTTCACTGCCCACGTTCAAGCGGATGGGAATGGGGATCTGAGGGTCGTCGGGACCGATGCCATCCCGCTTGAGATCCAGTGCGGCTCGGAGAAGGACATCACCCAAATCACTCGGAATGTTGACAGCGAAGGTACTCGGGCCCTGGACCCACCCCGACCAGAGCAACAGGGTGTTTTTTCCACTCCCTTGCGACCTCAAGACTTCGATCCTGACCTGGCCCTGCTGATCCGAGTCCACTTGACCACGCAGCTGGACGGTATTTGGCGCCTGTGCCAACCCCACCACCACTGCTGCCCAGAGTGCCAGGTTCACATGACCCCCATGGCTTCCATTTTTTGCCGGAACAACTTGAGGTGGGCGAAGACTTGCCGCTTGTCTGCGGGCTGAGCGAGGAGATGCTCGGGGTCCCAGGTGGACATCGCCGGACGCCCCTCGAAGAGTCCCCATTTCCCGAGCGCAGGCGTTCCTGACTCCGTCCCGGAGGCGAGCGCCTCGACAGCTACTGTTCCCATGCCCAAGATCATGCGGGGCTCGAGACTGGCCACGAGAGCAGACAACTCCCGGCCGTAGGCGTCACTGCCCTCAGAATCCGCGCGGAGCATGACGAGCGCTGTCCCGCTTCGCTCGAGGCCAAGCACATGCTTCAACATCTTCTCCAGCATGGCGCCTCCTTCTCCAAGAAAAGGTTGACCCCTCTCTTCTTCCATCGCGCTGCATACCCCGCCAACCACCAACACTCGGGGTCGTTCTGGCGACTCCAAAACCACCTGAGTCCCCTCACCTTCGCGCATCACCGATTGCGTCTGAACCGTCTGCTCTGGAGGATCTTCACGCAGACCCTCGACCCTTGAAGCCGGACTCAACTCCTCGGAGTTCGCGGACACCGCGATTGCCGAACGAATCTGCGCACGAGTCAGCCGCGAATACCCCCGCACACCGCGTGCCAAATCGGCCTCAATCAGGCTGCGAGACGCAGCAACAATCTCTGAAAACTCCTCGAGAAGACCTGGCTCATCCGGCGGCATACTCCCTCCCTTAAACCCCTGCCCGAGGAGCCGCCAACACAGGACTCCGGGCCCCTCCCATTCGCCAACCAAGATTCCGGAGGGTGGAGACAACGTCCAGTATTGGGAGGCCCACAACATTGAACCAGTCGCCCTCGACGCGCTCGATAAGCCATGCACCTCGGCCTTCGATCTGATAGCCTCCGGCGCAGGCGCTGCCCTCACCGCTCTCGACATAGGCCTTTAGCTCCGATCGGCCGAGGTCCCCCCGAAACACGATTCCGGTGGTGACGGAGAGTTCGGTGTCGATTTCGGGTCCCAG
>JAYXVV010000204.1:0-4807 GCA_036021505.1 Myxococcota bacterium | reverse complement strand
GCCGCCCCCGCCCCCCCCCCCCCCCCACACGCGCGCCCGCACCCCCGGGCGCGCGCGGGGCCCCACGGAGATCGTAGTTCGCGTCCAAGGGGTCGAACCCGAGTGCCTCGGCAAAGGGACGAACGGGACTTGTCCTCGAAAATCGGATGGATCGGTGTACGCCATCCCAATGCCGTCCAAGTTGAAACAGCTCGCCTCCGGCATTCATCGGCATGCCGTTCTCGGAGGGAACAATTTCTCGGGTGAGGTCGAGGAGGGGAAGATTCAGGAGGGATCCCAGTCGTTGGGTGCGGTCCTCCGCAGTCCAATGAGCAGCATCCAAAGGAACTCGGACGACGGCCACAGGCGCTTCAAGCTGGGGGGGCTGACGCAGGCGTCGAAGGGAGTCCTGGATGGGCTGGGGGCCGTGGGCAAGGAGTGCCGCAATCCATGCAAAACAAAAGGGAACCTTCACCATGGAAAAGCCGTGGAAAAACTTGAGCTTAGAGGCGGGAGGAGGGGCTTTGATGGACAAGGTCGAAAAAAGGGTTACGTGGCGGGCCTTCACTTACCCGGGAGAGCAAAATGAAGCGTTATTCTCTTATCTTCTGTGCGTCGATGATGCTTGGAACCATCGGTTGCATCAAGGACGAGCCTGCAAACGACACCGGTACGGACACCAGCGAGCCTGCCGACACGGACACCGACACGGATACCGACACGGACACCGATACGGACAGTGACTCGGATACGGATACGGATACCGACACGGACACCGATACCGACACCGACACGGACACCGACACGGACACCGATACCGGTGAACCCCCTGTGGAATCCGAGATTGCCAAGATGCAGGCTTACGACGGCTACGCCGATGGCGATACCGTGACCGTGACGGCCACGGTGACCACGCCCAACAGTGGCTATGGATTCTTCATGCAGGACGCATCCGCAGCTCACGCTGGGATTTGGGTCTACCACGGATCAGGCGCTGAAGTGTTCCCCACCCAAGGGGATGTGGTCGAGATCACCGGATCGTTGATTGAGTACAACGGCCTGACGGAGATCGATGCATCGGTTGAAGGTGCTGCGATTGTTGTGACCGGTTCGGCTGACGTGCCCGACGCATTGGTCGTCTCCGAGGCGGACCTCGCTGATGTGGCTGTTGCTGAGATGTACGAGAGCGTTCTCATCACCATCGAGAACGTTACGGCTGCCTCAGAGGCCAACAACTACGGTGAGTGGGCAACCACCACAGGGCTCTCTGTAGACGACAAGTTCCTCCAAGATGACGAGACCTACGTGTCTCCCGCGATTGGAGACGTCTACTCCTCCATCACGGGTCCCTTGGACTACACCTACGGTGCATTCAAGATGGTTCCACGCAACGCCGCGGACCTCACTCAATAGCGCCAAGAGTGTGCCCCCAGACGGTGGGCATGCAACTCAACAACCGGGTTCTCGTGGCTCTGCCATGGGGGCCCGGTTTGGGTTTTGTTCCCTGTGGAGTATTGACGCAGCGAGAGTCAATGATCCACACTTGCGTATACGCACCGTATGAACTCATCGGAGGAGCTCTGCCATGAAAGCCCATCAACTTTTCATTGTCCTTGGAACAAGCGCCGCCGTGGGTCTGACGGCCTGCAAAGACCCCGAGTGCACCCACGACAGCGGCGTGACGGATTCGGGCGAGGCGGACACGGATACCGACACGGACAGCGATACGGACACGGATACGGACACGGATACCGACACCGACACCGATACCGACACGGACACGGATGCCGACGCTGATGCCGACACCGATGCCGATGCCGATGCCGACACGGATACGGACACGGATACCGACACCGACAGCGATACAGATGGCGATGCCACGCTATCGGGTACGGTGACTCGCTCCGCAGCGGTACAGGAGGACGGTGTGGGCACGCTCGCCGTTTGGTTCTTTGATGGCGATCCGCAGACGGCCCAGAATCCCCCGATTGCGGAGTACTCTGCAAGTGCAGACTTCTCGGACTCGAGTGCTTCTGAGTCGTACTTGTTGGAAGGCCTCACACCGCGATCGACACCCTACTATGTGATGGCGATCTTTGACGATGATGCCTCAGGATTCCCGGCGGGCCCCCAGAGCGGCGATCTCATTTCCACTCAAGGCACCAGCATCGCGAACATCGTGATTGACAGCTCCGGAAGCTGGGAGCTGGACCTCGATCTGAACCTCGTGTTCGGGAACAACTGATTCGGGTGAATCCCTCTATAAATCGTGCGGTTGCGTTGGGGGCGCTGCTGGTTTGGAGTTCGGGTTGCTCGCAGCCTGAGCCGGCCAACGTGGTGGTGGTGACCTGGGATACGACTCGTGCGGACTACCTGGACCTCGGAACGGCGCCGTACTTGATGGCGTTGGCAAAAGAGGGGGTGTCTTTCTCCAACGCCAGGACCACGGTGCCCTTGACGACGCCCGCTCATGCTTCGCTGTTGACCGGGCATTACCCCCAGGACCATGGCGTTCGAGTCAATGGGTTTCATCGACTGAGGCCCAGTACCGCCACCCTGGCAGAAGCATTCGCCGCAAAGGGCTATTCGACCGGGGCATTCGTCTCAGCGGCTGTATTGGGTCAAGACTACGGGCTGGGTCGGGGTTTCGACCGCTACGATGATGCCATGGAGACCAGCCCCTCGGGCGGGCATTTTCCTGAGCGTTCTGCGGAGAGTACACTCGCTGCAGCAAGTCGGTGGGTGGAAGAGCAGGGGGCCCAGCCGTTCTTTGTTTGGGTTCACTTGTTCGAGCCTCACCGTCCGTGGGAACCCAGCTCCGACGCACTGAGGATCCACAGCGATCCCTATCGAGCAGAGATTTGGGACACGGATCGGCTCACCCATGACTTCCTGAAGCGCTTGGACCGGCTTGGGGCCCTGTCCAGCTCCGTGGTTGTGGTCACCTCGGATCATGGAGAGGGGCTGGGGGAGCATGGAGAATGGACGCATGGCTCTTTGATTTACGACAGCACCATGCGAATTCCTCTCGTGTTTTGGGCGGGAAAGGCAACGGGGATTGGCTTGGCCGCGGGCTCCACGGTGACCGGTCCGGTTTCACTTGTGGATGTGGCTCCCACGCTGGCGGATTGGTTCGAATTGGACTTGGAGGGAATGTCAGGACGGAGCCTGGTAAAGGCAAGTGAAGGGGGCGAGGCTCCCGGCGATCGAGACCTCTTGATGGAGAGCGGAGAGCCAGCATACCTCTACAATGCCTCTCCGTTGTTCGGTTGGGCTCGGGAGTCGATGGTGTGGATTGACAGCCCCCAGCCAGAGCGTTTCGATGTTCAGCAGGACCCAGGCCAGCTCACCAACCTTTTCCGGGATGACACGGACCGCGCAGGCTTGGAGTCGGGTCGCTCGATGCATCCACGCGCTGAAGACAGCATTCTTCCTTCTCGGCAGCTGAATGCGAAAGAAATCTCTCAGCTTGAGGCCTTGGGATATGTCTCCACGCCGATTCAGAATCTCCCCACGGAGGACATCAAATCCCGCATCCCGTTGATGGCGATGGCTCAAAGTGGAGGCGCGGGGTACGACCTCGAGGAAATGCTCGACCAACTCGATCAATGGGAGTCGGATTGGGGCCCGTTGCAGGGGATCCAGCAGCTTCGAGTCATGGTTTTGGACACTCAAGGGAACGTCGAGGAAGCCGATGCGTACCTGGAGAGTGTGGGGGCTGAGGCGCTTCTCCGGGACCGTCTACAGGAGCGCAGCGGAGCTGCGGTATTGGTTCGCGCGATTGAGGCTGCGTTGGAAAATGACCCTTTCCATCCCACAGCTCATGCTGACCTTGCACTGACCTTGTGGCGTATCGGGCGTGTGCAAGAGGCGGTTCCCCACTTTGAAAAGGCTCTGATTCGTGAGCCCGAAAATCCGCAGGTACATCTTGATGCAGTGCGGTTTTTTGTGGGCCAACAGGATCCCGAGCGAGCGCTGGATGTGCTCACGCAATTCGCCACAAACACGGGAGGCCTCTCGGGGGAGTGGATCTGTCAAAAGGCGAGACTGCTGGGTCTGTTGAAGCGGGAAGCAGAGCAGGTCGGGCTTCTTCGAGAGTGCCAGGAATCTGGCGGTGAGTTGGGCCCGCCGGAACTGGAACTCCTTCGCAAGGAATCAGTCAATGGGCCTCATACAGCTCCGTAAGCCGTAGATGGCCCTCTCTAAACACGGGCCATCCATCACCAACGAGGACGGCTTCGATATGGGTTTCTCCGAGGAGACGCGCCAGTGAAGCCTTCGTGTCCTCTGGGGAGCTGAGCTTGTCGGGGGGAAGCAACGTGAGGCTGCCCGCAGCATGTGCACGAATGAGATCGCCCGTGAACAGGGTTGTGCCGTCCAAGACAAATGCCAACTCTCCGGGTGTCTTCGAGCCGTCCAATGCGTAGGTGAGGAGCCCTGGAAAGGGCTCGTCACCATCCGAAAGCCAGTGGTCGCACACAATGGGAAACGTGTCCTTTTCCGCACGGGGGCCATAGATCTCTGCACCCGTGAGTTCCGCGAATGCAAGGGCATCTCGGGTGTGGTCGGAATTGCTGATCAGAATGGCTGCGACAGGACCAAGCGACGCCAGGTGCCTCATGTCGTGATCGGTTGCCGGAAGAGGGTCAAACACAACATTTCCGGAGGGGCGTACCCAGAGAACACTGTTGAAGTCGATGTTTCGGTCTTCATCAAAATGAGACCAGAGGAGAAGGTCGGGTCGGTGCAGAGTCTTCATGCAGGAAGGCTATCCCCCCAATGAGCATGGGGCATCTTTGGTCCTGTACGGGACTGGGGTGCAGTTGTA
>JAYXVV010000203.1:0-24544 GCA_036021505.1 Myxococcota bacterium | reverse complement strand
TGAGAATTTCGAGCACGAAGGTGGTGCAGTCTTGGGGGAGCACACCGGGCCACTCGTCGACATCGGTCAGTCTGTTGCCGTAGTAGAGCCCGTAGCCCCGTTCTTCGAGAAGTTTATCGTGGGCCTGATCCATGCGCTGCGTGGCTGTCGCGGCGGCGTTTCCGATGAACGGCATGCTGCCATTGGCCATGGCATCGACCACGTTGGCGAGGTCGGTCACACAGGAAGGAGTAGAGTCGCAGGACGACGACGTCGTCTGCGCCGAGGCGGGCTGCATCAGAAAAACCCAACCCACAATGATCCATAATGCCTTCACGAGGTCTCCGAGGTACCAGAAGACAAATGCCTGTTTTTGAGCCTTTCGTCAATGAATAATCCCCCTCAAATGAACCCATCTTGAGTAGTATTACGGCGATGAAACCGTTTGTTTTGGGAATGACTGTGGCGCTTCTTGGCTGCTCCTCGGGGCAGGTGGTTCCCCCCGACCCGGTTTCAGAACCGCTGGCGCCCAAAAAACGCGTTGCAGTGGAGGATGAAGTTGTCCATGAGATCGCGGTTGCCGGGGTGCGCATTCGATTCTGGGGCAATGCGGTTCCCGACGGGGTGCGCTCAAGCTTTGGCGTGACCCGAATGGACGTCGTTTTGGAGGGTGGAGAGGTCCTGCCCTTCGAGCCCAAGGGGTCGTTGTACTTCTCGGATTGGCGCTTCGATGTGCTCTCGCCGGATGAGACCCATGTCCTGCTGCTGCAGGATCGCTACGGTCCCTACCACGTGGTCCGCGTGGAGGCCCTCGGCGAATACCTCCGGGGTGGAGAGCCCGCGTACTCTTTTGGTTACGCCAACCCCGAAGGATCCGCCTGGATCCACGAGGGGGCCAGGTGGGTCGACAGCGAGACGGTGACCTACCAGGCAGGATTGACCACACAGCAAGATTTCGAGTTTCGACTCCGGGCCGTGGAGTCGGAGCCCTAATCAGGCATTTTCGAGATCGGCGAGCTTCTTCTCCAGCATGGTCACCATGTCTGCCAAGTTTGCGGTTTTCGCGGCGTCCAAGGCGTCCTCAAGCATCTGCTTAGCCCCAGCGGGGTTCTTATCGAGGCCCATGAGGAGGTTGGCGAGCTGATCCGCGCTGGCAGCCACCTTGGGCAAGTCATTGGCGTGTTTGGCTGCTGGAAGGCACTTCGAAAAGAGTTCCTTGGACTCGGTCAGGAGCGCTTTCTTCTTGGCATTGTCTTTCTCGGCTGAGCCAAGACGCGCGGCGGTCATGGCCGAGTTGAACAACAACTCCTTGGCGAATCCGGCATCACGCTGGAGATTGGTGGCCTTGAGGGCCTCACGGTAGATGGCGAGGGCTTGGGGGAGGTCTCCATCGACCATCGTGAAGAATCCGACGTTGTAGAGATCCACCCCGAGATACTGTTGCAGCTTGAGCTGCTGGGTGAGGCCGAGGGTTCTCTTGGCGTGCTCCAGGGCTTCTTTGTGCTTCTTGAGCGCACCCATGGTCTGCGTGAGAAGGGAGCTGGCCGTTCTCAAGCGTTGGGGGTTTCGAAGTGCTTGAGCAATCTGAACCACCTTGGTGAGAATGTCGGCAGCTTCTTGGTGCTTTCCACCGAGCAACAGAGACTCGCCGTAGTTCAGGCCAGCATCGAGGGCCACCGCCGGTTGTCCGGTATTGCCAGCAATCTCGTTGGCAGTTCGGAAGTGGGTGGCCGCCTTCTCAAAGTCTTTGGAGCGCCGAGCCACAAGACCGCGAAGGAACTCCGACGAGGCTGCAACCTGAGGCATGACTTTTTTCCCATCCGGGGTTTCGATCTGCCCCTGAGCAATGGCTTTGTCAACGAGCTCGAGAGCGGCCTCGGGTTTGCCATCGGTGAACTCGATCATGGCCTGGTGGTTGTAGACCTCGGCCGCTTTCGCAGCATTTTCTTCGCCGAGGTACAGGGTCAAGGCATCGGCGGCTCGATCGCGTGCTCGGAAGTGATCCTGGCGACGCAGATCCAGACGGGATCCAGCAAACAGAGTCCAAGCCTGCATGGCACGGTCCTCCTGGGACTGCGCGAATTCAATGGCCTCGTTGTAGAGGCTGTCGGCCTGCTGAACGGGCGCTGCCAACACCATCCGATCCAGGAGATTCATGTACACCGACCGCCGCATACGGTCCGACCAGTCGGCTTCTGGATAGAATTTCATGAGGTCGTGGGTCATGGCCCAGGCGTCGGGGGGATCCGAACCAATCGCCATTTGGGTGAGCAGCTTGGCGCGCTCGTTGTCTCCCAGAGTCGACCAAATCCGTGCAGTTTTCGTGATGAACTGGGCACCCTGGGGCACCAGAAAGCGCTCCATAAAGGATGCGGTCTGGCGTCCCTTCTCGAGAGCCTTCTCGGAGTGTTCATCGCTTTGGAGGTAGGCGTCCAGGACCCCTTGTCTCCAGCTTGCTCGAGTGAAGCGGTAGATCCAGGTCTGGAAGGGCTGGGAGAACTGGTCTTCAGCGAAGAGTCCGCCCGCAGCATCCAAAAGATCGTCCACAGACTCCTGGTCCCAGCCTCCAATCTCGGCGACGAGACGGGACGGAAAGGACTGGCCGAGCAAGGCCGCAGAAAACGCAACATCATGGACGTCCTGAGCTCCTGCGTGCTTCTTGGCGTTGTCCTCTCCAGCGGCTTCGAGTTCCTCCTCGTCCACATCACGAGGGTAGAGGGTGGCGAGGGTCTGATCCTCGAGTCCGTCTCCCAAGCGGCCGTTCTCATTGAGGTAGTCAATCAGCTCGGCAATGAAGGCGGGTCGACCCATGCCGATGCGAGCGATGGCCTCGGCATTGCCCTCGATGCCTTTGGAACTCAGGTAGGCACTGACCTCCTCACTGCTCCAGGGGGCGAGAGCCTCGGTCTCGACATTCCCCGATTTTCGCTCCAGAAGGTGCAGCATGGGTGGAGGGAAGATGGCGCTTCCGGCTTCATCCATCGACTCCGTGGTGAGCACGAGCAGCATCTTGTTGTCTTTGCATCGGTCCATGAGGGCCTCGAGCATCGCCCAGGTGGCCACAGAGTGGCTGTTGTGGGCGTTGTTGAGGTGGGCGACAACAGGCATCTTGCTGGAGATTGCAGCCAAGACTTCGACGAGACCCGCGAGCGGGTTGTCCTTGGGAACCATCAACTGGAAGGAGTCTTCACCGGGTTTCGGCCCCCCCTTCTTCACGCCATCGACGAATGCCCTCAGCCAACCTTGCACACGCTTGGGGTGCTGCGGCAGCTGGGCATTGAGGATCATCTCAACCTTCCCTCGAAGCGCCGTGTTGTTGTGGAGCGGTCCATAGAGTGAGGCCCACATGCGCATCATGGTTCGAACCCCGTCCTCCTCATCCACAAGCGTGGGCGAAAAGTGGAAGACATCGGAGTCGAGACCGCCAAGCCGTCGGTTGAAAGCAGAGATCAAGGCCCTCTTGCCGCCACCTGAGGGAGCATGCAGATGCAAAACTTGCAACCCATCGGCTTTGGACTGTTCAAAGCGGTTGCGCAGTGCTGCGATGTCATCGGGGCGGGCGAGGAAGATGTCTTGGGTGGGCTGGGCCATGGAGTGTCCTGATTTGGCGTGGAATAGACCGGAGGTCTAACCCCGCCATTTCTTTGGTGCACCCCGCAATCAGCAGACGAGGCTTTTGCGAGAATGCTCGTGTGGCAGTGTTATGCTTCAGACCGCTCCGGAGAGACCCATGAAGCCGTTTGCATTTTCTGTTCTGTTGATTGCCTTGCCCGCGTTTTTTGCCTGTGGTGGTTCGCAGAGGAGCGAGGACTACACCCATTGGGAGATCACGGCTGTCGGCGTAGATGAAGATTGCAACACCCCACCGGTGTCTTTTTTTGACGAAATGACCTACGCACTCTCTTTTCAGGGAAGCGCGACCAACCTCGCCATATTCGAGGAAGGGGAGTACAACAGCTTTGCTGCTGGCGTCTTGGGGGGATGCCGCTTGACGTACGAGTCCTCGGTCGTGAAAGAGTCTCGGGGGGACTCGGATGACAATTACATCCAATGGCAGCTTTCCGGGGAAGCTTTCATGCAGCAGACGGGTGGTGGTTGTGACATCGAAACCCGCGTCAATGAAATCTTGGCGACGCTGCCGGCTGAGGGGGCATCGGGCCGAGACTGGGAGAGCCTGACCATCGACACACAACCGCGAGACTTGGACTGGATCGGCACCGAGGTCTTTGAGATCGTTGGCGTGGGTGCGGACGTCACGGACATCGAGGCGGGGTGTTCCTACCAGTTGCTGACGGCTGGAGTTTACGCCGGCAGTGGTTCATGAGTGCTCCAGTCTCGAGTACACCGGGCGCCGACGAGCGCGTCGCACGCGTCGTAGGTCGCATCGAGGAGGTCATTCAGGGAAAGAGTGCCGTCATCGAACAAGCCCTGGTGGCTTTTTTAGCGGGCGGTCACCTCCTTCTGGAGGATGTCCCTGGGGTAGGGAAGACGACACTCGCCAATGCGCTTGCAGGGGCGCTCGGCGGTGCATTCAGCCGCATTCAGTTCACCTCGGATATGCTGCCGAGCGATGTGATCGGCGTCACGTTTTTGGACCCGGAGTCCAAGCAGTTCTCGTTTCGAAAGGGGCCCCTTTTTGGCAACGTGATTCTCGCCGACGAGATCAACCGCTCTCCCCCAAAAACCCAGTCAGCGCTTCTCGAGGCGATGAATGAGCGGCGAGTGAGCTCCGACGGCGTGACGCACGAGCTTCCCAATCCCTTCATGGTGATCGCAACCCAGAATCCCCACGAGCATTCGGGGACCTTTCTGCTCCCCGATTCTCAGCTGGACCGCTTTCTCATTCGGCTCTCAATGGGCTACCCCGACCGGAACTCAGAGCGAGCCGTGCTGCGAGCGGGTGGATTTCGCCAAAAGCAACTCATGCCCGCCCTGAGTGAGGAGGAGTTGTCCTCGCTCATCCGCAGTGTGGGAGAGGTGGAGGTTCATGAGGCTGTTGAAGATCACCTCTTGGATCTCATTGACAAGACCCGAAACGACTCTCGGCTTCTCCGAGGGGTGTCCACTCGTGGTGCAGAGGCGTTGTACCGTGCCATCCGTGCACTGGCCGTTGTCCGAGGACGGACCTACTGCATCCCTGAGGACGTTCGAGAAATGGCGGTCCCTGTGTTGGCTCACCGTGTGGTCCCTCGGGCGGATGGAAAGGGAGCGGATCGACAGGCCATAGAGGAGCTGCTCTGGGAAGTTCCCGCGCCGGTCTGAACGCCTGGGTCCAGGAACTGCGGATCCGTTGGGCTGCGGCCGTTCGGATTCGGCCCACGGTGGAGGGGTGGTGGTTTCTGTTGTTGATTTTCGGCGTGTTGATGGCCTCCCTCAACACCGGCAACAATTTGCTGTACCTGCTGCTGGCGATGCTGCTGTTTCTTTTGGTCCTGCAGAATGTCTTGGGCGAGTGGCACTTCCGCGGTCTTCGTTTGGAACGGCGTCTTCCTGCCGAAGCGTTCGCAAATGAGGGGGCACCCGGAATCCTCTCCGTGGCGAATCATCGACGGGGCTTGTCGGCCTATTCCTTGGTGCTCGAGGAACTCGGAGGACAGGCGAACTGCACGGTGAGCTCGGTTCCACCCGGGCAGCGAGTGGATGTCCCGCTTTCGTATCAGTTCAAGGAACGTGGGTTGAATCAACTCGAGGGAGTTGTCATCAGCTCGAGCTTTCCATTTGGCCTCTTCCGACGAATTCGGACGGTGGTTCTGGAGGCGGAAATGCTGGTCTACCCGGAGAGGCGACCGGGCGCTGTCCTCGCGCGTCCGATGGAGACGGGAGATGAGGCACCGGATCTCACCCGAAGGGGGGGAAGCGAGGAATTTCTGGGCCTGAGACCGTACGAGGTTGGGGACTCTCTTCGTAGGATTCACTGGCCGACCAGTGCGAAGCAGGGCTCACCCGTAATTGTGGAACTGTCCCAGGCCCAGTCGGAAGCCGTGCTTGTACAGATTCAAACCGGTGGCGACATTGAGGCAGGTCTGGCACGGGCCTGTGGGCAGGCTGAACGGCATTTTCAGCGAGGGCACGCGGTTGGCCTTCGGGCCCCGGGGGTCGAGCTGCGCCCGGACAGAGGGGATGCCCATCGCCGGAGATTGTTGAGCAGCCTTGCCCTGTTTGGGAGGGAGGCATGAGCTGGGCCAGGGATCGGCGCACAATCGCCAAGAGGGCCTGGCTCTCGTCGGTTCTTGTGGGGGTTGCGGGATTGTTCTGCATCGCGCTCTGTGACGGTCTTGCAGGGACTGGCGGACAGTTGTCTCTGTTCTTTGCTCTGGCAGGCTGGGCCTCCACGAAGGCGCGCGGAGTGGCTCTCTTTCGCGTTCTGAGCCCACTGGTGGCAACAGGGTTGTTCTTGGGTCCACTTTTGCTTCCAATCGACTGGGTTTCGGCTGGAATTTTGTTGGTTCTGTACCTCCAGATTGTGAAGGCATGGACCTCTCAAACGGCTCGAGATTATCGCGTCTCTTTGCTCCTCGCGCTTTTGATGGCCCTCCTGGCCTCGACGCTGACGCGATCCGTCTGGTTTGCTCCCACCTTGTCTCTGCTCGCGATGGCCACGCCAGTAGCGCTCTTGGGTTTGCACCTTTGGGAACACGACGAACATCGTCCGCATCGCGTCCAAGCTTTGGTGACTCGTCGGCGGACGGCATTGGCCTTGGGCATGGGGCCGCTGTCGCTTTCTGGAATGTTTGTGGTCTTCCTCCTGATCCCACGGTTTCGTGGCGGCTACCTGGCCAATACGGATGAGGTCCAGTCCCTTGCGGGATTTGCGTCGGATGTGCAGCTCGGGGACATTGGGGCGATCAAGGACAATCCCAGCATGGTCATGAGGGTAGAAGCGGAGTACGGCGACGGATACCGGCCGCGGGGTCCCTTTTATTTTCGGGGCATGGCGCTTGATGTTTTTGATGGAAAGAGTTGGCGAAAGTCGCGCACTCGCACCTCAATGCGTCCAGCGGATGGACCCCCACTGCGCTTGCGTCCGACGGATCTTCGGATGGACATACTTTTGGAGCCCCTCGGTGAGCCGGTTCTCTTTGGAGTGTCTGAGATCCTGGGCCTCAAGGTTCCTGAAATGGCCGTGCATGAGGGCATGCTTGAGAGCTATCGGTACTTTGGCGAGCCGAGACGGATCCCCTACACGGTGTGGTCTCGAGAAACCGGTCTCACCCAGCAGCAGCTTCGGTCCACGTCGAGCAGCCTTGGCGACCAGGAGCGGGAACGCCTCACGAGCCTTCCGGACGATCTGGATCCACGCATCCGTGAGCTTGCTCGTTCCATCGCGGGTCAGGAGGAGGGCCCTCTGGCCAAATCCCGGGCCATTGAGAAGTGGCTGAAGGAGGAATTCACCTACACTTTGGTTCCAGAACCGGGGCAGGGGCGTCAGCATCTTGCTCAGTTTCTCTTCGAAACTCGGCGTGGTCACTGCGAGTACTTTGCGACGGCCTTGGCAGTGTTGCTTCGGGCCGAGGGCGTTCCCGCCGTGTTGGTGAGCGGCTTTTATGGTGGCGAATGGAACGAACTTGGGGACTACCTCGTGGTCCGTCAGGCGGATGCTCATGCCTGGGTGGAAGTTCGTGCGGGGGATGACTGGGTGGCGCGAGATGCGACGCCAGCGGGTGCCATCTCGCCCGCAGAGTCCGGTTGGTTCTCTCAGGTTGCAAATCTCTTCAGCGGATGGTGGGAGAGGCGCGTGCTCGACTACGACCTCTATGCGCAGGCGGAGACGGTGGGAGGCTGGAGCGCTTTTTTAGGGCTGCGCTCCAGCGAGTCCTCCGAGCTGGCGCTGCCCAAATCGCTCTCCGTGGTCTTGGTGATGGCTCTGGTGGCGTTGATGGTTGTGACTCGCGTGGGGCAGTTTCTCATCGGGGAGCGTCGAGCGAGGCGTGTCAGGCACAGGGGCATTGCGGGTCTGTACATGTCGGCACTGAAGCTGGCTCGAAAGCGAGGGTGGCGAATTCCGGGCGCACTGCCGCCCCTCGAATCGGCGCGATGGCTCAGAGCGGAAGCCGGGGACTCTGCGGCCCCAATGGAAGAGCTTGTCTGGCTTCACTACCGTTCCCGATATGGTGCAGAAGAGGAGCAGGAGCTTCTCGATGAAGCACGTTCCGCGCTGGAGTTGCTGCGTGCGGAGTTGGTGGAAGCACTCCCTGTGGTTGACGAGGGCCCAGCAGAGCGCTACCGATAGCCTCGATGGAAGCTTCTGTACTCGAACTGACACTGGGCGAACTCCTGCGGCTCCGGGCTGAGGAAGAAGGAGAGGCACCCGCTCTTCTTCACGAGGAGAGCAGTCTGTCCTGGGGTGAGCTGGACAAAGAAGTCGACCGCGTGGCCGATCTGCTCGTGAGTCGAGGGGTTGAGAAGGGGGACGTTGTCGGATTTATGATGACCAAGCGTCCCGAGTTGGTTGTCGGCTTTTTCGCATGTGCTCGAATCGGAGCCATTATGGCTCCCATCAACTTCAAGCTTCACCCGGACCATCTGCGCTATCAGGTCCAGTCCGTGAACATCCGGACCCTTTTCGTGGAAAAGTCCTTTGACACCCTCCTGAAAGGGCTGCTCCCGGATCTGACCGATCCGCGTCGAATCTTCTACGTCGGTGAGCGAGGCGCCTACGGCGAGAGTCACTACTCAGACACAGATGGGGTGACAGCCCGCAAACCCTGTTCTGTCGATGCGGACACAGTGGTGTACTACAACTACACCTCGGGAACGACGGGCAAGCCCAAAGGCGCGGTGACGACCCACCGAAGCATTGTGTTCAATGGCCTCACTGCTTTTGATCGCGAGGGGGTTGAGGGCTTGGGATTCGACAAGAGCCATGTCTTCCTGAGCATGTTCTCCGTGTTCGCTCATCCCCATGAGATCTTCCATCGCTCCCTCCTCTGCGGCGGTCCTTTTGTCGTTTTAGACACTCTCTCTCCCCGGGTCACTGCAGAGTGCATCGACCGCTTCAAAGTGAGTTGGATGATGGCGGTTCCAAGCTTCTATGAGATGTTGCTTGACCACGCCGAGCCTGGAAAGGTCGATGTCTCGAGTCTTCGGGTTCTGGAGTCGGGGGGGGCTTTTGTGACGGCAGAGACTCTTGAGGGACTGGAGCAGAAGTTCAATGCAGACTTTATGCCGGTTTGGGGATCAACGGAGACCACGGGGGTGGCGCTCGCACTCCGACCGTCCGAGACTCGGGAGTTGGGAACTACGGGTCGTCCGGTACCCGGGTACACAGTACGCGTCATCGATTCCCAAGGCCGCGATTGCCCTCCGGGGCAAGTCGGCGAGATGATCGTCAAGAGCGAGGGATTGGCTCTGGGCTACGCCAACAATCCCGAGGAAACAGAGGCCTTGTTTCAGGATGGCTGGTACCACACACGGGATCTGATGACCTGGACAGAACAAGGCTCTCTTCGGTTCGTGGGACGTCGGTCTGAGATGCTGAAAATTGGTGGAATCCGAGTCTACCCTCTCGAAATTGAAAAGGTGGTCAAGGAGCATCCCGAGGTACGGGACGTTGTTGTGGTTCGTGCAGAGGAGCGTGTTCGGGGAGAGGTGGCTCGCGCCGTTGTGAGTCTCCGAGATGGCTCTCAATTGACTGCGCAGAAGCTGCGGCAGTACTGCCGCGATCGAATGGCGGTCTACAAGGTGCCTCGCATTGTCGAGTTTTGGTCCGACATTCCGAAACTTCCCAATGGGAAGGTCGACAAGAAGGGCATTCTTGCTGTACCCGTCGATCCAACGCGGGATGATCGGTGAGGCCAAACCGCGGGGTACTCTTTGCCAAGGATCTTGGCGGTCTCGCGCTCTACTACCCGGGACAGGCGCTCCTCGCGCGACTCCCCCGACCGCTTCTGCGTCAGGCGGCTCGTCTGGGTGGTGATGCCGTTCGGGCGCTGAGCGATGACCTCGATGAAGCACTGGAAGAGCTTCGTCTGCTCTTTGGTGAGCGCCCGCTGCCCAAGGATCCGGATGAGATCCTGAGAGATGCATGGCGCATCAACATGTTCAATGAACTCGAAGTCCTTCGCTATCCTCACTACAGCCCAGAAGAAATGGATGCAGTCTGTGAGGTGACGGGACTCGACCATTTGGACGCAGCGCTCGCGCGGGGAAAAGGGGCGATCGTTCTGATCGGGCACCTCGGAGCCAACCAGATGATCATGCCGGCCTTGGGTCACAAAGGCTACGCCATGAATCAGCTGTCCGCCCCACCCCCGGTCTGGGCGGATTTGCTGAAAGACACTCGGGCCACACCCCTCTGGCGGAAAGTCTTGGAGAGGCGCTGGGAGTTGGAGAAGCGTCTGCCCGTGCAGCACATCAATGTCTTCAAGTTCCTGCGTCCGGCCTACGACTGTCTCTTGAGAAATGAGGTGCTCGGACTCGCCTTTGATGGCGGCGGTGGACGGCGGTGGACTCAGGTGCAACTCCTGAGTCGGCGGGCGAATGTGTCGACACAGCCCCTGCAGTTGGCTGCAAAAACCGGCGCAGCCATCCTGCCGACACGCGTTCTTCGCCACGAGGGCAGCCACAGGCACACGGTCGAAATTCATCCTCCGCTGAAGCTCAGGAGGCGCAAGGATCGGGAGGAGGGCTACCGGGTCAACATGCAGGCCTTCGCCGATGTGTTTTCGACTTGGCTGGAGGCCAACCCAGCGGAATACCTCCACTTCATGCTCCTGCGGCGTCGAGTACGGGGCAGCGATGTCATGCCCTTCTTTGAAGACTACCCTCCTCTCCCGGGACAGATGTCCCCCGACGACGCGCGGGAACACCTTCGCCGTGCGGGCGCTGCGCATTAAGCGGTAGAAAGGAGAGGGGCGTTGTCTTCCGAGTTGAAACCATTGCTGAGGTCTGCAGTCGTGCTGGGGGCGCTCTCGGGTGCACTGGAGATCCTCTGGCATGCAGAGGGACGATTGGGAATGTCCGCATCGGCGATGGGGCGTTGGCTCCTGATTGCCGTGGTCCTTGGATGGTTGGTGACCGTTCCTGTTGCGCTCGCTGCCGGTTTTCTCCGTTCTCGATGGGGGTTCGATCGCGGAGTGGGACTGATTGCGGGGGCATTGATCGCCCTTCACAGTGCGCTGGCCATTCGATTCAACTGGGTGCTCAATGAGCCCCTTGCCAGCCCGAAGGTTTGGTTGCCTCTGCTCGCAGTGGGGCTGCTGAGTCTCGGGGCTGGGCTTCTCCTGGATGCTGTACTGCGAGGAGGGGCTCGAATTCAACTCACCTTGGTGGTGGTCGCGTGCCTCGCGGCCTTTTGGAAAGGGCGGCCCGCAGGCAGCATCGCAGCTACGGACCAAGTCAATGTCCTGTTCGTGACCTTTGACACCACCCGTGCGGACCGTCTGGGTGCCTACGGCGGTCGAGCTGACACGCCTACGATCGACGCTCTGGCGAGGGAGGGTGTTCTTTTCGAACAGGCGATTGCGCCTGCCCCGCTCACGGAAGCATCGCACCTGGCCCTCCTCACGGGCAAGCCCCTGCACCAGACCGGCATCTATGCCAATGGGACCCGTCTTGGCGAGCGGCCCGATCTCCTCTCGCACGCCTTCCAGCAGGCGGGCTATCGCACCGGAGCAGTGGTCTCGGGTTTTCCCCTTCATGCCAAATACGGCTGGGCACAAGGTTTTGATCGCTATGAGGATGATTTTGGAGCCACGCCGGGACTGCATCGTCTTTCCCTGATTCGGGCATGGGATCAGTTCACCCTTCCGGGCAACACGCTCCGTGAGCGTCCGGGAGACTTGGCGCGCGATCGTGCCCTGGAGTTTTTGGAGGACTATGGGGAGGGCCCTTTCTTTCTCTGGGTTCATTTCTTTGATCCTCATGCGCCTTACGAGGTCGATGATGCTGCCTTGGAGGCTGCGCCCCGCGACGGAGAGCCTCTCGATTTGCCTCGCTATTGGCCGCCAGCGCACCGCAGCATCACCTCAGTTGAGTGGTTGATCGACGCCTACGAGAAGGAGATTTCCAAGACGGATGCCTACCTGGGTTCGCTGCTCGGTGGGCTTTCGGAGGAGGTGCGAGCGAGAACGGTCATTGCGTTTACGGCCGATCACGGTGAGTCCCTCACCGAGCACAATTACCTCTTCGATCACGGTGACTTTCTTTATGACGCGTCGCTCCACATTCCCTTGGTCCTCAGCGGTCCAGGGCTTCCCCGCGGCAAGCGCGTCGGCTGCCAAGTTTCTGGGATTGATGTGGCGCCGACGCTGCGGGAGTTGGCCGGACTGCCCCCACTCGCGGATCGTGCGGGGCAGGGCCGCAGTTTGCTGGGCTTGGAGGGTGGCTGCACCAGTCTTCCTGCGCATGCCGCTGCTGTCGCCGAGCGCTACGTGGATGATCCCGCAGTGGACCATGCCCTGCGCATGCCGCTGTCATTTCCCGCGGATCAGCAGAGTCAGGAACGCGACGCGAGTCAGGCGGCCGGTTCAACACAAGAGCGAATGGGCAAATTTATTCTCCATGGGCGCGGAGGGGAGACTCTCTATGACCTGCAAGACGACCCTGGCGAGACCATCAATGTGGCAACGGCTGCGCCGGAGGCAGCGGCCTCGGCCCGCGAGATTCTCAACGTGGTCCTTGAGGGTGCGGTAGGCTTGAGTCTGCCCGAGTCGGATGCAAGCACCCTAGACGCCTTGAAGGCACTGGGCTACGTGGAATGATGAGCAAGAGACAGCAACTCAAGATCGCCGTTGGCTACACCGTGGCAGCATCATGGGTCATCGGGTCTTTTGAGTTGGTCCGAATCGCGATGCACTCCAAGCTGCCCTTGAATTTTTTGGAGTGCATCCTGTTGATGGTCTTTGCCTGGGTGTGGTCCAGTGTTGTGGCCTTGGGCATGGGCCTTCTTTGTGGAAGCATTGGTCTTTGGCGCCCGGGGCTTCGCAGTGAGCCGGATGCCATCGCGCGCGGTGTGGCCTTGGGCAGCATGGGAGTGCTTTTTGTCTACCTGGGACCGGCCGCGTTGATGCGGCTCGGAGGCGGGGACCCTGTGGTCGCTGGAGCCCTGCTTTTCTCGATCTTTGGCGCAGGAGGAGTGATCTGGCTGAATGCCCGATTCTACCTCCGACGCAGTTACTCGAACTACAAAACCCCGTTGCGGTGGTGGCAGGCTTGCCTCGCTTTTGCAGGCCTGATTGGTTTGGCCTCTTCTGTGAGTCTTGCGACGCGTGGAGACGGAGGCGCTCAAGGCGTTGCAGGCGACCACAACGTCTTGGTCATTACAGTGGATACCCTACGCCGCGATCATCTCTCGGTCTATTCGGAGCTCGATGAGCAGGCGGTGATGGCCCGCACGCCCTACATGGACAGCCTTGCAGAGGGAGGGATTTTGTTTGCGGATGCCGTCACACCTATCCCAGAGACAGCACCCTCTCATGGGAGCATGTTCACGGCTCTCCACCCGATCCGACACGGGTTGATCTCCAACGGTCACCAGCTCCACGGGGGCTTCAAGACACTCGCAGAGCTTCTCCGAGACGAGGGCTATTCCACGGCGGCCTTTGTTTCTTCTTTTGCGGTGGATTCTCGAACGGGACTGGACCGAGGCTTTCACATCTACGATGACGACTACGCCCCCATGCTTCGCGGGCTTTCGGAATTGCAGGCGTTTCAGGTCATGTCACGCCTCCTCATGAAGTACGGAAACCCGGAACGGTTCGCCTGGCTGCTGGAACGGCATGGCAAACGCACCAATGATCGCGCTGTGGAGTGGCTGTCTCGGCGTGATGACAAGCCCTGGTTCCTCTGGATTCATTACTTTGAGCCGCACGCCCCTTACGAGGGTGCTGACGCTGCAGTGTCTCACCGGGATCTGCTCTCGAGACCCGAGCACGTCTATACAGAGGCTGAAATCGCAGAGCTGCAGCGACTCTATGCGGTGGAGGTCGAGGACGTCGACCGACGTGTTGGAGAGATCCTCGAGGTGCTTGATGCCAAGGGACAGACAGAAAATACCTTGGTCGTCCTCACCTCCGATCACGGTGAGCAGCTGGGGGAGCATGACATCTACTTCCATCACCACGGTCTCTTCGAAGAGTCCGTTCGGGTTCCGTTGATCATGAATGCGCCCTACCTGGGTCTGGAGGGAACTGTCGGCCAGGAAGTTCGACTGATGGATATTACTCCAACGGTTTTGGGCGCTGTGGGCAATGAGCCGTTGAAGCGCAGCGAGGGAGAGAATCTCCTGCGCTACGTCAACAACCCAACACAGCCTTCCATGTCCTGCAGTCTGATGGGGCGGCAGGCTCCTCATCAGGGAGGTGGAGCCCTGTTCGGGTTGAGGACCCAAGATGTGAAGTATCTGGTGGATGTCGCTGCAGATGAGGAGTTTCTCTTCAATCTCAAAACCGACCGCGCAGAGACCACCAACATCGCCAATGAGCAGTGGGACACCGTGATGAAGGCCCGTGAAGTTGTTCAGCGAGAGCGCGACTCGATGCGGGAGAATGCAGCCGCTGCAGGCGCTGGGGACATCGAGCGTCTGAAGGCCATGGGGTACATGCAGTGACCCTGTCCAATGGGCGGACGGTCGTCGTTGTATTGGCGGCTGTCGTGGCTCTCCAGGCTCTGGAGGTCGTGTGGGGTCAGGGGCTTTTCTTCAGCCACGACCTGAAGCATCACCACTTTCCGTGGCGCAGTTGGGCTGCCGAAGGGTGGGCGTCTGGGGGGATTCCGCTGTGGAGTTCTGAGGTGGGCAATGGCTTTCCGTTGATGGCGGACGGCCAGACAGGCGTTCTCTATCCACCAAACATCCTCCTTGGTTTTCTCCTGCCGAGCCAGTGGGCGCTGAGCTGGAGTCTCCTGATTCATCAGTGGTGGGCGGGGCTTGGCGCTGTCGTCTTGCTGAGGGGCCTTCGAGGGGCGGATTCGGAGCCTGTTGCTTGGGAAATTGCACTGTTCGCAGGAGTCGCCTTTGCGTTGAGTGGGGCCGTAGTGGCTCGATTTACGTATGCGGGCATGGTTCAGGTAATCGCTTGGCTGCCTTGGGCATGGTGGTCTGTTCTGCGCCTCAGCCGTACGCCGAACCTGGCGCTGATGGGATTTTGGGCCGTCTGCGTGGCGTCTCTTCTCACCGCAGGTCACCCTCAGCTTGGGGCTGCAGGCCTCCTCGCCACACTGGTGCTCTTCGTGGCCCAGAGGGCTCCCTGGAGAGCGTGGGGTGGAGCAGGATTGGGTGCACTGTTGGGACTCCTCGCTGCTCTGCCGCAGTTGCTCGCAAGTTTGGAGTTGGCGGCGCTCTCGAGTCGTGGAGGTGGGGTGGACGCGGGTTTCGCCAGCATGGGAGCGCTCCCGCCGCAAGAACTGATCAATGCAGCACTGCCCCGCTTCTGGGGCTGGGAGCCACCTGCATCCATTCCCCTGACCTATGTCCACAAGGCAGATGGCTACTTTGGGACCGGAGAAAACCACTGGGAGTCGTGTTTCTACCTGGGAATTCCAGTTGTGCTGCTCTCCGCTTGGGGCCTGCTGTTTCTCAAGCAGAGCCGTGTCTGGAAAGGGCTCGCTGTTGGCGCTCTTCTGCTCTCGCTTGGTGGATTGACTCCGCTCTACAACCTCCTGCGTCTGATTCCTGGCTTTGACTTCTTTCGGTTTCCCGCTCGATTTACCGTGGTGGCGAGTCTGGCTCTCGTGGTTCTTGCCGCTCTGAGCCTCGAGGAGCTGATGCGAGAGAATCGATTCCGGTCTCGTACCCGACTCGGTTGGGTGATTCGAGGGCTCGTGCTGCTTGGAGTTGTCGCGATGCTGGGAGCGAAAACGGTGCTGGAGGGGGGGCGTGAGCGGCTTACGGCAGGACTTGTCGAGGCCACGGGGGATGCGGCTCGGGCTGAAGGATTTGTCTCCGGTCTTCTGGGGAGTCTGGACCCGTTCTCGGGGCCCAACCTGACCGCGATTCTTGTTGCGATGGGGGTGGTGTTCCTGTTGGGTGCACGTGGCCGCGGTCTGGGGGCCTCTTGGGTCGCGCGCGCGATGACTTTGCTTCTTTTGGTGGACCTCTCCGTATTTGGTATGGACTACAACCCTTCAAGCCCTCCGGAGGAGGCCACATCCGCACCGGCGACGTTGGAGCTGATTGAGGAGGCCTCAGGCAGAGGATTGGGCCGTATGGCCGTTGTGGACAGGGTCCAGTCTCCTGATTTGGACAAGGAACTCCTGAGTGCATCGCTTGGTTTGGTGTGGGGTGCTCATGAGGTGGCTGTTCTGTCGCCGTTGGCCTTGCCGGACAGCGAGGCACTGATTGAACAGGCTGGGCTCAATGTGGGCATGGATCATGGACCGAAAAAGGTGTTCGATGCGTTGGCTCACCTGCATCTCGTCGATCTCATGGCTGTTCGACTCCTCTACAGCGTTCACCGCCTTCCTCATCCTCAGCTTCTTCTCAAGAGGGTTTCGAAAGGGGTGCATGTCTATGAAAATCAGGGGGCGCTTCCTCGGGCCTATGTGGTCGGACAAATCACCGAGGTGGAGAGTCCGGCAGCAGCGCTGAAGGCCATGGTGAGACCCTTTGACCCCACCCAGATGGCTTTTGTTCAGGCGAGCGCACCCCGCTTTTCTGGGCGATCCGCCGAGGTGGAGATCACCTTGTACGAGTCCAATCGGGTGGAGATGCACGCTGACCTCCGCGCACAGGGCTTTCTCGTCCTCGCGGATACGTGGTACCCGGGTTGGGAGGCAACAGTAAATGGCGAGTCTGTGGAGCTTCATCGGGCCAACAGCGTCTTTCGTGGCGTGTTTCTCGATCCCGGTCAGAATGAAGTCGTGATGCGCTATTGCCCCTCGTGGGGGTGGACGCTGCGGCTCTGGGGTCTCGCGTGGGCTGCAATGGTGGGTATTTTGTTGATCGCGGTCTGGCGCGGTCGCACCCTGTCGGCATAGAAGCTCCTCATGGCGACTGCACCGATTGGCGTTGAGGCCCTTACACAGGCCATCAAGGAAGAGCTCGAACTCAGTTTTGGTCAGGTGGCTGTGGAAGGGGAATTGGGCTCTATGACCCGACACCGCTCGGGTCACTGGTACTTCAATTTGGTGGAAGGCAAGGCAACGCTCAACGCGGTGATGTTTCGGGGAAACAACCAGCGTCTCAACTGGCTTCCTCAGGTGGGTGACAAGGTCGTCGCTGTGGGTGGGATTGATGTCTATGCACCCCATGGCAAGTACAATCTGATTGTCCGAAATTTGATGCCGGCTGGCGATGGTGCTCGGGCGCGGGCGCTGGAGCAGCTCAAGGCGAAGCTGGCCGGAGAGGGGTTGTTTGATTCCGACAGGAAGCAGGCTCCTCCGTTTCTTCCGCGTGCAATCGGCATTGTCACCTCGCCAACGGGAGCGGCGCTGCAGGACATGCTCAATGTCCTGTTTCGGCGTTTTCCGATGATGACGGTGTACCTCGCCGCTGCCCGAGTGCAGGGTGAGGGGGCTGCCGAGGAGGTGGCCGCTGCGATCGAGCTGCTCAACGAGCATGGCAAGTCCGATGTCATCATTGCGGGACGCGGTGGCGGAGCCATCGAGGACCTCTGGGCCTTCAACGAGGAGCGAGCAGTCCGCGCGATTGCCGAGTCCAGCATTCCGGTGGTGTCAGCGGTAGGCCATGAGACCGACACAACACTTGCGGATTTTGCGGCAGATGTGCGCGCACCGACACCCTCAGCGGCGGCTGAGCTGGTTGTTCCCGAGCAGGCAGCGCTGCTGCAGCTGATCGATGAGCTTTGGGATCGTCAGCAGTCCGCCATCTTGCGACGCATTCGCCTGAGCCGCGAGCGGTTGACCGACTTGCGACTGGTGCACCCTGGCCAGCGACTCCGTGTACAGAGGACGCGTCTCAATGAGGTGCAGGCGCGACTTCTTCGCTCGGTCGCCGTCCAGATGGAGTCGCAGAAGTCCCGCTTGGGTCAGAGTGCCGCACGATTGGATGCGTTGTCCCCGCTCGCTGTTCTGGGTCGTGGCTACAGCATTGCTCGAAAAGGCGACCAGATCGTTCGACGAGCGGAGGAGGTCCGTTCGGGGGACCGCTTGCAGCTCCGATTTCTCTCGGGGAGCGCTGAGGTTCAGGTCGAATCCACTCAACCCGACGGAAATTCCTGAGATCCCCTTCGGAAGGGTTCAGCGCTGCCAGAGCCGTGGCGTTCGCACTTGTGCCCACGGGGACTCACCACTGGACCAGCTGCTGCCGAGAAATCGAATGCTCGCAAAGGGTGCTTGGGTGTCGATTCGAAAGCCGACATCGAGGCCAATGTTGAGTCCGAGATCCCCAGGCAGTCGAAAGAGGGTCCCGTCTGTCCAAAGCTCAGCTCCTACAGTTTGTATGGGACGGCTCTCCGGCTCAGAGAGTTCCTTTGCCGCTTCATAGAACACACCACCGCTGATTCTCTTGAGAAAGGCCAAGGGGGTGATCGGGAGATCGGGGTAGGCAAGCGGGAGACGATAGGCAACTCTTCCCGAGATCACGCTACCGCTCGCAAGGGGGGTGTAGCTTCGAGGTGAGAGGACCTGAGGAAGGAGGGTGTAGTTCCCCTGAGAGGACTGCCACGAGCCTGCAAGCTGAAGCGAGTGGAGGGGGAGAAATCCGGGAAAACCGAGGTCAGCCTCAGCAGCCTGGTAGCGTCCCTGCAGGTCGCCACCGAATGGAGTGAGCGTGTGGGTGTAGCGGAGCGACTGGCTCCACTCGGGAGCAATGGCCATGGGTGCGCTTCTCAGGCTTTGGTAGAACTCGACAGAAGCGGTGACTTCTTTGCGGACCCCAGCCTCCAACCTCCCCCAGTTGGTGTCGATGGAGTCCACCGACTCCTCCTGAGCGACGATGTCGGACACCTCCCGCAGCGAGGCAGCAGCGTTGAACAAGAGGCCTCTTGTCCAAGGGCCCTTGCCAAGCCACACAGGCAGAGTTGCTCCACCGAGGAGGGTTCTCTCGGTCCAGGAGGTATTCAGATCCGGAATGCTGAACTCAGTAGGAGTGGAGGTCTCCCCTTGAGTTTCCGGGACCTCAGCCAGAGAGCCCCAGCGCTGCTGTGTGCCCACTTGTCCTGAGAGGATCAGAGGAAGACCTCGGTAGTCGATGCCCAGGCTGCCCTGTGGGGTGAGGTCTTCCTGGAAGCCTGCGCTCAGGGAAACACCGATCAAGTTGGTGGGATCCATGAGGGTGAGGCTTCCTCCTGACGGGTCGAGGGGAAGGGACCATGAGGTGGCATCGCGCAGCCTCGGAACCCGGAGGTAGCGCTTCACGGGCAGGGCAGCGTCGGGTGACTGGAAGGCTACGCGGCCCTGCGTCTGGGAGATGGTTGGGGTGATGGTGTCCACAAAAACGGGCGTCACCGCTTCAGCCGGCTCCCAGCTCAATGGATCGAGGGGCACGCGCTGAAGGCCTGTTCCCCAGTAGCTGTAGTCGGCAAAGTAGACGTACTCCTCATTCGTGTCCACAACCGGGTCGAGTGCAGCAAAGGGCCGAGACGCCACCCGATAGCGGGACCCGTCCTTGAGATTTTGGGCCCACACCGCATCCAGCCCAGAAACTGGAGTGGAGAAGAACACGTAGTCCTTGCTGAGCGATGGTCGGGTCAACGGCGTGTGTGAGGGCTCTACAAGGAGGGTTCTCCTCTTGGTTTGGATGTCCACGAGCTCCAGCCCGACTCCCTTGTTCTCGGTCAAGTGGACCACAGCGAGCGAGCGCCCATCGGGTGACCAACTGGGAGTTCGAAGCCAGTGGTGCACCGGATAGTCCAGTCGCCAGGTCTCTCGACCGGTCTCGGTATCGAGAATCACCAACGCGGGCGTGTAGGACGGAGTCTGGACGACCACAGCCACTGCACTGCCATCCGGGGAGAGGGCGGGGGAAAAGGAGGCCCCCTCAGCAGTCAGGTCGTGCACCTCGCCTGTGGAGTTCATCATTCGAATGATGGAGGTGGTCTTGCTGTCCCGAAAGCGATCCAACTCCAACTCATCCCAGACCACAACGCCTGCAGCAGCGCTGATGCGAGTGGTCATGCGGAGACCCGTGCGGGCCAGGACAGTGGTGTCGCCCGTGGGGGATATGCGAACGATTCGTGGAGAAACAGCCTGCCCCTGCTGGAAGGCCACAATGCTTCCATCCGACTCCAGTTGCGGAGATCGGGTGAACAGAGCCTCGCCGCTGGAGGGAGGATGCAGGATGTCCTCAGCCTCAGTCATCACGGTCTGGCTTCGCTGTTGTTCCCACTGTGCAGCACGGGTGCGCATCATCTCAGCGCTGAACCCACGAAGGTAGTGACCGGTGTGGTTTTTGAGGCTCAAGGGAAAGACAAAGGGGAGGGGACTCCACGCTGCCGCCTGCTGCGCAGTGGATTGCCAAACCTTCGCGCCGTAGTGTTCCCGGCCGTAGCTCACCATGTGGTAGCCGAAACGGTAGTGGTTGGGAATGGGACGCTTGATGGATCCCGAGACGTAGTGGTCGTAGCTCAGAATTCCCCGCTCTGCGGTAAGCGCCCGCAGGTCCCGATCGAAAGAAGGGCGCCGACCTCGACCGCCGTCGGTCAGCGCGGTTTCCATGAGTATGGCGTCCCCCTCGAAGTACCAGAGAGGGAGGACCAAGGAGTAGGACACCGCCTCGGCCATCGGTCCCAGCAGCCATCCTAAGGCCCGAGGTATGCCACGCTTTGCGTGCAGAAACTGAACGATGTGTCGGTACTCGTGAATGGCCAGAGTATCGATCCAATTCTGAGTGTGATTGAGTTCATCGTAGTCCGATACGGGTGTGAGGTAGAAGGTGGAGTGGCGTGGCAGAAGGGTCGCGTAGCCATTGCTCATTGCCCCATCGCCCGACAGCACGACGGGCAGGCGACGCCCTCGGCGGAAATCGAGGTGCAGCGGTTCGTAGACCGCTTCGAGGGAGGCTGCCGCCCGCTGGGCCTGGGACTCGGCGCCGGGTGGAAAGATGATCTCAAAATGTTCGGTCTCAATACTCTTCCAGCCTGCAATTGGGGTGCGGGTCTCTTGGGCTTGTGTCGCAGAAGAGTAGAGAGTCGCGGTAAAGAGCAGCAAAATCCAGTGCTTCATGGGAGGTCCGGGGGGTGAAATCTGGATGGAAGATGGCGTCGAAAGTGAAACGATTCCTCTCACAAAGTATCCTGCTTCCGCATCCAAGGATTTGGAATAGCGTCGAGGTGCCCTGTGCTTGTAGACTCCCAGGAGGGAGGGCGTATGCGCTGGTGTGCAGATTGTCGGAGCGAGTGGGTCAACGACGTGGAGTTCTGCCCGAGCTGTGGTGCTGCAACGTGGACCCCTGAGGAGCGCGAAGCTGTGAGGCGGAGGTCGGAGGAGAGTTCCAAGGAACGTTTTGTCTCTCTTGGCACGGTAGACGGACCGATCGAAGAGAACCTCGTCGCAGAAGTATTTACTCAGGAAGGAATTCCTCATTTCATCCGAAATCGAGGGCTCGATAATGTGGGAATGATGCTGATTGGACAGGAGGGTTGGGCCCGGATCTTCGTGCCCGAGTCCGTGGAGGCTCAGGCTCAAGAGATTCTTGACGCCATCCGTACGGAGGACGCCACAGATGAGCTCGCCGAGGTGATGGACTGAAGTGAAGGTCGATGCTGTGCTGGTGATGGGGAAGGAGCTTCGGCTGGATCGAGAGCGCGGCCTTCGAGAGCTTCGCGCTCGTGCCGCCGCTGCAAGTGTTGTGGCTCGGCGCTCCGAGTCGGTTCTGATGGCACTGGAGGCGCCTCTCCGAGGTCAAAAACGCTCCGGCTCGACCATCGTGGCCGAGCTCTGGGAAGATCTGGGGCATGACAGAAGCGAAATGCTGCTCCGAAGTGAGACCTACAGCACCCGGCAAGAAGCGATGTTGGCTCGCCGGTTGGCCACACAGCACGGCGTCAGACGTCTGTGTGTCTTCACAGCGAGCTATCACCTGGCTCGAACCCGACGTCTCTTCGAGGAGCATTTTTCACCGGGCAGTTTCTGTGTCCTTGCGCCAGAGGCTTGTTTGCGCGGGAGCAACGAAACCGAGCGGTCCTGGATCTTGGGGGGTACGGTCTCCGAGGAGACCTTGAATTTTGAGAGGAGTCGTGAGCGCCGCTGGGAGCGACTCGAGCTGCTCGTTCGGCCACTGCCAGCCGCCTTGAGGTGGAATCTCGAGTGTCAAGCTGGACGGCTTCTGCGGCGGTCCAACGACTCCGTCTCACCCTGATTCAGGTTCCCAGGACGGTGCCCTTGGGCAGTGGAAGCCGCACGGTGAATGTGGCCCCCTTTCCAACGACCGAACGCACCTCAATTTCACCCTCATGCGCACGCACGATTCGCTGGCAGATCGGCAGTCCCAGCCCCGTCCCGTCCGACTTTGTCGTGTAGAAGGGAATGAAGAGCTTATCGAGGTCATCCTTGACGATCCCGGGGCCGTTGTCCTCAATTCGTAGGACCACCGCGGGTCGCCCTCTGGCCAGCTGGCCCTGGAGACTCCCGCGGCTTGTACTGACTCGAACAACCCCCTCACCCATGGCCTGGATGGCGTTGCGGATCAGGTTGAAGACAACCTGGCCAATCTTCACATTGTCCACCGGGAAGGTGGGGAGGTTTCCTCCAAGATGTTCCTCGATCCGTATGCCTTCGGGGAGACCTTCTGCGCGCACCAAGGACATGACATGACTCATCGTCGCGTTGATGTCGGTCGGTTCGGTGTTCAGTTCGAAGGGGCGCGCGTAGTAGAGGAAGTTTTGAACAACCTCGTTGAGCCGGTCGACCTCTCCAATAATGACCTGCAGAAACTCACTTCCTGGCTCGGAGTCGTCGACGGTTTGAAGGAACTGTGCAGCACCCTTGATTCCTGCGAGAGGATTTCGGATCTCGTGGGCCAAGCCCGCGGCCATGGTTCCCAATGCAGCCAAGCGATGCTGCTCTTTGAGGGCCTCGAAATCGTGCAGGTTCTCCAGTACGACCGCGGCTTGGGCGATGAGCCGGCAGAGTCGGTTGATTTCGTCCTGGCTCAGTCCTTCGGTGTCGGGATTCTCGCGGAGACCCACCCAGCCGAGAACGAGCTCGCCGGACATCATCGGGATGACGAGGTCCGCCTGCATGGCATCCATGGTTCTCAGACGCGCCTGGACTTGCTCCGCCATTTTGGATGACCCACGCACTCGGATCATGTCCTCCCGGATGTACGCGGGGACGCCTCGACTGAAGGCATCGGAGAACGGACTCACAACCACGCTTCGAAGCGGAAGCTTGTCGCCCACCAATCGAGAGTCCAGCACCCGCATCTGTTGGCGATCGGAGTCGTGCACGTAGAGGCTGAGGGCAGAAAACCGTCCGGAGGCATTGAGCTGGGTGACGACCCGGCGAGCCAAGTCCTCTCGAGACACCACCCGTGGAAGAGCCCGCTCCAGGGAGTTCATGGACTGCGTCAGCTGGTGCCCTGCTCGGTTGAGGGCCCGAGTGAGGGCAGGTTGAGCCCGCTCTCGGACCGGTTCATAAATGAGGATGAACAGCACCCCCACCATGAACAGTTGGTATCCTTGATGCAGTGCCGTACTGGTCCGACCAAGCCAAAACACCAAGATGGCTTGAATGCCCACCAGGAGAAAGCCCGAGATGGCCACGGTGGCCACCCGTGCGAGGATCTCATGAAGATCGAGCAGCCGGTCCAGGGTGATGACTTGGCTGAGTGAATAGAGCAGCAGGGTGGCGCAGAGCGCACCAATCGGCGGCAGACCTCCTTGCAGGGCCCAGGACCGTGCATTGAAATCAAGACCCGTGACGACGATGGGTTCGTTCAGCACGCGAACAACACTCTCGAGGAGTGAGGGCAGTATTGCGGCACTCAGCAGAACCAGCAGGTAGCGAATTCGGGATCGCTGCAGCGGGGCTGTGGAGTGTTGATGCATCTGCCAGAGTCGAGCCAGCACCAAGAAGAAAAAGCTGTACACCATCACCCCGAGCGCTTGCAGGGGCCACTGAGCGGAGGTGGTGTTGCGGTAGAAGAGAAATTCGAGAACGACAGCGCCGACGGCGATCAGCGGGGTCAGCACCCACATCTGTCGGATGAGGTTGCGGTTGTTGACCGCCTCGGAGGGGAAGAAGTGGTCGAGAAACTGAAGGATGGCGACTGGAAGAAAACTCGCCGTCAACGCAAACACCAGGTTCATGTACGGAAGGCCGGGTGCCAGATGCATCGAGAATGCGAAATAGGCGATAGCGCTCAAGCTTGCGAGGAACAAAAAGTCCTTACGGACTTGTTCTGTGGGATCCTCGCGGTAGGCGTAGGTGCCGAGGTATCCCGCTGTCCCGGCACTCAGAAGGTAGATCAATGCACTCACGCTTAAGATCATAGCCTCTCGAGAAGGATATGCTGAGAGAATGAGCCAAGACCTGTACCGTCAGTTGCCTTCAGTGGATGCTGTTCTCGGAAGAGAGAGCCTCGCTGACCTGCCTCGCCCTCTACTGCTGCGTGCCACACGGCTGCTCCTGACGCGCTGGAGGGGCGCGATCCGATCGGGACGTTTGACCGCTTTGCCCGATCTAGATGTTTCTGTTCGGGAAGAAGCCCGTCGCCTCAGGCAGCCGC
>JAYXVV010000202.1:0-5879 GCA_036021505.1 Myxococcota bacterium | reverse complement strand
GTTCCGGATCCGTTGAATTCGTTCCAGGAGCTCCCCACCTTTTCTCTGATCCACCAAGTAGACCAAGTCGATTCCGACCTCCATGGTGAGCGGCTCGAGGTCCAAGAGATCCTCAGGCTTGGCCAGTGAGGGGGCGACAGGCTCGTCTTCTCCCGGAGTGCTTCCTGGTGTCGTTGGGTGCTCTTTGGCCTTGGCGAGCTGGAAGGCAAGCACCCCAAAGACGATTGCCATCACCAGGAACGGAACCCGCACCCCCTCCATGAGGGTCATGGAAAGGAGGATTCCCGAAAGAATACCAAGGACTCGGGGAGCACCAAAAAGTTGCTGACCCATGTCCTTGTCGAGACCTTGATCCGCGTCCTTTACGACACGGGTGACGAGAAGACCTGCAGCGGCGGAGATGATCAGTGCCGGGATCTGCCCCACCAAACCGTCACCGATGGTCAGCAGGGTGTAGGTCTTGGTGGCATCCCCAAGACTCATCTCCATCTGTGCCACACCGATGATGATTCCACCCACGATGTTCACCAGAGTGATGATGATTCCAGCAATCGCGTCACCGCGAATAAACTTTGAGGCACCATCCATGGCACCGTAGAAGTCGGCCTCTTTCGCCACCTCATTCCGACGCCGACGAGCCGTTACCTCATCGATGTGCCCCGCATTGAGCTCCGCATCAATGGCCATCTGCTTGCCCGGCATGGCATCCAAGGTGAACCGAGCGGCAACCTCAGCGACACGCCCCGCACCCTTGGTGATGACCACAAAGTTGATGACCACCAGGATGATGAAGACAACCAGGCCAACCACATAATTTCCACCAACAACGACACGACCGAAAGAATCGATGATCCGGCCTGCGGAGGCTTCTCCCTCACCGCCATTGAGCAGAATGAGCCTCGTAGAAGCCACGTTGAGAGCAAGACGAAAGACGGTCGTGATCAGAAGCAGTGTCGGGAAAATGGAGAACTCGATGGGTCTCTTGGCGTAGACCGTCAGCAAAAACACCAACAAGGCGACGCTGATGGACGTGACCAACAAAAGATCGAGAGCAATCGGAGGGAGGGGCATAATCATGATGCCCATCAATCCAAAAAGACCGACAGCAAAGACTGCATCGCTCTGGCGCTGCACGCCTTGAAGTGCGCGGGTTCCTAACGTAGGTGCGGCCACTTGGATTCCTCCGGGGTCGATTGCCAATCGGACAGAGGGCTCCGCGCTTAAGCAGGAATTTCAATTGAAGAAAAAAAAACTGCGATTCGCATCCAAATGCTCGGATACAACCTGCGCTGCCTCACGATTGTGACCGAGGCTAAAGCCGGCAGGGATCCCGCCCGTTATGAGCCCTGTGCGTCATGTTTTCAGAACCTAGCCCAACGCTGACTGCCGTCCTTCAAGTGACCCACTCCACCACGAGTTCGGTGCGGGACATCGGTGAGCTTGTCGCCCAGGACGAGGGGCTCTCGGATGTGATCCTTCGCTTCGCCAACTTCCGACAAGTGGGCATTGGCCGAGAGGTAGATGACGTTCATCGTGCAGCGCTGCTGCTCGGAGCCAACTCCATCCGCTACATCGCAGTGGTCCATGAACTCATGCTCCGAGCGTCTCAAATTGCGCTGAAAGAAAAGACGGCCATCGGATTCTGGGAAGACTGTTTGCGAAGGGGCGCCGCTGCCGTCATCCTCGCCAACCGCTACGGAGCCGTTCACCCCGATACCGCGTTTACGATTGGCTTCACGCTGGAGTTTGGGCGACTCATACTGATCACTGAAGCCTCTCTGGGTGCTCTTCCCTACAGCGAGGTGAGAAGGTTGTGCGGGGAGGAGCGCCTCCAAGCGGAGGTGTCCTATTACGGTGGAGCGCACCATGAGACCCTCTTAGCGCACACCGAGTCTTGGCAGCTGCCAACCGCGCTGACCGATGCAGTGGCGAGGCACCAGGACGAAGCTGAAGTCATTCGGCAAAAGTCCTTCAGTCCTTTGGCTACGTTTATCGCCCGCTGGGCGAATGCCGCTGCGGAGGTGTTCACTTCAGCAAATCCACGAGAGACCTTCTCGGGCCTTGTTGATCTCCTGGGTGAGGAAGCCGGGCTCAACGAAACCGAGGTGGAGCAGCTCATTGACCAGCTCGCTCTCCAAACGATGACCTACGCAAGCCTGCTGGACCTGGAGCTGCCAAGCCAGCCAAATCTTCAGAAGCTTCTCCAACAGAATGATGAGGAGAAAGACTTTTCTGACATGGACAGAGACACGCTTCTTGAGCACGTCGAGGTCATGCAGGTGCACATTCACGAGCTCGAGGAAGAACTCCAAGAGCTGCGTGCACAACTTCTGAGCCTGAGCCAATTCGATCCCATGACGGGCCTTCCCAGCCGAGGGCACTTCATGGTCAACCTCCGCCAAGAGGTGGCTCGAGCCCGACGCTACGACCGTCCCCTCTCCCTCGTGGTGGTCGACATCGATGAGTTCACGGAGTTCAATGCCCGCAATGGACAAACTGCGGGGGACCATGCCCTCCAGGATTCGGCGAAGGTCCTGAGGCGTGTGGTACGCGACAGCGACTTTTTGGCCCGTTCAGGGGGCGATGAGTTCGTGGTGATTCTTCCCGAAACGGATGCGGCAGGGGGCCGGGTCTTCGCGGAGCGCCTTCGGGCCTGTCTTGAAAGCCTCAAGCTCGATGTCCTCGGCAAAAGACTCCCCATCAGTGCCTGCGTCACTGGCGTCCACCTCGCAGCACTCGCTGAAACCGCAGACCACGAGATCTTCTATGCGATGGCACTCAAGGGGGTCAAGAAGCTCCGAACCCGAGGGCCCAATCGAGTGAGTTGGGTGGATCCCCGAGACAACGAGGCCTGAGGCCTCAGGCCTTTCCTCACTCTTCCGCGTTCAGAGCCTCGAGTTCTTCCAGCGGCTCCAGCCCCGTATCTCGCACGTCGCTGTCGTCCGCGTCGGGAGGTGCTTCCTCCTCGGACGTATCGCTCGGTGCGCCCGTGTCTGTAGGTGAGGGCTCCTCTTCCTCCAGAGCCTCTCCCGAACGAGAATCCACGGGGTCTACGGCATCGCCGTCGAGGACCGTTTCCTCCTCTTCAATCCGACGCTCAGCCTCTCCATCCGTCCCGGTTTCTGGCTCCAGACCCTCTTGAATCCGTTCATTGACTGGGTTGTCCTCGACCGTTTCAGCGGACTCACTGGAAGCAGCAGGACTCGGGCTTGGAACAACAGCAGGCACTCCAGGTCCCACACGCATCTCCTCAGGACGCATCACCGTGAAGACCACCCGACGGTTCACCGTTTTGGCATCCGGATGGGAGTGCGGAAGGAGCGGGCGATCGAATCCGTAGCCTTTGTGGATCAGGAGGTTTCGATTCACCCCCTTGTCCACGAGCCACTGCGCAACTGCTCGCGCTCTTCTCTCCGCCAAATCGTAGTTGTACCGCGCAGAGCCGTTGTTGTTGGTGTGCCCCTCAATGAGCAAATTCATGACCTCAGGATGATCCACAAGCTCTGCATAGACAGCCTCGAGTACTGGAATTGCTCCGGGCAGAATCTGAACACTCGCCTCCTCGAAGAACACAGGGTCTGCCACCGTGATGCGCTCTCCTGCCAGTTCAGCGAGTTTGGGACATCCGTCGGAATACCTTGGATCCTGCTCAGGGTAGATGGCCTCGCGCGGACAGATGTCCCGCTCGAAAGGCACCCCATCTCCGTCGCCGTCGAGCTCCGGGCAGCCGTCCTCATCGGTGAATCCATCCACCGTTTCCGGTTGGTCCGGACAGCTGTCCATCGAATCCACGAGACCATCGCCGTCACGGTCGGAATTCGGGTCCGCCAACCAACCCTGAAACTCTTGTTGCTGCGGAGCCTCGCTTCTTCGATTCCAGCCAATCGCGGCCATCACTCGGAGAGCCGAGGTTCCTGCATCATCATTCAATCCGCCGCCAACCCCTGCTGAGGCCCACAAGCCGCCGGAGAGGCGGAACCGCGACGACGCCATGGTCTCCAGTGGAAACTGAGTCCATCCCGTGCCGCCATGGACGGTCGCCTCCCACAGCACAGCGATGGTGTCGCTCAGGAGGTAGTGGGCACCGAGACCCATCAGAACTCCGTTTCCCCCCTCAAGATTGCGCGCTGAATCCGACCTTCCCACGCGCGCTCCCAGGTTGGCGATCCACCCGATCCGACCCAATTCTTGAGCCACACTGATCACGCCGCCCCACCCGTAGCCCGGGTTTCCCACAAAGTGCTCGGAGTCCCCCGTTGGAAGCCACACACTTGGAGCAAGCGCCACGCCTGGACGCCTTCCGTCGGCCGTGAGGGCTGGAATGACTGCACCCAGCCGAACATCTCCGACCGCGGCGAACGACCCCTCGCGCGCAATTCCAAGCGGGTGCATCGGCGCTACGACTTCGAGACGTGTACCCGGCACGACCGATGTCGAGATCGCAAAATTGGTCGTCGTCAGACCCAAAATGACCGCCTCTTGACTCCCATCCAACACCTCAACCAAGGGTCGAACCGCGTGGTCGGTCACCATCGAGAAATCCCAATCGCCTCGACGCCCGCTTTGGGGGTACGCCAAACGGGCGTAGCTGGTCACGTCACCCGTCGTACCGAACAGCTGGTAGCCGTGCGTATTGACGCCGTCGGCCGAGGCGATCGTCGGCCAGAAGGCCAGTGCGAGGACACTCTTGCGACGGAACCGAAAAAGCCCGCCGAAGAACAGCACTGCGAACCAACTCGGCCCTGCAGAACACCCGCCGCCTCCAAAATCTCCCGTGTAGTCGATGTAGTCTTCTACCCCATCGAGATCGAGGTCCTTCAGACCCTCGTCCACGTCCAGGTACCCGTCTCCATCGGAGTCCATGTCCAGGTAGTTGGGCTGCCCGTCTCCATCCACGTCGATGTCAGCGATTTGATTTCTGTCCGGGTCTGCCCGAAGCTCGACGCTGGTGAGAATTCCGTCGTTGTCGTCGTCGTCATCCAAGGCATCGATGACTCCGTCGAGGTCCGTGTCCTCTGGAAAAGCAGGATCGGAAATCTCTGCGCCATCGATGAGGCCATCCCCATCGCTGTCTCGAACATTCCGCTTGGTGCCCAGCTGGACTTCATCCCAGTCACTCAAGCCATCTTCATCGCGATCATAGGTCTCCGCAAAGCCATCGCAGTCATCGTCTAAGGCGTTGGGAAGCTCCTCCGCTCCAGGGTAGGCCTCTGGTCGGGTATCGTCGCAGTCCACATCGACAAGAAAGCCGTCTTTGTCCCGATCAAAGTCATTGTCTCCCGCACAATCCTGATCAATCCCGTCGTACCAGGTCTCCCATGAACCCGGATGAGCCGTCGGATCGTCGTCGTCGCAGTCCGTCCCACCGAACTGGTCGGATTGGAAGCCATCACCGTCGCGATCGAAGTCGTCTGAGCCGTCACAGTCTTGATCGACTCCGTCGTACCAAACCTCAGGAGCCGCAGGGTGCACCAGGGGATCCGAATCGTCGCAGTCCTGTCCATCGAAAGCGGCGGAATCGAAGGCGTCCCCATCTGCATCGTAGTCCGAGAGGCCATCGCAGTTGGAGTCCACGCCGTCGTAGTAAGTCTCCGGAGCACCAGGATACGCCGTTGGATCCTCATCGTTGCAATCCAGCCCACCGATCAGAACGCTGTCGAAACCGTCCCCATCCAGATCGGTCTCATCTGAACCCGAGCAGTCCTGATCAATCCCGTCGTAGGGGATCTCAGTGGCTCCTGGGTGCACTGTGGCATTGGAGTCGTTGCAATCCAGCCCTCCAAATGTCGAACTGTCGTACCCCACGAGGGCCGCAGCGTAATCCGTGCCACCCCTGCAATCTTGCTCGATGCCGTCCTAACACAGTGCCGCGGCGGCGG
>JAYXVV010000201.1:0-2996 GCA_036021505.1 Myxococcota bacterium | reverse complement strand
CAGGCTTCTGCGATGACCAAGCCGCCACGCCCCCTGGACTCGCGGGCATGGCTCTCTTTGGGTTTCACAACGAGAGCGACTCCAGCCTCCCGATGGCTGCCGCAGAGGTGCCCTGGCTCTTGGTCAGCGGCTCCGAGGACGGCTTGGCCACCCCTTCAGAAGTTGAGGCGACATTCGAGCGGCTTCAAGATCGCCCTGTGAGTTGGGTGGAAGTTCAAGGCATGAACCACTACCAGTTCACCGGCTACGTGGACCCCGAAGACGATCGCCTGCTCGAGAGCGACGGGATTCCGGAAGTCGGCGGTCGCGAAGCGCGGACAACGACAGCCACCTACCTGGTGCGTTTTGCCGAGTCCGTGCTCTCCGACGAGACCCAGAGCTGGGATCCCGGACTGCTCTCCGAGGGCGATCCCGCAGTGCTCGTCGAGGGAAGAGCCTCGCTCTACCCGCGCCACAATTCGGCCGAGCTTCCGCGGATCATGACGGAGCCGATCGTGGAGCCAGGACTCGATGGCGACGAGGACCAGGTTGGGGTGGTCGCGACCGTTGCTTACCAGGGCGACACGTGGATGCTCGTTCGAGACGACACCAAGGGCGCTTCGGTGTGGAGATGGGACGGTTCCGAAGCCTTCCTGGAGCACTCCGACTGGTCCAACCCGCACCTCAACGCCATCTTCGGTTCTGCAGTGGAATTCCAAGGCGAACTCTTCGTCGGTCTCTCCTCCGGATTTCCGGGCGGCGGCCACAAGTCGACGGGGTCTGAAATCTGGGCCACAGATGGGGAGACCTGGAGACCGGTCATGGGGCCTCAGGTCGACGTGGATGCACGGTTCACCGTTCAGAGCTGCAGCCTGCTCTCCGACGGCAGTGCCGAGCTGATCCTCAACGAATCCGTTGACCCCGCACTCCTCGAAGACGCCTACCTGGACACCGACGACCACGCCGAGCGCCTGCCTCTGTTTCTGGACATTGAGTCCTGGGACACCTCGCGCATCACGGTGTCCCAAGAGACCAACGCCGCGGTTGAAGAGGAGGAGGTTCCCTGCGAGGACCTCCTCGAGAGGGGCACCCTGGCCCTCCGCTCGGGCAGCGATGAAGCCGGCTTTGGCCTCCCTTGGAACAAGAGCATCACCGAGATGGCGGTCCACAACGGACGGCTGTACGTCGCCACAGGCCTCAACTATGTCTACGGTCCCGAGCTCTGGATGAGTGAGGACGGACAGTCCTTCACCCCGGTCATCGGATCGGAGCTCTGGGGCACGGGGGAAGACGGGCTTCCACTGACCACCTCCATCACCGCGCTGTTGTCCTGGGAGGATGAGCTGCTCGTCGGGACCACAGGCCGCACAGGCTACGGGGCACGACTGCTGTCACTGGACCCGGAGGGGCATCCCACCTGGCTGGTCGACAACTCCGTGGACACCGATGAGGTCGGCCTGGACGAGGCCGGTTTTGGCACCGGCGCACTGCAGGTCGCCGACCTGGCCTTCTTCCAAGGCCGTGTCTGGCTGAGCACCTTGAACCTCAATGGACTGGAGCTCTACATCACCAGCGATCCCACCCAGGGGTGGGAGACCGTAGTTGGAGCCGGCGGCAGTTTCGATCCCGGCTTTGGCTTCTCGGATCAGTTCGCTGCAAAAATGGGGATCATCGGAGAGGATCTCTGGCTCGGCACCTACGTCTACGCGGTCATGTCGAGCGACTTGGACGAGATGAGCGGATCCGCCTGGCGCACCCGCGACGGGGAAACCTGGCAGATGGTGAGCGCCCATGCCTTTGGCTTCAATGCGCCCACACTCAGCGGTGTGTTTGAAGAAGACGGGAATCTCTTTGGAGCAGCCGGGTTTGGGGGCCTCGCCAACGCCAACGACTTCGGTCCCCTGCGTCTCTATTCACTCACAGAAGTGTCCCCCTAATCCCGGAAGACCCATGCGAAGCCTTACCTTCATCAGCCTCCTCGTCGGAGCCACCGCCTGCTCCGGAACCCAAGGACTCGACAGCGGCAATCTGGACGACACCAGCGCCTACCGAGAGTCGGTCTGCAGCGAGGCGGGGGCCTTGTGCGTCTCGCTGAGGATCCCCGAAGATCACGTGGGAACCCCTCGGAGTCTTTTTGTGGGCCTTGTCGACAGCCTGCCTCCCGCTGGACCGCCCAACATCTACCTCATGGATGAGGAAAACCCGGTGTTCGAGGCAGGCGATGCCCTCTTCTACTTGCTCACAGACGATGTTCCGGATTCCGGCGAGTACTACATCTATTCGGTGCTCTACGACATCGATGGCGGCGAGTGGGTACCCAAGTTGGGGGTCGACTACGTGGCCACATCGGAGTCCAGCTTTGTGTTCGATGGCCAAGGGTTGGATGCGGGAGAAATTCCCTTTGAGCTCTACGCCAACGAGTAGAAGGTTCTGATACAGAAAATCCCGGTGGGCGGGGGAGTAGAAGTCCCTCGGCTCTACTGGGCAAGGCTTGGCCGGGGGGTGGATGAAGGCCAAGGTCCTTGCCTTTCAGGGTGTTTTTGATCCACAGTAGAGGAGATCAAACGACCCTCTCATCCTCCAACAGGCACCGGCTTCATGAACGCATACCGACTGATTCCGCTGGTTCTTTTGCTGGGGGGATGCCTGTCCCAGGTCACACCGCTTGAGATTGGAAAGAGCGAGGTCGAGTCGGAAACCGGGCTCCAGCTCGACACAGGGCAGACTGTTCCGGACTCCGGGGAGACTCCCGAAGACTCCGGAGAGGTCCCTGAAGATTCCGGCGAGCCTCCTGTTCCGGATGAGGACGGTGACGGCTTCAATGCCGACGACGACTGCGATGACACCAACGCTGCGATCAATCCCGATGCCACCGAGGTGTGCGACGGGGTGGACAACGACTGCGACGGCACGGTGGATCAAGACGCCGCAGATGCCTCCGCTTGGTACGCGGATGCAGACGGCGACTCCTTTGGAAACGCCGAGGACTCCCAGACCGCCTGCGAAGCTCCGGCGGG
>JAYXVV010000200.1:0-4482 GCA_036021505.1 Myxococcota bacterium | reverse complement strand
GGAGCACAAAGGGAAGCCTCGCGGATAGCGCCAACATGCCGTCTTGCTCTCCAGCCCCATAAACTAGACTGTGGCTGGCCAGAATTTGCTCGACAAGCGAGGTACCCGACCGGGGCATTCCCACCACGAAGATCGGAGATTTCGTCGATACAGACCTCGGCAGCTTGGCCAAGTTCTGGCTCGTGAAGGTTCGTATGAGCCGGTCTACCCATGCACGATGGACGAGCGGATCGTGACTTTGGTTTCGATTGAGGTTGGCTTGGCGATGCGCCTCGAAAGCCTCTGAGGACCGCTGCAGGGAATTCAGAAGATCCCCGTAGGCGTGCAGCAGACCCGAGTCCTGTCGCTCGGTGACCTCCGCAGCCAAGCAGGCTTCTGTGATCGCCAAGGCCCGCTCTGGACAGTCCATCCTTCTGCAGACCACAGCATAGGTCTGCACGAAAATAGGCAGTGAAGCTCCGCTGTCCAGATGAGACTCAAGCAGCCTCAATGCTTCACCCAACTCACCGCGTCGTTCATGAACCGAAGCTCGCCCTGCTACAGCGCGAACAAACCCGGGCTGCAGTGAGAGTGCCTGTTCAAAGGCCTCACTCGCTTCACTCCAAGCTCCGCGACGGATCAGGAGCCAGCCCAGCTTTACCCAGAGTCCCGTGTGGGACGGACCGTGCTCGAGACCTTGGCGGTAACTCTGTTCCGCCTCGATGTAGCGTCCCCTGAGAGACTGAACCGTGCCGAGGTTTGAAAAGGCGTCCACCATCTTGGGATCCCGCATCAGCGCCCTTTGGAGCGCCGATTCGGCATCCGAGTGGCGACCCATACCCACAAGAGCTGCCCCAAGGTTGGTCAGTGCCTGTGCGCTGTGCGGCCGCTGCCTCAGATAGGTCTGAAATGCAGCGGCGCTCTCCTCGAAACGAGCGACCTGAAGCAGCGCACATCCGTAGTTGTAGTGCGCGTCTGGGCATTGAGGCGACATGCGTACGACCGCCTCGAAATGCACCACAGCCTCTGCCACTTGACCGGCCTGGGCCAACTCAATGGCAAGGTTCTCACGGTACTCCGGCTGCTCGGGCCAAAGTGCCACTCCACGCCGGAGAGCCTCCAATTTCTCGTCGAGTCGATTCGACACTTCGAACCCCCTCAGGCGGCGTAGCCGAGTCGTTTCAGAGTCGCACCGGCTTGCTGCTCAATCAAGGCCAACACCTCTTCAGAGAGTTCCGTTTTCCAGCGATCAATGGCCTTGGTGTTCACAGCCTGGCTCACTGCGACACTGGAGGACTCGGTGCTGGGAAGATCGACACCGGCCTGTTCATGCCTGAGTACCGCCTCATCCCAGGGTTCCTCTAAAAACGTCAGGACACGCATCATCACCTCACGCGGATGGGTGACAAGATCCTCGTACCGAATCTCCAAATAGCGGCCGGGCACGGTCTCCGCCTGACGGCGAATATCTTCAACCATTGTCATCCAGTACTGAGCGGCACTCTTTGGCTCCGAGCAATACGGAAGCCGCTGACCCGTGTTCATGTCGATCCAGTTCTGCTTGAGCAGTGAAGCGCTCACAGCACGTCCGTCACGGATCACATGGATGAATTTGGCCTGGGGGTAGAGCCGACCGAGCACCTCCATGTAGAGGAGATTCGGGGGCGTTTTTTCTCCAATCCTCGATGCGCCATTTCCCGTCGACTCCATCAATGTGGTGATGAACGCACGAGTGGCCTTGTCGAGAATTTCTGGGGTGAGTCCCGCAGCATCGAGAATGTCTCGACTGCCCTCCCATTGGTCCCTCAGCTCGCACACGCCTCGAATGATTTTTCGCTCCGGTCCAACGTCAATGTTGGCGTGAGCATCCAGCATGGCCCGAAGAAGTGTGGTGCCACTGCGTCCTGCCCCTCCAATGAAGAGAAACTCCGGCTCGCCGTCATCCTCGACACTTCCGCCGACCGCCTCTACCTCTTTGCGCACCATGTCTCCAATCCCGGGAATCAAGGACTCGGCGCGACGGCTGAACAACGCATCCAAGAGACCCTCTTGGCCGGCCGCAACAACGTTTCGAACCAAACTTCGAACACCGTCGACATTGGGAGCCCGAACCAGGACCTCGGCAGGATCCACCGGGTGTTTGCCCATAAGGGCACCAATCACACCGAGGGTGCCTGGTCCACACTCCGGCTTGCCTGCATAGATGCTCGCAGCACAGCGGAGGGCTTCCATTTGAATCCTTCGATGTGGCGCGAGAAATCCACGATCACTGAACTGAATCGCTGTGGACGTAAAGTGCTGCATGGAATCAATCTCGGCGAGAATGTCCGAGGCGCAAGCGGCGACAACCCAGGCATCCGACTGACCGGCGTTCATGTGGGGCTCGAGCAACTGAAGCGCGAGCTCGGGCTGACCACTGAACAACACGGTTTCTGCGAGACCCAGCTGTGCCTCCAGATGGTCGGGTTTTTCCTGGAGGGCGGCTTGGAAATTTGCGCTTGCCTCGGCAAGCTCTCCAAGCATGAGATTCACGGTCGCGAGGCGGGTTCGAGAAGCCCAGCTCGTCGCTCCGGGCATCTTCTCTGACGCCCCCGGTTCCTTCGAGGAGGCCAGAGCCCTCTGGAAACACTCCTTGGCCTTGCTGAGTGCAGAAAGCCGAGGCTCGCCCATTCTTTTGAGGGCATCCGTCTCGAAACAAACACCCTTGAGGACGTCCAGATTGGGATGCATCACACCCCAGGCCTCTGCGGTGTCCAACGTGTCGTGGGCTCCTGCGACATCCGCGGTCCTGAGCTTCACGTAGGCCCGAAGGGTTGCCAGGGGAACCACCGCATACCGTAGCCCCTCCTCAAGCCGGCTTGCCTGCAACTTGACCCAAGCATTCTCCATGACCCGGATGGCATCTTGTGGGCGGTTTGACCGCAGGTAGGCCTGAGCCAGGTAGGTCAGAATTGCGACGTTGTTTGGCTCTCGATGCGCCTGGGCTTGGAGCAGCCTCAGGTTTCGCGCGTCCTTGTTCCGCAAGGTCAGCAGCTCCGGTGAGTAGCCAAAGTGGAGAATGGGTGCCTCGATGGTCATGACGACTCGAGAGGCGGCAGCGATCCACTGAGTCACGTTCTCATGAATGGCTCCGGACCAACGGAGATCCTCCGTTCGACGGAAGAGGCGGGGGACAAGTACGGGCTCTCCTTGCCGAGAGCGTCCGCTGAGGATGTCCTGAGCGCTGGCCTCGATGCTGGCGGCATTGTGAAGCGGGATCATGCCAAGGTCAAATCCTCCCACTCGGGTCTTCTCCCGGATGGTTTGCGCCGCGCCCTCCACGAGTCGCTCATCACAATCCAGCACCAGAACCCAGTCTCCGTCAGCCTCCAAAAGTGCTCGGTTTCGAGCAATTGAGAAATCGTTCTGCCAGATCTCTCTCACCACAACCGCTCCGGCGGCTTCCGCAATTTCGACCGTCCGGTCGGTACTCCCGGTGTCCACAACCACAAGTTGGTCAGCGAGGGACTCCACAGAGGCGAGCATGCCGGGCAGCATGGCCTCTTCATCACGGGCAATCACACAGACAGAAATACGGCTCATTCTTCCAGCCTCCAGGTCTGACCCGCTTCGGACACCTCTCCATCTGCTTTAGGGTTTTCCTTTCACCTCCGGAAAAAACCGCGCTGAACCGACTGGATTTCCCCGCCTGGCTCCGCACGAAAAGCCAAGCTTCGCCCGTGCTGTGGCGGCCGAGGCTCCACTTGAAGTCGACACCCTTCCGAAGACTGAAGAACATCCACGGCGTAGCCCTGCATCGCGATGCCCCACTCCGGAGTTTCTGAGGCCATGGCCTCCCAAGACCGACATCCCTCGTCCTCCAGCCTTGCCCAAAGCGCATCGATCACGGGGACGGTCAACGACTGCTCAATCTCCAGACTTTTCTCCAGAGCCAACTCGATGGCAGCACGGCGCTGAGCCTCAGTGACCGCTCCTGGCTCGAGCGCCAACACGATCTCGCCAGGTACCGGGGCTTCTCCCATGGGAAACACCACACGATTCTCTGCCCGATTGACCAGGGCCAGCCCCTCCTCCGACTGCAACGAGGGCATAATCTCAAAGCTCAGCCAGAGGTCGGGTCCCTTCTCCACGAGCTTGGCCGGCACACGGCCTCGCGTCATCCAGATGGCGCTGTAGAGCTGGACTTCGGGCGGTCTCTCGCTTGGGAAGAAGAGCTCCCCCACCAAGACTCCCTCATCCTGCAGCTGAAACACGGATTCTTCCCACATTTTCCGGCTCTTTTCGAGCCCTGCAGCGGCCTTCCGACGGGCCGCCTCTCGACGTTCATCTTGGAGTTCTCCAGCACGGAGAGTCAGGTGGTGTTCGAAGTCCCCGGTTCGTGAACCAAGAGGAAGAGTCATGCGCTCCAATCCCGAATCAATCCTCGCATAGGCAGCGGCCTCACCCGCCCCCATTTCGATTCCAAAATACAGGGAATACCCCTCCTCTTCGCGAACGCTCTGG
>JAYXVV010000199.1:0-4514 GCA_036021505.1 Myxococcota bacterium | reverse complement strand
CATCGACCACACCGCTGTTCAACCGCGCGGGTTGAGCCGAGGTGTCCTCGGGAAAGTGAAGCTGCTTGCTCTCTCTGGCTAAGTCCGAGCGCTGAAGCAAATAGGTGGTTTGGTAGGCCCCCAAGATCCGGTCTCGAAACTGGAGGGCCTCCTCGGTTCCCTCCGCCAATGACAACGCATCGCGAAGAAGATTGAGCCCAAGCTGTGGACGACCGCTGCTGATGCGCAGGCTCTCTTTCTGCACCACGAGGTAGCGATCCCAACCCATTTTATAGAGGCAGCGAGCCAAATGAGTCCCCCACCCGCAGAGCAGAATGCGGTCGATTGGGCGATCCTTTTCGAAATAGGACTGAAACTCGTCCACCATGGATCGCACCGCCTCGTCAAAGCGACCCAGCCGGACAAACCCAACGGTCACGGCTGCATGGGCACGGAAATCAGTTGGCCACTGATCCAGCACCTGGTCGAGAGCAGCATCGCTCTCTGCACCTTCTCGGAGGCGGAGCGCTACCAGCAGCGCCGCCTCGAAACCGGCCTCCTCCAGAAGGGTGCCGACCACGTCTGTACCGACGGGCAAGGGACGAACGTCGGGATACTGGGCGATGAATTCCCGCGCAAGACGAGCCCGATAGGAGACCGCCTGCGTTTGATCTCCCATTTCCTGAAGCATTGATTTTTGGTTCATTTCAGCCACCGAGATGACTCCTTAGCTTCTGTGGATCGGCAATGTCGGACTTCAGAACCCGTGCAAGGTCTGCGGCCGACATTCCTTCCACTTCTGCAGCCAGTTCTGGTTTTCCTCGCTTCGTGAGTTCCCCCGCAAGAGCCGTTCGCAGCGACTCTCCGATGGTTTTGTCCTGCGAGAGATCAATGTCCAAGAGTCCAAGCCCCTCAAAATCCGAGGCGTCGAGAGGCCGGAGCGTGACCTCAGCATAGCCACTGACCAGATGTGGGGAACTGTAGCGGATGTGCTGCGCGAGCTCGGCAGCATCTAGAGTCACGCTGAGGTATTTCATTTCCTTGAATCCCCCGTACTGATCCTCGACCGCTCGCACCCAACGCGTGCGAACCTGTTGATCGGTTTCGCCTTCCATGCGCCCCCCTCCCATGTAGTCCGCCAAGAGGGAGGAAGTTTCTCCCCACTTGCTGGTGTCTTCAATGATGCCCATGCTCCTCGCATAGGCCTCCGGCGTCAGGTCCATCACCGAAACGCCGTCGAGCACAGCACCTGCTGGGGTCGCATAGGTCTGCTGCTTGAGCAGCTCCCCTTGGTCGTCGACTCGGGCATCGCCAAACTGGTTGTAGGCCCCGTCGGTAATTCTTAAAAGCGGCCCCTCTGGAATCGCTGCGGCCTCGAGGAGTAGCCTTTCGAAATTCAAGATGGTGTAGGCACTCTCTCGGCTCCCATCCATCGTGGGGAGCGATGAAAACTCACCGTCATTTTTAAAATTCTGGAGGCACTTCTCCAACGCCTGAACCGATTCGTCTTTTAGGTTCGGAAACGCTTTTCTCGCTCGTGACAACGCTTCTGCTCGGTCCGTGTCCGAGAGGGCCTTCCATGAATTCGAGATGTCCTCCAAGATCTGCTGCTCACGGGCCCGTTCCGCCTGGCGAAACCCCTCAAGATGTTCTTCCTGCAAGTGCCCAGAATAGGTGGCTTCCAATCCTTTTTTTGTCCAAGAATCGACCTCCTCTTTCTGGTTTCCGCTCCTCTTTTGGTCGCTTTCCTCGGGCTGAGCATCGGTCTCTTGGGACGGACTGGCTTGTTTGCGGAGCTCGTCTAAGGAGAGCATCCGGGTTTGATCCCCGTCCGGCATACGAGCGATGGGCTGGGTTTTGGCCTCATCCGAGAGATAGTAATCTGCAGCCGCATCGCCCTGCGTCGCCCGAATGAAATCCTCTGGACTCAAGAAACGATGCCCCTGGAAATCCGTCATCAAGTGGATCACTTCATCCTTGCTTTGAACGGTCATCTCGTGACCATCCAGCCGGATTCGGTCCCCTACTCTCAGGTCGTCCGGGTGGACGAACTTGGCATCTCGAACCTCACCGGGTTTGACGGGATTGCCATTGCGATCGTAGAAGGTTCCCATCTCATCCGGTCGAAGCGGTCGAGCCGGTTCGAGAACCTCTTCGCCGTCCACCGACTGCGCCGTGTTCCCTTGAGAAGGCGAATCCCCTCTTGCCGACGGGTCCTCAGCCTGCGTCCGCAGTTTGGAAATCGCACCCGGATCTTCAAGAATGCCAGAAGCCCTCTGCGCTCCTTTCTGGGCCTCTGCCGGATCCACAGCACCGTTCGGTGCCGCGAACACCCGCCGCTCTCGCTCGCTGTGGACCGGATAGTTCTGACCCCCGGGATAGATTGCTCCCCAGGTTCCATCGATAACGGTGCCGTCAGCAAGGACCACCCAAGCATGGCCTCCGGCGGCGCCGCTTCCATTATCGACGGAGACCTTTCCGATCACCACCTGGGACTCGATGCCCATGTCCGCCAATGCAACGTGCATAAAGATGGCTTTTTCGCGACAGACCACGGCGTCGTTCGTCACCATCTCCCCTAAGTTGACACGCCCATCGGGATCGGCGTCGTAGCGAGATTGACGGCGGCTGTCGGCCACGTGGTGGCGATAGGCTTGAGCCAACTGATTCGCCGCCTGCACATCGTTGTTGTTTTTCGCTTCTCGGTAGGCTTTGAGAAGGTCCTTGGACACCTCATCTGCCCCGATCGACTGTTTGTCGTATTCGATGTCTTGGTGCACGTGATTGGTGAGAAGCGCGATTTGTTCATCGATCGACCCCGTTCCCGAGGCCTTACGAGCAGCAGCCAAGGCGTCCTGCAGTGCGGCATCTCCCTCCAAATCCACAACCACCCGCTGGTCCCCTCCGCCCGACACATATTCGGTGTCCTGTTGGGTGAGCCGATGGATGATCATGGTGTTGTCTTCATGGTTGGGAACCTCCAACCTCTGAGGGGGAGGCGTTCGCCCGGTGTGCGTGTAGAACTCCTCGGTGGTCATGCTGAAGAATCCGAAGTCCCCCTCAGGAATGAGAAGGAGTTGATCGTCAATCCTCTGCACCGTCACGACGTGGTCTTGATAGACAATTTTCTGACCTTCCCGCAGGTCCTCGGGATGAAGCGACTCCGCTCTTGGATGAGAGCTTTCCAAGCCATCCTTCGGCCCATAGCCTGCACGGGTTGAATCTCTCTGAAACATTGCGGTTTCCGAGGACTGATTTTCTGCGTCAAGCTCGGAAGGACCTTCTGCCGCCACCGACTCGTCGGAAGTTGGTTTGGAAACTCGCATACGCTTCGCGTTGTCATCGAGCACAACGCTTGCCACCCCCGAGACACGGTCGGCCATGTCTTCTGCGCTGCTGAAGGGACGCTTTTCCCGCTCCTCAACAATCCATTTGGCGTAAGCGGGACCGATACCATGGAGACTTTGAAGCTCTTCCACAGACGCTGTATTCAGATCGACAGGGGTCTCCAATGTTGAATCAACTTCTCGAGTCGAGGAAACCACCTGCCGCAGTCGGTCCGGGTCCTGCAGGACCCTTCCCGCATCGCCGTGCACTTTGTGGTGCTCCACCAATGCAGCCACCTCCTGCTCGTCAAGACTGCTGAAATTGGCCCCAGCCTCTGGAGACAGGTTGAGGCTCTCGAGGACGGTATGAGCGATCTCCTCGTCGCTCAGTGCAGGCGTCGCATCGGGGGCGGATGCATTGTCCAATGACTGTTGGGCAGCAGCCTTATCGATGGCCTCTTGGGCTTTTTTCGCCTCTGCATCCACTTCCGCTTCCACCGTTTTTTCTGTCTCAGAAACCACCTCTACAAAATCGGCAATCTCCTCCTGCCCTTCTTGGGAGCGTTGCTCCACCATGGCTTCTTTTTCTTGTGACACCTCCTCCAACGTCTGTGCCGAGGCCTCGGGGGTCTCCTCGCCCCCAACTTGCTCGATTCGCTCCGCCTGGTCGGCGTCATCTTGCTTAGCCTTCTCGGAGGAAGCCTCCTCCGAAGCCTCGAGGTGATCGAGCTGTTCCACGACATCGGGATGCTTGGCCACGAGTTCGGAGACCTCCCCCGGTTCATCACCAATCGATTTTGTAGAACCCTCCTCGCTCTTTTTCCCCTCAAAGGCTTTTTCCGGGGTTACTCTTTTGATAAATCTATTGAGCATGCCCGTACCTGCGCCCTTGAATCCCGCCTCATTCATGGCCACCAGGACGTCGCCAAAGTCGCCTTGATACTTTCCGGTCGCCTTGTCAAAGCTCAGGCTGAGACCTTCCTTCAGAAAGTCTTCGACATACCCCTTCACTGCGTCCTGAGGCGCATTCACTACCACCTGTGCCGCCTGACTCAGACGAGCCATCATTGTGGACCCTTTGTCAGCGAACTGAGGAATGGTGGGGATTCCATCCACTGCATCTCCGAGGAACCCACCGGCGTAGTCCAGGCCTGCACCTTTGGCCGTTGCCAACACCACGTCCGACCAACCGCCGCCGCTCTCTTCCCA
>JAYXVV010000198.1:0-9901 GCA_036021505.1 Myxococcota bacterium | reverse complement strand
CCACGGGAGCATCGGCCTGGATTCGTGGATTGAGCTCTCCGGTTTCCTCATCGACGAACAGACGCCAGACGCGAGCCAAGAAGCGATACACACCCTCTACCCCCGACATCTGCCAAGGCTTGACCTGCTCGAGTGGTCCCATGAACATTTCATAGACTCGGAGAGCATCTGCACCGTACTCATCCACCACATCGTTTGGATTGACGACATTCAGCCGAGACTTCGACATTTTCTCCATTTGCGTGGCGACGGCGACTCCTCCCTCCCGAGTGACCCACTGTTCGCCTTGCTTTTCAACCTCTTCGGGGTGGTAGTACTTGCCGTTTTCATCTCGGTAAGAGAAAGCGAGAATCATTCCCTGATTGAAGAGCTTCTGAAAAGGCTCTTTGGTGTGGACCAATCCACAGTCGTAGAGCACCTTGTGCCAAAAGCGAGCGTAGAGAAGGTGAAGAACGGCGTGCTCTACTCCACCAATGTAGAGATCCACTGGCCCCCAGTACCGTTCCGCCTCCTGACTGAAGGGAACAGAGGTGTTGTGGGGATCCATGTAGCGGAGGTAGTACCAGCATGATCCAGCCCACTGGGGCATGGTGTTTGTCTCGCGCCGATAGGTCTTTCCATCCCTCTCGACCTCCAGCCACTCCTCAGCTCGAGCCAGGGGGGGACGCCCGTCTGCCGTTGGCTTGTAGGCATCGATAAAGGGCAGGGTGATCGGCAACTCCGATTCATCTTCTGGACGAATTTCACCGTCTGCACCGTGAAGGATGGGAAAAGGCTCGCCCCAATAGCGTTGACGAGAAAACAGCCAGTCCCGGAGCTTGTACTGGATCCGTCCCTTACCGAGACCCTGTTCCTCCAGCCAGGCGATGACTCTCGCCTTTCCTTCCGCCACTGCGAGGCCGTCGATGAATCCTGAGTTCACTGCCAGCCCGTCACCGGTGTAGGCCTCCTCCTGGACGTTCTCGCCTCCCGAGACCACCTCAACAATCGGAAGCCCGAATTTCTTGGCAAAGGCGTGATCGCGCTCATCGTGTGCCGGAACGGCCATGATTGCACCCGTCCCGTAGCTCATCATCACATAGTCAGCGGTCCAGATTGGCAGGCGCTCACCATTCACGGGATTGATGGCATATGCACCGGTAAACACCCCTGTTTTCTCACGCTCCGAGGCCACTTGCCGGTCCATGTCCGACCGGTTGACAGCCTGAGTCACGTAGGCCTCTACGGCCTCACGTTGTTCCTCCGTGACCACTTTTGCCACAAGTTCATGCTCCGGCGCAAGGACACAGTAGGTTGCTCCCCAGAGGGTATCTGGACGGGTGGTGAAGACCTCAAAGGAGGCATCCCCACCTTCGATCTCGAACGCAAACTCAGCGCCCTCAGAACGACCAATCCATTGGCGCTGCATCTCGAGCACCCCTTCTGGCCAGTCCAAACCATCCAAGTCCTCAAGAAGACGCTGGGCATACGCTGTGATCCGAAGCATCCACTGCTTCATCATGCGACGCTCGACGGGGTCGCCCGTCTCCACATACTTGCCGTCCTGAACCTCCTCGTTGGCCAAAACCGTACCAAGCGCTGGGCACCAGTTGACAGGCACCTCTGCCATGTACGCGAGCCCCTGCTCGTGAAGTTTCAAGAAGATCCACTGGGTCCAGCCGTAGTAATCCGAGGAAGAGGTGTCGACCTCACGGCTCCAATCAAAGGAGAACCCCAAGCGAGAAAGCTGAGACCGAAAGTTGTCGACATTCTTCTTGGTGATGATGGAAGGGTGTTCTCCGGTGCGAACCGCATGGCGTTCCGCTGGAAGCCCGAAGGCATCCCAACCCATTGGATTGAGTACATTGAAGCCCAGCATGCGCTTGTAGCGCGCCACAATGTCTACAGCCGTATACGACTCCGGATGACCGACATGAAGACCCGAGCCAGAAGGGTACGGAAACATCGAGAGCACGTAGTACTTCGGCTTGGAAAAGTCTTGAGGCGTGACAAAAGTCTCATTGTCACTCCAGTGGGACTGCCATTTGGGTTCAATCTGATCGGGAAGATAGCGGCTCATGAGCCTCTCCAGGGGTGTGTTTGACCCCCGCCAAATAACGGCCTGATCGCCTCAGCACACCCACGTAAACCAAAAGGAATCCGTCGCCCCGCTCTGCATGGTGGAATCAGAAGGGGGCGACGGTGCCGTTTTCGTGCTGAGTTTGAAGAGGGTGTGCCGACCGCTCTTTCTTATTGGCTCAGAGTCTCTCGACCCCTGTGCCTCTCGCTCTCGAGAGCAGTGCTCCCGGGAGCTTTGCCGGACTTGATTTTCCCACAACGATGGCGGATGACCGACGACCACTGATGTGGCGCAGCGCCGACTCAACCTCATCGAGTTCCTCTTCCGTCCACGGCAACACCAGGGCTGCCGTGATGAAAAGGACCAAGAGGGAAAGACTTGCAGCGATGGTGAAAAGCAGGTCAATGGTTTGTGGGGCCATGCTGTTCTCCTTACTGGAACTTTGTACAGGTTACTGTACACATGTACAGTCTGTCAAGAGGGTAGCCAAGATTGGCGATGTAGATAGACTGACATGGGACAGAGCCAAAAAATGTCCGGGGTAGACTATGCAGTACCGAAAAGGCCAGAAACTGGTCAAAATTGTTGAACTCATGCAGCGGAGAGGCGGCATTCGTGCCCATGAGATCATGGGAAGATTCGACCTCGATTCTCGCTCGTTTCGTCGCTACATGAGCGACCTGAGGGATCTGGGACTCCCGATTCTGGATGAAGGCGCGGGTTCTGAGCGCGTGGTCGCGCTGGACCCCTCCTACCGTCGAAGTGGCGTCCAGCTGACTTTATCGGAGGTGCTTTCGCTCCATTTTGGACGCAAACTCTTTACGTTTCTGGGCGGGACGCAATTCGCTGCAGATATGGACGATGCGATCGAGCGACTTGAACCCGCCATTTCGCGGGCACACGCCGATCTCGCTCGACACCTCGACCGAAAATTCATGGCTGTCCCCGAGCACGCCAAGGACTACGCGGAGATGGGCGACCTCATCGATGAGTTGATCACTGCACTCATCTACGACAATCCACTCCACGCCGAGTACACCAAGGCCTCCGGCACAAAGAGCAGCTACGTCTTGGAGCCTCTCACCCTCGCCACCTACCGACAAGGCCTCTACCTGTTCGCGAAGGACCGAAAAGACGATCGCATCAAATCCTATGCTGTCGAGCGTTTTCAGGACCTCAGTCGCGTCCGAACGGAACGTTTTGAACCCCCGGAAGACTTCAATCCAGAGGCCCTCTTGGAGAATGCATTTGGAATCATCTCCGGGCCACCTGTGGAGGTAAGTGCTGTCTTTGAACCACGAGCAAGCCCGTACATCCGAGAACGTTCTTGGCACCCGTCCCAACGCATCGAGTCCCTGGAGGACGGTCGACTTCGGCTTCAGGTTCGCTTGGCTGTGAGCCAAGAGCTCATTCAGTGGCTGCTTGGCTTTGGAAGCGACGTGCGGGTCGAGGGCCCTGCGGAGTTGGTTGAGCAACTTCGGGAGCATCACCGCCGTGCCCTGGAACTGCTGGCATGATTCCTTGCCCCACAGATGCTTGGCCCATCCTCCATCCCGTTCAAGACTGTTGGGGAGGGGATGAATTCCTCTTCGACCCCTCAGACTGGGACAACCACCGGACCTACACGGCCAATCCAGTGGCGAACAAAGAGGCCTACGATGACCTGGATCGCGCATTCATGGACGTCTGGTTTGCGTGTGCTCACGGGGAACGTGAGCGCGAAGACCCGGAGCTGATTGAGCTCGCCAATCTCCTCGGACTTCCTCCAACGCCTCATCCCGATCGGAGGCCAATCAAGGTTGCTCCCGAGCCGGTGGACCCCTTGCGCATCTGGGAAATGTTTGAAAACGGCGTTCCCGACGGTACCCCACTTGCACTGGACCGAGTGCTTGGACCCTATGCCGATCGCACTCTGGATCGAAGACTGCACCGTATCGCTGTCGAGGCTTTTGCCTTTTCACCAACCGCCGACTTTGGGCTTCCCCCAATGAAGCGATGGGCCGGTGACGTCAGCCGACCCACACCCAAAATTCGAGCTGGAATGCGAGCAATTGCCCATGCACCGGCCATGCTTTGGGAGGTGCTTGACACCGGAGAGTGCGAGGCTCTCCTTCCGCTGTCTGAGCCCTATCTCCCCACAGGACCCGTAAGAGGAGTTGCCGAGCAATTGCCGGATGCACGAGGGACAGAACTGGTGGCCCGGCTCTATCCCGATGCAGACGGCAACTGGAACATCAGTGGGGGACTGTGGGTGCACGCCCCTCCGCTGGACGCCCTGCTCGAACGACTGGAACTGGAGCATCTGCGGCTTTCACGACACGAAAGACGCCTCACGTGGGAAGATCTGCTTCGCTACCGAGCTGAACTGCTCTACCGCTTGTGCGCCATCCACACTGAACTCTGCGAAGGTTGACATGACTGCCCAAAGACTCTCCGCGCTGATTTCCACGTTGCTCCTGGGTTGCGCCAATCCTGGAATTCTGGAGTCCGAACCCACAAGCCTCGATTGGGGAGAGATCGACTTCCACAACGACGACTGCATGGACTGCACCTGTCCCGATGGCTGCGGGCCAACCCAGGTTCTTCTCACCAACACCGGTGAGACCCAACTGGATATCCGCATGCCCAACGGCTTTGATGCGGACCACCTCTGCTTGGATGGCTTCACCTCGTCGCCCAACCTCCTCATTGGCACCCTTCAGTCGGGCGAATTTTTCCTGCTCGATGTTTCCGTCTGCGGCTACCTTGCAGGCGAACTCAACCTCCCCGATGAGAATCCCGCCCGAACCGTGGAGGGCCAACTCCGATTTCAAACCAACGGAGAGCCCTCCGTTTTCGAAATTCCCTTCTCCTTTGTTCCTGTCCGCAACCAGGACTGAAGCGCAGGACGTCCAACCCGCTGGGGACGGTGGAAGTTTTTTTGCGCCGGAGGGTATTCTTTAGGCCCTCCTTCTCCCACCTCAACTCGACGAATTCGCTCGATCCCTTTATGGGGCAGCGAGCACTACCACGGAGGAAACCGTCGATGGGATTTCGCTTTGCTATTGCAGGACTTGCCGCACTCGCCACCGCCCAAGTGGCTGAGGCGAAATGCGAATCACTCGTTCGAGCCGGGGCCAACCAGGACGGCCAATCCCTGCTGCGAACCTACAAACGCGTCATTGCTTGTGATGCCGATGAGGCCAAGGCTGCCTACAGCACGTTCATGCAGCGGGCTGGGGCGGGAGGCTCAGAGACCTTGGCCGATTTGGCCATGATCGCCATCGAGGCACAGCTCTGGAACCCGGTGTGGGAAATGATCGGAAAAATCAGCGACTACAACGCCCGCGATGAAGTCGCCGCCGTCATCGGTGAGAAGTGCGCTGAAACGGAGAGCGTGGTGAACTTCCTGCAGGGAGCCTACTTCGGGTTGCGTGACCTGGACTTCAAGCAGTGGGACGACGCGCTCATCACGTGCAACGCAGAGAGTTTCGAGACCTGGCTGGTGAGCACCGTCGAAAATCCTCCAGCCAAGCAGTACGACGAAAAGTGGGACACCCTTGCCGACGTCCTCGTTGAGCGAAAGAAGGTGGCTGCCCTGCCGCATCTCGCTACTGCGGCCGTCAAGGCTGCCAGCAACAGCGGTCCTTACGACACCATTTTGGCCCACATGGCGGATGCAGTAGACGCACCCTTTGGTCAGGAACCCAGCCCGGAAGACACCCAAGCACTTCAAGCTGCACTCGTGGATGTCGCTAAACAGGTCGACCCGGAGCGTGCACGAGCCGTAGCCGGCCAGCTTGCCGACGCGGGGGCGGAGGAACAGGCTGCAAGTCTGCTCGCTACAATCTACCCCGACCGCCTGCAGAGCGGTGGAGGCTTCCTCTACGCTGCAGCCTCGGTCGAGGCTGGAACCTGCCAGGATGGCGAAAAGAAAGCCATCGTCCACCTCGCAGTCGTTGCCGAGTCAGGACAACGCTTCGATATTTTCGATGAAGTCACCGAACCCCTTCGAGAGATGTGCCCTCGGCTGAAGAAGTGCACCATCGATACCGATCCCTGGCCAATCTGGGTGAGCGATACGCCTCTTGCGAGAAGCGGAGACGCCGAGGAAGCAGCGGCGAGGCTCATTCAAGACTGGGAGGGCCGCGGTTACTCGGTTCGGATTCGGTCCGAGCGGTCCATCGACCTGCCTTAGTCCCACGCGCCTCAGACTTTGGCACGCTTCGTGCTTCTCTAACCAGCACCCTCTTGGGTCACTCATGCTGTTGTTGATTTAGCTGGAGAGAAAAATGGCAAAACCCATCGCAAAAAAGCACGTCGAAAACCCCGAAACCTCTTGGCTTTTCAATGGTTTCCTCATCTTCTCCATCGGTTGGATGTTTCTTTCGATGGTGTTTTCAGGGAGTCCAACTGGGCCTGAAGCACCCCCTCAGCAGGCCTCTCTAATCTCTACAAAATAGATTAGAATCTACGAAAGCAAGTTTTAGGGCCTCTTTGACGACCCTCCTGCTGCTCGTCGCGTCACATCGCGCGAAGGCTCAGGAGGACATCTCCAGAGGCCTCGTGGAGCTTCGTCGCACCCAGCTCGAGGAGATGGTCCACCACCCGGTCCGCTCGATTCTGCCGCTGCGCGCGTGAATCACCCGGTTGGCCACACTGCCAGGCGTCGAGTGAGTCCCGCTGGGCAACACCATGCACCACGACCTGTGTCACTCCTTGTTTTCGAAGCTCCTTGGCCCACATGACAGACTCGTTCAAGGCCATGCTCAAGCCTTGTCCCCGGACACACAACGCCTGAAGCCCTTGGAGAAGGGGATTGCGGTCCAAAAGATGGTCCCGTCCCTCGTAGTTCTCCACCACAGGCTGCCCATGAACGGGCTGCCACCGGTTGTAGATTCGAGGTACGTCCTCACTGAACTCCCGCCGCTCATTGTGCACCGGAAGCTGAAGCAGCGCCCCCTCTTCCTCGAGCTTCTCATACACAGGAGGAGGCCGGACCGAGATCAGATCTCTCGGCCATGGCGTCTGGCTCAGACCGATCGAATCAAAGAGAACAAGGCCCGAAAGCAGAATCCAAGCACGAGGCCTCTCCCTCCCAACACGTTCAGCACCCATTGCCGCAGCCACGGCCAGAAACAGGACCGCTGGCGCCAGAGCGCGCCACCAGTGAGTCACCCCTTCCAACGGTGGAAAGATCCCCCTGAGCCCCTGCGCTGGCAGGGGCAGACTGCTCCCCAACCAGCTCTGATGACCGCCAACCATCAGATACGGTCCAAGACTGAGCAGCACAAAAGGCAAAGACCAGAGGACCAAGAGCCGACCACGCCTTCCCGCCCAAGCCGCCAAGATCAGCACGATGAGACCCAAGTAGACCGCCTTCGACACCTCGACAGAAGAGAGGCTGGGCAGCGTGAAGTTGAGGAGATCGGCCCCGGAGCGTGGAAGCTCGCGCCAGGCCTCCCACTGGCCGTCCAGCGGAGCAGGCGCCCCATCCCAGCGGCCCGACCAGAAACCCCGATCACCCCAAAATGAAACCAGACGCGGAAGAACAAGGAGACTGGCCAACCCACCCTGAAGAACAAACCCAAAATTTAACTGACGCCGCCTGAGTAGAGTCACAGCAAGGCAGCACTCCGTAACAACGGCGAAAACCGCGCTGTACCATCCGGTCCAGAGGAACGCAGCGAGCGTTAATCCAGCAGCCAAGAGGTCGACCCTCCGACGCTCTTGGCCGTAGCGAATAAGGAAGCCACAATGAAAACCGAGCCAGCCGATTCCCCATGACTCCGTAATACCAAAAGACCCCAAACCGGAGAGGAATGGAGAAAACGCACAAGCCACGCCGGCAACAAGCGACGCCCGGTGCGCCACCCCCATCACACGCGCCAGAAACACCGCTCCAGTGAACGCCAACGCGAGATTGAAACACCACACTGCGTTGTAGCCGAGTGCGGGATGAACCCACGCTAAGGCTCGATAAATTGGCAGATTGATGGGATCCATCAAGGGAATCGGGAGCCCCATCGGGTAGTTCGCCACAACACCCGCTTCTCCTGCCCGCCAGAACATCCAGAGGTGATTGCTCGCCTCGCCCTGCGCGTGCCCGTAGAGTTCTGTGGGGTGGAGCAACAGAGGCCAGGTGAACACCACACCGCCCAACAAGAGGACGAGAGCACCAACCCACCTGGATTCACCCTGTGCCATTTGCCGGTTCACCCTTGCTCCTTTCTGCTACAAATGCGATGAATCGTTCAGTCTCTCATATCGAACTTCGCAGACAAGTGACCATGCAACCCAGCGGTCCACAACAACCGACAGACTTGGGCGCACTTCAAACAGTGCTTGTTGTCGACGACAACGAACTCTATGCGCACCAGACCCGGGCTTCACTTCGTGGAGAAGGTCGGGGTATTTTTGTCGCCAACTCCGCCCGAGAAGCCCTCGCTGAACTTCATGACATTGAGCCCGACCTGATCCTCCTCTCGCTCGACCTGACGGACCTGCACGGCATGCGCGCCATTGATGTGTTCGCAGAGCGAAACCCAGGCACTCCCATCCTCGCACTCTCGCAGAACCCGATCATCTCTGAAGCCATCGAGGCCGTCCACCACGGCGCTGTGGACTACCTCGAAAATCCACCCGAAACCGAAAAGCTTCGGGCTGCTGTGGATCGAGCCACCTTAGACGCGCGCAACTCTCGTGAGCTGCAAGAGGCGAAAAACAACATCCGTGACCGCTTTGGCTTTTCCCACATGCTCACCCGAAGCCCCAAGATGCTTCGGGTGTTTGACCAGGTCCGCTCCGTCGCCGGAACAGACGCCACGGTGTTGATTCGCGGAGAGACGGGAACCGGAAAAGAGTTGATCACCCGTGCCATCCACGAGAGAAGTGAACGCAAAGATCGTCCATTCATTTCTGTCAACTGCGGCGCATTCACCGAGAGCCTCCTTGAGTCGGAGCTCTTTGGTCACGAGAAAGGCTCCTTTACCGGAGCCTCTGGCCGTCGCCAAGGGGTGTTCGAAATGGCCGATGGAGGAACTCTGTTCCTCGATGAACTGGGCGAGACCTCTTTGAATGTTCAAGTCAACCTGCTGCGCGTACTTGAAGAGATGGAATTCCGCAGAGTAGGCGGCCACGACCGAGTTCGGGTCAATGTCCGCATCCTCGCAGCAACCAACGTGGATCTCGAGGAAGCCGTCGAAAAAGGGGAGTTTCGCCAGGACCTCTTCTACCGGCTCAATGTCTTCCCCATCCACCTTCCACCTCTCCGAAAACGCCCGGAAGACATTCCTCTCCTGATGCGCCACTTTCTCGAGGATGCAGGACGCGACTACAATCTCGACGCTCCGACAGTCACCACGGACGCCATGGAGGCGATCTGCCGCTACCCGTGGCCGGGAAACGTCCGACAATTGCGCTCTCTCTGCGAGCGCTGGGTCATCACAAGACATGGCCAACGGCTGGAACTGGAACATCTGCCACGGGAAATCCTCGGCACTCGCCAGCAGTCTCCCGAAGCAACAGGCTTCACCATCGATGAAACCCAGCCTCTGTCTGAGGTGACGGAAAGAGTGCTTCACCAAGTGGAACGCAGCTACATTCAACGCCTCCTCAAGCGGCACAAAGGGCACCTGTCTGACACCGCAGAAGCCGCTGGAATCACGCGTCGAACCCTCTACACACGCATGAAGCAGTACGGACTGGTTGCCTCCGACTACCGCAGCCGCTGAGATCCAAAACGACAGAAGCCCCCGAACCTTTCGGTCCGGAGGCTCTGGTTGGCATCCGATCAAGCCCAGTGGGATTCCCCTTCAGAGACACTGATGTGTCGCTCTGTACAAGGCCGCTTTCTCAGTCACC
>JAYXVV010000197.1:0-46006 GCA_036021505.1 Myxococcota bacterium | reverse complement strand
TCTCGGGTATCGGAGAACGCCATCAGCGCACACCCCAATGCAGGCTTGCCCAATGAGATGGGTGGCTATGATGAAACTCCTGAGCAGATGGCCGAGGAACTGGTCGAGTGGGCGAAAGCGGGCCTCTTGAATGTCGTCGGTGGATGTTGCGGGACCACTCCTGAACACATTGAGGCCCTGTCAACGCGCCTTCGGGAAATTGCCCCACGAACTCCATCAAAACCGGCGCCCTTGCTGCGGCTCTCGGGATTGGAGCCTTTCTCCCTTGGCAAGTCCGACGATGTCTTTGCCAACATTGGAGAGCGAACCAATGTGACCGGCTCAGCCCGCTTTCGACGCCTCATCGAGGAGGGACGGCTTCTCGACGCTCTCGCTGTTGCACGCCAGCAGGTTGACCGTGGAGCCCAACTCATTGATGTGAACATGGATGAGGGCATGCTCGACTCCGAGGCCTGCATGCGCAGCTTCCTCAACCTCATAGCGAGTGAACCGGACATTGCCCGGGTTCCAGTCGTTATCGACAGTTCCAAGTGGTCGGTCATTGAGGCCGGCCTGCAGTGCCTCCAAGGGAAGGGCATCGTGAACTCCATCTCCCTCAAAGAGGGCGAAGAGGAGTTTCTCAAGCAGGCGCGACTCGTCCGACGCTACGGAGCAGCGGTCATTGTGATGGCCTTCGACGAGACCGGCCAAGCCGAATCCACCGCCCGAAAGGTCGAGATCTGTTCACGAGCCTACACCTTGTTGACCGAGCAGGTCGGGTTTCCACCGCAGGACATCATCTTTGATCCCAACATCTTCGCGATTGGAACTGGAATCGAGGAGCATGCGGACTACGCCACAGCGTTCTTCGAGGCAAGCAGAGAGCTCAAGCACCGTCATCCACTCGCGAAAATCAGCGGCGGTCTCTCCAACGTGTCCTTCGCCTTTCGCGGAAACAACCCCCTTCGAGAAGCCATTCACACCGTCTTTCTCTTTCACGCCATCCATGCAGGAATGGACTTGGGTATTGTCAACGCGGGACAGCTCATGGTCTACGACAGCATTCCTGAGGAGCTGCGTGAGCGGGTCAGCGACCTCGTTCTCAACCGCCGGAGTGATGCCACGGAACGTCTTCTCGAATTGGCGGACACCGTCAGTGCTCAGAAACGCGATGAGGGTGACCGCTTGGCATGGAGAAGCGGGTCCTATGAAGAGCGGATCACACACTCCTTGGTGCAGGGCATCGATCGCTTTGTCGTCGAGGATTCCGAGGAAGCTCGGTTGTCTTTAGACAGTCCACTGCGGGTGATCGAAGGCCCACTGATGGACGGAATGAACGAGGTCGGTCGGCTCTTCGGTGCCGGAAAAATGTTTCTGCCACAAGTGGTAAAGAGTGCCCGAGTCATGAAAAAAGCCGTGGCGCATCTCGAGCAGTTCATGGAGGAATCCGAAGAGGAAGGCAACGAACAACCCACGATTGTTCTCGCCACTGTCAAAGGCGATGTTCATGACATCGGGAAGAACATTGTTGGAGTGGTGCTCCAGTGCAACGGATACCGCGTGATCGACATGGGCGTCATGGTGCCCTGCCAGGACATCCTCAAATCCGCCAAAGAGCACAATGCCCAGTTGATTGGCCTGTCCGGTCTGATCACCCCGTCGCTCGACGAGATGGTTCATGTCGCCGAGGAGATGAAACGTCAGGGAATCACAACGCCCCTGCTGATCGGGGGTGCCACCACATCGAAGGTCCACACCGCCGTTCGAATTGATCCTGTGAATGACAGCACCGTCGTCCATGTCCAGGATGCTTCGAAAGCCGTCGGCGTTGCCTCGAAGCTGCTGAGCAACGAAGCCCGAAATGGCTACATGAAGGAAATTTCGTCGAATTACGATGCCATGCGGACCCGACACAGTGCCTCCAAGCGTCGCGATCGGCTTCCGCTTGCTCAGGCCCGAGAGAATCGGTTGAAAATCGACTTTCAAAATCATCCGCCGGTCCCCCCCAAAGCACTGGGTGTTCATCAGTTCGATGCCATTCCCATCCAGGAGCTTCGAAAATTCATCGATTGGACTCCCTTTTTCTCAACCTGGGAGATTCCCGGTCGCTTTCCCCGCATTCTCGACGATCCAGAAGTCGGCGAAGCTGCCCGAAGCCTCTTTGCCGATGCGGAGGCAATGCTCGAAAAGATCCAGACCGAGGCGTGGATCGTCCCCTCAGCACGGTGTGGAATCTTTCCAGGACACTCGCATGGAGACGACATCACCGTCCAGACTCCCTCCGGTCCGAGGGTGTTTCACTTCCTTCGGCAGCAAGCACCCAAATCCAGTGGAAAGCCGTCCGTGTGCTTGGCAGACTACCTGCACCCCGATCAGGATCACCTCGGATGCTTCGTGGTTCAGGCCGGTGCTGGTGTGAAAGAGCGGGTCGACATCTACAAAGATGCTGGAGACGACTACAACGCCATTCTTCTCGAAGCTCTCGCAGATCGCTTGGCGGAAGCCTGTGCAGAATGGCTCCACCACAAGGTGCGCACAGAACTCTGGGGCTATGCACCGAAAGAGAACGCTTCCTCGGACGACCTGATCTCTGAAAAATACGTTGGAATCCGACCGGCGCCTGGCTACCCCGCCTGTCCCGACCACACTGAAAAGCGAACTCTTTTCGACATCTTGGAGGCCTCATCAAGCCTCGGAGTCTCGTTGACAGAGTCCATGGCGATGCTTCCCTCGGCAGCCGTGTCCGGTTGGTACTTTGCTCACCCTGAGGCGCACTACTTCGGCGTGGGTAAAATCGGAGCAGACCAGCTCGAAGACTGGGCAGAGAGGAAGGGATTCGATGTCAATGAGGCTGCAAGATGGCTTCGACCCAACCTCATTTGAGTCAACCCTCTCTCCAAGATCCCGCACCCATGAACGCTGAACTCATCGAAGCCATCCACCTTCCATTTGCTGGCTGTCGACCCTTCGACAAAAGCAATACCGGAATGCAAAAGGCCCATTTCGTCAGCGGTACCCACCAGCCTGAACGCCTCCTGATTCGCTATTGGGTTCGCGAGTCAGACCAGCACATCGTGGGCCGAGTTGGCTTCGGGCGCCTCGCACAAGGACCGCCTGGATTTGTCCATGGTGGATGCCTGAGCGCTGTCTTGGACGAAGTCATGGGAATCGCAGGCTGGATCGGTGCCTACCCTGTTCTCGCCGCTGAACTCAATGTTCAATTCCGGCGCTCCGTGCCTCTGCACACTTGCATGGAATTCCACGGTTGGATCGAGGAGGTCAACGGCCGAAAGATCCACATTCGGGCAGTTTTAGTCGATGAAACGGGGGACCGTTACGTGGATGCAAAGGGGCTGTTTATGGTGCTGCCCGAGTCGAGAATCGAGGAGTTCAAAAAGCGCTTTTTAGAGGCCGACTGAGTTCAAAAAAGCAAGAGGCCGCGCCTTTCGACACGACCTCTTTAGAACCTGTCTGTGGGGGTCCTAATCCGCCTCGATGTTGGAGAAGAAGTTCTTGATCTCCGTCTCCACATCTTCAGGGAGAGTCCCACCGACGATGCCGCCGTTGGGAAAGGTCACGATCGAAAGCGAGAGTCCGCGAGCCTCTGCGTTTTCTTTGAGTGACGTCATCTCGGTCTCAGAAGCGCTCTGACAGGCTTCCACAATCACGTGGAGCCCGTTGTTGATTGCAGCCTCTGCAATCGCATAGCGGGCGGGGTCTGTGACCGAAATTGCAATGGCCTTCACCTTGGAATTCGAGATGAGGTCCCTGTAGTCTCCATAGCAGCCGATCTGAGGATCCAAGGCGCGAAATGGACGCATTTTGTCTGGATTGACGTCACAGACAGCCACCACTCGGGTGTTTTCGCGGGCATTAAAAGATCGGGCCAGCTTCGGACCCCAGTAGCCCGCACCAATGACACCCACACCCGTGGTGTAGTCCACATTGAGTTGGGGATTGTCGGAATACGAGGCGTAGGCCAGGTTGCTTTGGGTAGACATCGGAAACCTCCTCTGAAAACGTTGGGTTCAGACAGTGCTCTCCTACCTCATCGTCCCTTTTGAACTGTCGTTTAGAAAAAAAGCGCCTCAGCCTGCGATCAATTCCAAGTACTCCACCTCCGTCAGAACTCGAACCCCTAAGTTTTGAGCTTTCTGGAGCTTGCTGCCAGCCTTTTCACCCACCACCAGCAGGTCCGTTTTTCCATTGACGGCTGACTGAACATTGGCGCCAAGCGAGCGAGCCTGAAGCTTCATCTCCTCTCGACTTCCTTGCTGCATGCTGCCAGTGAAGACAATTCTCTGACCCGCAATGGGACTTTCAATTTCCACTTGATCCGAGAGCAACGGGGTACGCTCGAACTGGAAACCCAAACTCAGGAGGTGGACCACCTCCTCCCAGGTGCCCTGGAGACCGTTGACAATGCGCTCCGAGGTCACCGGACCAAACCCCTTGATGGCCTCCAGCTCGCCCACCTGAATCTCCCCCAAACTCTCGAGTCGATGGTGCGCCAGGAGCTTTCGAGACTCACCGATTCCCAGGTCCGAGACACCGAGAGCCGCCAGAAAACGGGCGTCCTCTACGGTTTTCGTTCGGCTCTCCTCCAATGCACGAACCAGGACTTTGGTCTGACCCGGCCCAAAATCCATCCCCAAAAAGTCCTCCGCCTCCAAAGCGAACACGGCTCGAAGAGTGGTGTGCCCGCCATCTACCAGACGCTCGATGGTCTTGATGCCCATGCCGTCTGAATTGCCCATGATCCAGAAGAAATGACGCAACCGATGGACCACCTGACCGGGACAGGTCTGCCGATTCGGGCATCGCAAAAAATCCTCACGCCAGCTCAGCTTGGTACCGCAGCGAGGGCAAGCCTCAGGGAGCTTCACATCCTTCGACTCTTGAAGCACTCCCACAAGCTTCGGGATGACCTCGCCGCTTCGAATGATCTCGATTTGTGCGCCGGGTCCCAAGCACCGCTCTCGAACCAAGCCTGCGTGGTGGGCTGTGATTCGTGAAATCGTAGCGCCAGAAAGCTTCACCGGTTCAATCACCAGCACCGGAGTGACATTTCCTGTGCGACCCGTTTGCCAGAGCACCTCCCGAACCTGTGCCTCCGCCGATTCACCTCGCTCTTTGAGCGCAATCTGCCAGCGGTTGTGGTGGTTGGTCGCTCCCAGGTGGTCGCGCACCGTCTGGTTCACCACTTCAGCGACCATGCCATCCAATGCGTAGTCGACTCTTCCTTTCAGGTCGGCGGAGATGGACTCCGATTGCTCCACCAGGGTTGCGCCGTCCCCGGTCCACGAGACCAACCCTACGTAGGGCACAAAATGAACTGCACCGGCTTCAAGCGCAATTTTTGCATCCTCGTTCACCACATCCGCGGACACAATTCCCACGCACAGGTTCCGTGGGTGCTCAAATCGCTCCGAGAGATGCGCCTCAAAGTAGGATTTTTGAATCACAATTTCACCCACCCCAAGACCACGGCCTCCAACAGGGACAATTCCCCGTTCCCATGCAAAGGAGATGTTTGCGCCGACACGTCCATTTCCTCGTGTCGCAAAAATTCCCTGCTCGTCGCGACCCGCAAGACCATCAAGCTTGGGGGTCACCCGATAAACCAACGCTTCTTCCAGACCCAACTCAGCACGCGCTTTCTCCATTCGAGCAACCCAAGCCTCGAGCTCCTTCTGGGTGTAGGCCTTTTGGGTTGAGAGCATGGGAGAGGGGTGCCGAACCTCTGAACGGGCCCCCAACTCTTCGGGTTCCACCTGGAGCAGAAACTCATGCGAAGGATTCAGCCGACGCAGCGCCTCCGTAAGGGCATCGTACTCCGCATCGGACACCAACGGCTTTCCTGCCCGATAGGCCGCATTGTAGCGCTGGAGCGTGGTCACCAGGCGCTGCTCCTCGCGGTGATCACGGGCCGTAGCTTGGCTCCCAAAGAGGGCCATTTGGTCCGAATCAGCCATGGGAAGCCTCCTGCTCCACCAAGGATGCCACAGGGGCATGCTTGACGACCCAGCGCTGCGGATCGGGCTGGACCACGGTGGTCGCTCTGTAGAGACAAAGAGCGGCCTCTTGGCGGGTCATCACCGGTCGTTCCAGCGCCTCATTAAAGTGGCGTACAGGCTTTTCTGCAGCCTCCCGGTCTCTCAGGAACCGGTCATGGTCCACCAGGCGCTTTTGAGACCAAACCTCTCCCATTTTGGCGCCTTGTCGAACCACCGCGTCCACCCCGGGATGCAGTGCCTCAACAAGCTCAACACCGATGCTGTTCCGAGCGCTCGCAGCTGCAGCCGCAAGCGTCGTTCCTGTGCCAAGAAAAGGGTCCAAAATTGTATCTCCATAGACCGAGAACATCTGAATCAAGCGCCAGGGAATCCGTACCGGATAGGCGGCGGACCGGCTGCGAGCCTCCGCAGCAATCAACTCCTGACCCGCTCCCGAGACGTCATGCCAGACATCGGAAAACCAGCGGTTTCTTTCTTCCCAGAAGAAGGCACTCGCCCGACGATTTGCCTTCTGCTCGGGCGTCGAGAAGCTGCGCTTGGACCCCTTTCGAAACACAAGAATGTACTCGTGTTCGTAGGTCACATAAGCCCCAGCCGGCAACATGCCCGAACCCATAAACTTGTTCGGCGAATTCGTTGGCTTTCGCCACAGAATGTCGGGGAGCGGCGTAAACCCCGCCCCCCGCATGCCCCTCAGCACCCGCGCATGATTCGGAAACAGCTGGAAGTCACCGGCGACCGTGCGGGTGGCGTCTCCCATGTTGATCGCGGCAATGCAGCCGGATTGGAGCACACGAAAGCACTCCCGATAGACCCGATCCAACTGCTGATGCATGCGTTCCCATGCTTCCCATGCCTCATCGGCTTCCAGATGCTCGGCGATCGTGGGGTCCAAATCGGCAAAAAGCGCGTCCCACATTTGAATCAGCGGATACGGCGGCGAGGTGCACACCATCTGCACCGATTCATTGGCGATGGCAGACAGGTCTCGGGCATCGCCGAGCATGAGCTGATGGGTCGACTTCACCCTCCCTCTTTAGTCGGTTTTGCGGCGGCGGTTCAGGCAAAAGAGTCCGACCGCAAGGCCCCAAAATCCAGGTTTCCAACGGGGAGAGCTCACCGCACAACGCCAACCGAACTCCGCCTCACAAGGAGGCTCCCCGGTGTCCTCCACCTCTCCCGAGTCTGCAGGGCTGCCCGTGTCGGGCCCCGTTCCCGTATCGACCGGCTCGCCCGTATCCGGCTGCTCCGACTCGCAACCGCTGAGCAGCCAGAGAGATTCTCCAGCCCCCGACGAGGCCAGTACATCCGCACAACCATCCGACTCCCAGTCACCCGCATCGGCGAGCCGGAGGCCCAACGGATCTTGGGCACTCGTCTCGAAATTTCGGTGAGCAGAATCCTCCACCACGGCTTGGGCCAGAGGTCCAGGAACTTTCCAGACCTTCCCCGAGGACGCCAACCAACTCTCGACCAAACCCTCGGATTGAGTCTGGAGAACATCTCCTAAGTCTCCTGAGGTCTCGACTGAAAACAGCACCTGCCGCTCCTCCAAATCCAGTGCGCTCTTGAGTTCAGGGGCGCTCCAGAGGACGGATGAGCCGACAGCGGAGTCCGTGATGAGACTCTGCAGCGCAAAAGGAGTGGGCTGAAGTCCCGAGAGTTCAGCACCCCCTTCATCCAGCGATACGGGGGAGTCACACGTTGCTGCCGATACCCGCCAGAGCCGACCATCACTCGCGCAGCTCTGCTGCTGATCCGGATCGTAGTCGCAGGAGGCCACCAGCAGCTCAGAGGTGTTGCTTGAACCCTGAACCCCGTGCAGGGCGTAACCAAAGCGATGGCTTCCCTCCCACTTCACGGTCCAGTTGGCGACCGGAGAGGCGCTCGACTCCGAGGAGAAGGCGTACACCGTCCCATTCATCCGGCTCTGAGGAGCACTCACAATCAGCTCTGGGTTTCCACCCTCCACGCAGTCCACCAGCAAAAGATCGGCTCCCAGTTGAGCGGCATCTTCTGAGGATTCTACCCAATAGGCCATGGCGCTCTCCCAGTCTTCTGGGAGCTCTTGGAGATCGCCTAAGTCCAGTACACCGGCAGCGCCTCCCGATCCGTAGTGGGGCAGCCCGACCAAGACCTCATCCTCGGGGTCAGAATCCCAGTTGCCTGTTTTCAGACGCATTCCAGTCAGGTCTTCTTGGGTCGAGAGGAACCAATCCTGCTCCGACCCACTCAACTGGAAGGCAATCCCAGACGTCTCTCCCTGGCGGTAGCTTGCCGCCCAGTCCAACCCGAGGTGACCATCAAACTCACCGCTCACGAGACCCTCGTGACCGAGTTGACCCACACCCGGTGTCCAAACCGCTGAAGGCTCGGCCGCATGCAAAACCCCGAGCAACAATCCACTAAAACCCACGACTCACCCCCAGCCCCAACTCTCCGGATATTTCACCGTCGTAGCGCAGTCTCAACTGACTCTCAATGCCCCATGAGTGAGGGATGCTCAGACGATAGCGAAAGGTACTGCTGGCTCCGATACGCACTCCGACCGGTGTCACCTCACCCTCACAGTCCACAGACTCTCCGACCTCGAGATCCCCATGAACTCCAAAACCGAGTGGGCCCACCGCCGTCTCCACCCCCACCGACTCCTCGAGGTGGAAGCGAGAGGCATCCCCGCTAAAACCCGACTCAACCACCAGGCGCATCCCTGGAGCGAGACGAATCCGGCCCTGAACCCGTAGCCCACGCTGAAATTCAAGACCCTGCATCGACAGGCTTCCCGTGCCGAGCACCGAGACACTTGCTGAGGGAAGCCCGAGCTCCCTGCGTACCGCTCGCAATTCCTTCAGTGCAGCGGAAGTCAACACAACCGCTGACTGCGGTACGCTGCTCGGGAGGACCTCCAAACCCTCGCCTCCGAGAACCAGGGAGGACTCTCCCGCGGAAGCAACGCGCACACGTCCCTCACCCACCGAAACCTGCACGGTTCCATCTCCAGCACCGGGTCCAACCGAAAACTGGGTTCCCTCCACGGCCGCCTCCACGCCTCGATACAGCACCCGAAACGTGCCCTCCACGGAGTAGAAGACCTCACCGACATCCTGGAGGACTCCCCTTTGCTCCAGGCGCACCTCGCTCTCCGGACGAACCACCACCTGGCCCCGCTTTCGGAGTCGAATTCGCACACGGGCTTGAGTCGTGCGCAGCTGTGCCCCTTCCTCCAGCTCCTGACCCACCTCAAGTACGGACTCCTCCGTCCCCTCAAGAAGCAATGCCCCACCGGAGCGATCGGTACGCCGCCAGGTTCCCGAGGCATCCGGAGCCCAGATGGCATCCACCTCTCCCCAGACCGCGGCGTCGACTCCCTGCAGAAGACTGAGCGCGAAAATGCTTGCAATCATGGTGCCTCTTTCTTTGAATCATCCCGCATCAAGGGTCTGCCCGCAGAAAAGTTGAACGAAAACTTTTTTGGGAGCTCTGCAACTTACCGTTTCTTTTTCCCTTGATAAGAGTGCAGAGCCTATCCTCTTGGAGCAAAAGCATGGAAGACCTCGCAGGACTCATCGCAGGATTCGTGGGCGACGAACGCTTCGCAGCGGAGCTTCGCGAGTGCTTTGTTCGTCATGTCCGACGTGCGACTTCGCGCTATCCGGACGCCTATTTTGAGTTGGGCCAAAAGAACCAAGAGTCCATCGAGGGTCTTGCCGACCGAAGCTTTGTCGTGTGCGCTCGGGTGGCCAAAGGGCGCTTTCCCTTCAGCGAGCGCACCCCGTTTCGATGCTTCATCGAAGAGCGCTTCGATGACCCCCCGATTCGCTACCACAGCTTCTACGCCAAACTCTCCATCACGCGGGAGATTCTTCGAGACGACTATGCCTTCAATCTGAGGCGAAATCCTGTCCTTCGTTGGAGAGATGATCTTCATCGCGCTGTGGGAAGCTGGCTGAAACAGAACGCGACTCCCATCGAGGCCAGCGGTGGGGGACACCGTCGATGGAGTCTTGCGGACACCGGGCCCCGTCTCATCCGCTCGGATGACCGGATTTTGGAAGGCCTGCGAAGTCTTGGGTCCGTGGAGCTCTCTGAGCTGCTTCCTCGTGCCCTCACCTTGGCGGGTCAACCGGTAGCCCATTCTCGTCTGAGCAACTGGATGGCAGAGATTCTCCCAGCGCCATCCACCAATGACGCCCCTGAGTCTCCGGTGGACAGCCGCGGTGATCGCGACATTCGCGAGGCAGTCGTTGAGGCCTGGAACATGCTCGGCCCTGACGAGCGAGCCCTCATCGCTGCACTCGCAAATGGAGAGGACTACGACAGCCTCATTCGGCGTGTGCCTCGATTCAAGGACCGCAGCAGCGTGAGTCGTGCTGTAAAACGCTGCGGTGGCGAGTTTGTACAAGCCATCCACAAGGCCCTTGGTGTGCCCTACCGGGAGGCTGAATCCACCCCCAAAGAAGTCATCGAACGGGTCACGGAAGTGTTGCTGCCGCTGCTTCCGACCCTTCAAGAAAGGGAGGTCTCATGAGCCGCTCCATCCTGGAAATCCTCAACGAAGACGCCTCGGAAGAAGCCCGTTGGCTGACTGCTCTCGGGAAGTCACTCGCTCAGCGAAAGACTTGGATGGAGGGGTCCCTTGCCCAAGCGGAATTCGAGGAGGGGCTCTACATGGACGAGGAAGAAGCGTGGGAGATGGCCAATCAGGAATCCGCGTCGCTTGCTGCTGACGACTCGAAACCGCTTGCCTTTCCCACCGAATACCGAGGTGGCCCTTGGAGGATTGTCCTCAAGAGGCTGACCGACGGACGACCAGCCCTTCGAATCGATCAGGGGAGGGAAAATGCTGAGGTCCTGATCCGGGACGAATGGGTTCACATTCGAAAAGGAGAGGAGACCGTGGTCGAACTCGATGAGCCACCACTTCAGCTGCACATTCGTGTGATGGGAGAAGGGAGCTGGCTCATCTGGCCCGTTTAAACCCGACGCCCCACCCAGATTCCCAGGAAATGGGCAACAACTGCGGGGGCAAGAGCAAAAACAAGACCCACTTGAAGGGCTGCTGCCATCCCGACCAGCGCTAAAGCACCCACTCCAAACACCATGTAGCGGCCACGGTTGCGCTTTCTTCGAGCCACAAAAGCACTCACCAAGCCCACCACAAAGGCCGTCATGGCGTTCCACACCGGACCTGGCGAACGCAAGCCCTTCTGACGAGCCAGGGTCTCAAAGGCCGCTGCATGGATTTCGACCCCATACCGAACCCCGCTGCTGGTTCGCAGTGCATCCGAAGGCCCATCCATCACACCGATGAACACGGCTTTTCCGCGCAAGCTGCCCTCCTCAAACGACTCCTCCCAACCCAGTCGCTCAGGACGCTCAACGGGCGGCAGGATCATCCGATCCGACTGGGTCTTGTTTCGGGTGACCCCAACCGAGAGTACGCCCCCATCCAATCGCGGCGGAGCCGTCCGGAGATGAGCAGACAGCAGCGCTGCTGACAAGGACCAACGCACGGTTCCCTGAGCATCCACAACACGGACAGGAAGACGTCGAACAGCCCCAAAAAGCATGTCTTCCTCCACAAGCACCGTTGCAGAGGGTTCCAGCGTCCGAAAGGCCTGCCCCCTCGGCAGAAACTCGTGTCCGTCGAAGCGCTGAGGAAGGACCACCGAAACGCCCGAGTTCGCCGCTTCTTCAATGGCCTCCACAAAAAGGGTATCGGCATCGCTGTCGCTCAAAAACAGCACATCGAAACCGATGGCAGTCACCTCGGCATCCACAAGACGTCGTATTTGGTCTGGATAATCCCAGCGCAAGGCCTTGCGATCGCCCTCCGGAAGGGCGAGAACAACCGCATTTTCCGCGGGCAACTCACCAAGGATTTGACGCATCAGAGGCCCCCTGACGAAGAGATCAACACCGTCAAACAGAGAGGTCCAGGCCATCACCACTGGCAACAAAAGCAGCCCCCACTTCCAGGATACGGTTCTTGATCGCCCCATTCTCTGAGGCCAGATCTCCTCAGACACGGCCTCAAAGTGAGCATGGGGACGCAGACGCATTCCATCGGGAGCACCGAGGCCGGATGCACTCGCAAGGGGAAGAACCACATCCCGATGGCCTGCAGCATCCGCTGCTCGAATTTTAGCGGGCAGCCCCGACACCTCCACCAGTTGACCATCGAGATCCAGACCTGCACTGAAACTCCAGTGGCTTGGTGCTGACCTTCCCGTGAGAGCTGCACGAACCGCTACCGCGACAGCGAGCCCGAGTGAGGAACCTCGGAGGCGAGTTGTCGCTCCCATTGCCCCTCCTCGTATCTGCCAGCGAACCCCCCACTGACCCTGCTCTTGACCCAGTGCCACAGCGGCTGCCAGTTGCGCTGCCAGATGGGCGTCCCGTGAGAGTTCATGAGGGCACCAGACTCCGGTGTTTCCCGGCACCAAGTCCACAACGATTTCGACACAGTGTCCCCGCCCCTCCGGGGTGACCACCAGCGCATTCGCTCGACCAACACACGGCTCCATTTGAGACGCTACTTTTTCCAAAGCCTCCAGAAGCTCGGGATCCGTGACGTGGACGAGGCTGCTCGCTGCCAAAAGAGGATCGCTCGGCAGCTCAACCCGCAAGGCGAGGTGAAGTTCACCAAGTGCAGAGTCGATCCGATCCGGATTTCCACTGGCGGTCGCTGCGCCAACTTCTTGAATGATCTCGGGAAGGGTGGGCATGTTTTGAGGTCTACCACGCGCCCTCCGAGGAGGGAACCAGGGACACACAACACCACCAGCATCTGAGACTGGAAGGTGGCTTGGACGCAGTTTTTCGAAAGACCTGTTGCCCTTCTTGATGCGCCTTCCTACGATGGTGTCTCCCCAGTCGAGGCACCGTGATTGCAATGGAAAATGGATCCCTCAGTGATCAGCCCATTTACGAGCTGTTGTGCAGCTTTGCAGCACAACGGGCTTCGGGTCGATTGGAGCTGACCGATGGTCGTCGGCGCAGGATTTACTTCTTCGAAGGGGGTAAACTCTCTGCGGCGCAATCCAACATCAAAAGTGAATCCACCAAACACCTCCAAGAGGCTTTTCCTGAGGCCAGTGAGAGCCAACTCCTGGACCTTCAGGGCAACCTCCGTGTGATCAACGCCATCACCTTCACGGAGGGAGAGTGGCAGTTCCTGCCCAATGAAGTCCCGCCTGAGCGACAGCCGATTCAACTCATTGCTGCCTGCTGGCAGGGGATTCAGAGAAAGCTGAAAGACGAGGACATCCAGGGCCGACTGACCGGATTGGATGGGCGCTTTCCCGTCCTGGACTGGAAGAACCCCATCACACTCAAAGACCTTCCGCTGGACCAAGACATCAAATCTTTCCTCCAAGAACTCGACGGTGAACGAAGCTTAGAGGACGTCATGGATTTCGCGCCAGGAGATGCCATGAGTGTGAGTCGAGCGCTCTACCTCGGCATCATCACCGGGGCTGTGCGACTGGATCAAGGCTCCCGGTCGGCAGAGATTCGCATCACCCGACGAGACGAGAAGTCCCCCAACAGCGACCTCATTGCCGAGGCCATTTCTTCGACGCGTGCAGAGCCGGTCGCGGAGCCCGTCTCCCCGGCTGCATCGGAGCCCTCACCCTCCGAGGCGCAAGACCTTCTGGGCATTGCGAGCCTCATTGCCGATGAGATTGGAACCGATGTGGCCGCCCCCAAGGTGGATGGATTGGACCAGCCCGTTTCCGGTGACCCGGAAGTCAGAAGACTCCAGGAAACCCTGGCGCAAATGGAAAGCGCTGAGAACTTCTTCGACGTTCTCTCCATCGAGTGGGATGCCTCCAAAGAGGACTACCGAAATCGCTACTTCGAACTCGCCCGCACCTACCATCCGGATTCAGCAGCGGGTCTTCCGGAGGAGCATACGGACCTCATTCATCGGATCTTTACGCACATCTCGGAGGCCTGGAACACCCTCGGTGATGAGGAAGCCAAAAAGGCCTACATCGACCGAGTGGTTCACGGCCAACTCGATGAAAACGAGCTCGCGACCGAGAAAGTCCGGCTGATTCTCCGGGCAGAGGACGACTTTCGAACGGCTGTGGCTCACCTGGGTTCGGGCCGCATCGTCCAAGCCCATGAGCTGCTGACAACTTGTGTGGAGCAGGTACCCGATGAGCCCGAATTCCGAGCCTACCTGGGCTACACCACCTTCAAACTCAACAAAGGGCGCGACGACGAGGCCGCTGCAAAGGGGGAGGAAAGTCTCCGGCTGGCGATCGAACAGGTCAACAAAGCGCCTGGGGCATGGGTTCTGATGGGCAAGGTCTACAACGAGACAGGGCACCCCGATCTCGCAAGACGCTGCTTTGTGCGCGCCCTCAAAATACAGCCCACCAACCCAGAAGCCACCTTGGAGATGAAGCGGCTCAAAGAAGCCAAAGCTCCACAAGCCGCCAAGGGCAGTTTCTTCAAGAAGCTCTTCTCGAAGAAAGATGCCGGCAAATAGTGTCAGGGACTCTGAACACCTTGGGTGGTCAGGCTTTCTTCTGCCATGGACCCTGAAAGGTCCTCAACACTGTCGGTAAAAACGGCATCAAAGCTCAGCATGATGGCCACAATCGCGATTGAAACCACGCTCATGGTGAGCAGATATTCTACGGTACTCTGACCTCTTCGCACGTGTGCTCCCAGCGATGCCGAGGAAGAGTATAGCCTCAATGGCCTCGGCCACGCTATATGCGCTCAGATCCCCGACCCTCCACCCGAGTAGAGCCCATGGCCCAGACTGTCTCCATCTCAGCAATCTCAGGATTCGAAAACCAAGAAGTAAGCATCAATGGATGGCTCTACAACTCACGAGGCAGCGGCAAAATTGCCTTCCTCCAACTGCGTGACGGGACAGGAATCATTCAGTGCGTCATGGCGAAGGCCGAGCACGATGAGACCCTCTTTCAGCAGGCACGAAAACTCGGTCAAGAGTCCAGCATCACGGTGACTGGAACTGTGAAAAGAGACGAGCGCTCAAAACTCGGCTTTGAGCTTCAAGTGACGGGTCTTGAGATTCATCAGGACGCGGAGGGCTATCCCATCACGCCCAAAGCCCACGGACCTGCCTTCCTCTTCGAACATCGGCACCTCTGGCTCCGGTCGAAAAAGCCGCATGCTGTCCTGAGAATCCGTCACCTCTGCGTCCAAGCCATCCGCAATTACTTCGACTCTCGGGGCTACCTCTTGATGGATTCGCCGATTTTCACACCGGCTGCCTGTGAGGGCACCTCCACACTTTTCGAGACCGAGTATTTTGGGCGGTCGGCCTACTTGACCCAATCGGGTCAGCTCTACCAAGAAGCGGGTGCGATGGCGTTTGGAAAGACCTACTGCTTCGGACCGACTTTCCGAGCAGAAAAAAGTGACACACGCCGCCACCTCACGGAATTTTGGATGGTCGAACCGGAGGTCGCCTATGCCGATCTGGACGACATCATGGATCTGGCTGAGGACTTCCTCGTCGAGGTGGTGGGTCATGTCCTTGAGCACGGCAGGGAGCACCTCGAGGTTCTCGGGCGGGATGTCGCAGCGCTCGAGCGAGTCCAAAAACCCTTCCCCCGAATCTCCTATGACGATGCCTGCGACCAGATTCGCCAGCTGGGTATTCCGATGGAGGAGGAGGACGACTTTGGCTCCCCACAAGAAACCGCTCTCGCGGAGCAGTACGATCGGCCTGTCATGGTGCACCGCTTCCCAACAGCCATCAAGGCCTTCTACTTCAAGGAGGACCCGCTGAACAGCATGCGAGCGCTGGGCGTGGATGTTCTGGCACCTGAAGGCTACGGCGAAATTATCGGCGGCGGGCAGCGTGAGGACGACCTCAATGTTCTGCTCGACAAGATCAAGGCCCACGATCTTCCCCAAGAGGCTTTTGACTGGTTCCTGGACCTGAGGAAATACGGCACCTGCCCCCACGGGGGCTTCGGCCTCGGCCTCGAGCGTCTCGTGACCTGGATCTGTGGCTCCAAGCACGTACGAGAAACCGTGCCCTTCCCAAGGACCATGGCACAGCTCAAACCCTGAGGTTTCGGGAAGCTTGTCCTGACCGGGGCGTTTTAGGGGTAGAATCCCTCGGCCAACGAGGTGCCCATGATCCCAGTCCTGCTCCCCCTGCTCTTTGCCGCTCCCGCCGACGCCAAGTCTCGCTGGGAGTCCACCATTGAGCGGGTCAGTCCCTCCATTGTAAGCCTGCAGTTGTCGTCAACGCGTTCGTTTGACAACGAGCGTGCAGGCAATTCGCAAGGAACAGGCTTCATCGTCGATGCGGAGAAAGGCCTGATCCTTACCAACCGACACCTCGTAGAGTCCGGGCCAGTCGTCGCAGAAGCCATCTTCCTCAACAACGAGGAAGTGCCTATTCGGGCCATCTACCGCGACCCTGTGCATGACTTTGGTTTCTATCAATTCGATCCCGAGGCTTTGGAATTCATGGAAGCCAGCGAGCTCTCGCTCAACCCGGAGGGTGCACGGGTTGGGGTTGAGATCCGGCTGATTGGAAACAACGAGGGAGAAAAAATCTCGATTCTCTCCGGAACACTCGCCCGACTGGACCGCCAGGCACCCAACTACGGGCGAGGCTACAACGACTTCAACACCTTTTACATCCAAGCCGCGAGCGGAACCTCTGGTGGGTCATCGGGCTCCCCAATCTTGAATCGAAAAGGAGAGGTTGTGGCCCTCAATGCCGGGGGAAGCAGCCGAGGAGCCAGTTCCTTCTACCTGCCACTCAACCGCATCGAACGGGCACTTGCACTCATCCAGGAGGGCCTCCCTGTTACCCGAGGAACCCTCCAATGGACGCTTGAGCACACCCCGTTTGATGAGCTGAGACGACTCGGTTTGCAGCACGACACCGAGGCTGCGGTTCGTGAGCAGTGGAAAGATGGAACCGGAATGCTTCGCGTCAAGGACACGCTCCCGGGTGGACCAGCAGGCGCCCACTTCCAGCCAGGAGACATCCTCACCCACCTCAATGGGCGTCTTGTCACGACCTTCCTGCCGCTCGAGGAGGTCTTGGACGAGAGCGTTGGTGAGGAAGTCTCCATTCGAGTGGAACGTGGAGGCGAAGCGATCGAGGCGGTTCTTCGCGTGGATGATCTCCACAGCCTGAGTCCCAGCGCATTCGTCGAAGCGGGCGGCAGTGTCATTCACGACCTCTCTTACCAAAAGGCACGGCACTATGGGATCCCTGTTGAGGGCTTGATCGTCTCTCAGTCCGGCTACATGCTCAGCTCCGCGGGAATCCCTCGGTCCGCTCTGATACGAGAGGTCGGCGGAACCCCTGTTGCCTCCTTGGATGAACTCTGGGAGGTGTTCTCTTCCACGCCCGACGGGGCAAGTCTTCCGATTCGCTACGCCTCCATCCACGAGTCCTGGAGGGAACAGCTTGGAATCGTAAAGATGGATCACAAGTGGTTCCCCTTCCGACGCTGTGAACGGGACGACACCCAACGCTTCTGGAGTTGCATGGACGGCGACTCTCCGCCGAACGACGAGGTCTCTCCACCCCGAACGGCCTCCATCGAAGCCAAAGGGCCGGGCCCCGTCTCTCGAGTCTCCCAATCGCTGGTGATGGTGGATTACGACATTCCTCACCGAGCTGAGGGTGTCTACGGTTCGAGTTTTCGCGGGGCTGGAGTGGTCGTGGACACCGCACAAGGTCTCGTCCTCACCGACCGTGACACAGTGCCTGTTGCCCTGGGCGACTGCCAGATGACCTTTGGCGCCTCGGTTCGAGTTCCCTGTCAGGTCGAATTCATTCACCCTCTGCACAACTTCTCCGTCATCTCTTACGACCCCACCGCCATCGGTGACACCGCCATCCAGGCGATTCGCCTCGCGGAGAGCAGTCCCAATCCAGGGGATACCGTCTGGCAGGTGGGTCTTTCCTCTCGATTCCAGACGGTCTGGAGAGAAACACGAGTGGCCCGAGTGGAGGCCTTGAATCTTCCTCGGCCCTCACCTCCGCAGTTTCGAGACATCAACCTCGAGTCCATCCGCCTCGATGAGAGCACCCCCTCCGTTGGGGGCGTCTTGATCAACAAGGATGGCGAGGTTCAGGCACTCTGGGCTTCTTTTCGCAGTGACTCCGGTGGCGAATCCTCGACGTTTTTCAGGGGGCTTCCTGTGGAGTTCTTGGACGTCGTCCTCGATCCCATGCTGCAAGGCCATCCACCCTCCTATCGAATCTTTGGACTCGAACTGGCCACGGTCTCACTGGCGGATGCCCAAGACATGGGGCTCTCGCAGGAAGACTCTTCCGCATTTGAGAAGGCCGACCCGGAACGCAGACAAATCCTGAGTGTCAGCCGACTGATCGCCGGCAGTCAGGCTGCCGAACTTTTTGAGGGTGGCGATCTCTTGCTGAGTGTCAACGGAGAGCGTGTGACCCGGTTTGCCGACCTCGAGGCCCTTGTTCAAGCCGAAAACCTCGCTGTTGAAATCCTGCGAAGCGGTGAACGCCGACAGGTTGAACTCCAGACCCTACCTGCGGGTGGATTGGGCATCGAGCGGGTTCTTACCTGGCAGGGAGCACTCCTGCATGCACCCCACTTCGAGTTGGCTGCTCAACGCGCCCTCACTCCAGAGGGCGTCTACATTTCGTTCTACAGCTACGGATCCCCAGCGAGCAAGTACGGACTCCGCGCGACCCGCCGAATCGTGGAGGTCGACGGCCAACCCACACTCGATCTCGATGCGTTCCTCGCTTCCTTGGAGAGCAAATCGAGCGGGGACTCCATTCGGATCAAGAGCTTGGCCCTCGACAATCAAGTCCATGTGACCACCCTCAAACTCGATCACCACTATTGGCCTACCCGGGACTACCGCCTTTCAGACGGGCAATGGACGGTTCAACCCCTCAGTTCAGGCCCTGATACTCGCTGAGCTTCTCGTAGTAGTAAGAGCGCAGGTTTCCGGATGACTTGGTGGGCTGCCCATACGGTGAGTTGGGAAAAGAGGCCCACTCGTACCCCATCTGGAGAGAATCAATCCAGGAGGTGTCTCCCGCCTGAACTTCATCCAGGAGCCCTCGGTACTCCAGTCTGGCCAGAGCAAAGAGGTCCTGATTGTGGGGGGTGAAGTCGTTGGTGATGGTGCCTCGTTGAACTTCTTCGTTCCAGGTGTCCGGCATCGCCTGATAGGCCCCAGCCGCTGTCGAGGTGTAGCTCCCACCGCTTGAGGTGTAGGGGGAATTCGGGTGGCCTATTTGCGTGTAGGGGTCGAACACCCGCGACTTGTCTTCAAACCAACCAAAAAGCCGGTCGTAGTCGGCGCCCTCGGCGTAGCGAATGGTAGCAAGTGCCGCTTTTTCTTCCGGACTCAACTCGCGCTGTGCGGGATCGGTCTGCGTGTCTGGGCCCGGTACGGGTGCCTGACTGACCTCAACTGGCTCCACCTCAGCAGGAAAGAAAATCGAATACACATCGTCGAAGAAGAGGGAAAGACTGCCCCCCGCTTGGCACTCGGAGGCACCGTTGCTGGCAGCGGCTCCAGAGGACACCAGAAGTCCCACAGCGACCGACACTCCGCGAATCAAACTCACCCCCTCAAAGAGACGTCTTCTCTCCTATGCACAAGACGTGCCAATCCAATCTTCCCACAGGACCGCTCCAACTCCCCCTCAAATCGAGAAACCGGGGCGTCCGTCTCCCAGCCAAACGGTCCCCACTGCGAACTGAATGCCTCAGAAGCGGCTTTGATTCTCCGTGCCCTCCCAGAGCCGTTGGATGTTCTCACGATGCCGCAGAACCACCAATGCCACTGCGGCAACACCGAGCCGCAACCCCTCGGGCTCCAGCCCCCACAGCGCCGCGATCAGAGCGACACAGGCCGCCAGAGAACCTACGGCACTGATTCCTGTCAATCGATGACCTGCCCACCAGATGGCAACGGCGACCCCCATAGCTTGGGGAGCAATGACGCCCACTGCTCCTGCAGTCGTCGCTACCCCTTTCCCGCCGTGAAACCCAAGCCATACCGGAAAGCAGTGTCCTAAAATGGCCGCCAGACCGACGGCCGGGGCCACCTCCTCCGAGATGGAGAGTGCGACCGCGACAGGCAGAGCTCCTTTCAGCGCATCCAGAAGCAGCGTCAGCCTCCCCCAGCCCACTCCACAAGCTCTCGAGACGTTCGATGCCCCGATGTTGCCGCTGCCTGTCTCACGGACATCCACTCCCTTGACCCCGAGGCCGATGAGCAACCCGAAGGGGAGTGAGCCCAAAAAATAGGCGCCAATGATCATCCAACTGTTGAGGTCCAAGGCGGCTCCGGCTACGAATTGTGGGACAAGCTCTAACGTTTATACGACAGATCAGGACAGTCCATGCGAAGCCTCTTTCTCCTCGTACTCCTCCTCTCCACTGGCTGCGGCAAGGGCGACGATGCCTCCGACGGCAGCACCGAAACCGGAAACGATACGGGGATCATGGACCGGGACAGCGATGGCTGGGCAGACGACCAGGACTGCGATCCCGATGACCCCTACACCTATCCCGGTGCGGATGACATCCCCTACGACGGCAAAGACAACGACTGCTGTTGCGAGACCGAGGGTGAAGATGCGGCCTGCTGTGGTGACCTGGTGGACTGGGACGGGGATGGATTTATCGCCACCAGTGCAGGAGGAGACGACTGCAACGACGGAAACCCCGAGGTCTACCCCGGCGCCAAGGAAGTCTGCTACGACGGCATCGATCAAGACTGTGCCGGAGATGAGGACACGGACGACTGCGATGGGGACGGATTTGACCGCTACACCGACTGCAACGATGAAGATCCCAACAGCTACCCCGGAGCTGAAGAAGTCTGGTACGACGGACTGGACCAAGACTGCGCTGGACCTGGGGTGTCCGACTACGATCAAGACTATGACGGACAAGATCACTGGGACTACGAAGGCGGCACGGACTGCGATGATCTCGACCCCGGCGCCTATCTCGGTGCCGATGAGCAGTGGGATGGACGGGATCGGGACTGCGATACTGTGGTGGACAAGCTGACCGAGAGAGACGGCGATCGGGAGTGGTACGCCAGCACAGCCGATGTGGACGGGATGCTCGGGTTCGGTGCTGGCCTCTTGGGCGACATCGACGGCGATGGGGGCATGGACATCGCGGTCTCGGGCTTCGGAATCAGCATTCCCGATCAAAATGGGAACGAAACGGTTGGCTACTACGGTTCCACGTACGTCTTGGATTTCGGAGATGCCGACGGGGACATGATTGATGTCGCCACCGCCTCCATAAAGCCCAACGATCAGGAATACCACGGCTACGATTCCGCAACCCTGGGTGACCTGGACGGAGACGGTCTCATGGAGCTTGTTGTGGGTGTTCCCGGCTACATTTCCGGTACCACACAAGGCAAAAGCACCTTCTATTCTGGGGCGGACTTGGCCTCAGGCGGCTCCGTTGGGTCCGATTTGGATCTCTTTGGAAACGCCCTCTCGGGCGTAGATGTCGCCAATGTAGGTGACGTGGATCAAGACGGTTTGGATGATGTAGGAATCGGTCCAGGACCCTACGGTGGTGCGCTCACCATCTTTTCAGGAGCAAGCCTTGCAACCGCGACCGGTTCCCTGACCAATGCAGATGCGCTCGAAACCCTCACCACCTCGCAGATTGGAGGCCGCACCACGGGCAGTGGTTTGGATTTCGACCAGGACGGCTACGACGACATTCTCTTCGGGATGGGGTGGGACGGAAGTGGTGAAATCGCCCTCATCTCGGGCATCGATGTGGCGAGCGGCTCCGCCTCCGTGGGCAGTGCCGCCAGTCTCACCGGAAAAGACGGCTCAATGATGGGCCACAGCTCCGGTTGGCTGGATGATGTGACGGGCGATGGGTACCCTGAAATCGTCGCCTCTGCCCCTGGCGAAGATGGCGACAAAGCAGGCAGCGGAGTCGTGTATGTTGTGGACGGTGATGATCTTCCTTCAGGGAGCCAGAAAGCCCACAATGCCGCTTTCTACACCCTGCTCGGAAACGCAGAGACCGGCCGCATGATTTCCGCAGAGACCGGCGGCGACTTCGATGGAGACGGGGTGCAGGATTTGGTGGTCTCCCACCCCGGCGACTTCGTGGAACTCCAGAACTACGGCGTAAAAGGGCGTACCTTCGTGCACTGGGGGCCTGATGTGCAGTCGGGCGGCACCGTTGAAGCCAAAGAAACCGATATGGAGTTCACCTCCACCGGTGCCGATGACCTCTTCGGCTACAACCACATCATTGGTGACCTGGATGGCGACGGCCAAGATGACTTGGTGATCCTGGCACCGGGCGGCAATGGTTTCAGTGGATACGCCGCGGCATTTCTCTCTCGCCTCTGAATCGAGTTCTCGACATGATTCGTGCTTTCAAGGTGGTCTACACCATCCTCACGCTGAACTTCTTTCTCCCCGCCATCTACTACTGCTTCGATCCTGATGGGGCAGCATCCACCTACTACAAGCTCGCGGAATGGATGGGCTTCGATGCCGGTCAACCCTGGTCAGAAGAGAGCCGCTTCTGGCTGATTTTAGGCATTGGAAACGTGGCCACACTGGGCTTTCTGTGTCTTCTCATGCTTCGCGACCTCAAGGCGAACTACAACCTCCTCCTGCCTTTGTGCTTTCTCAAAGGATGCTCGATTCTGGGCTTTGCAATCGCCTGGTTGGCCCATGGACACCCGTCGTTTTTGATTGGAGTGCTGTTCGACAGCGGGACACTGTTCTGCATGATCTACTTTGCCCAACGCGCTTACACCGACCTCACAGCAGAGGCCTCATGACTGCTCCCGCTTTTCTTCTTGCTGCTGGCTTCGGGACGCGAATGCGCCCGCTCACCGAGCACCGCCCGAAACCCTTGGTCCCGGTTTGTGGAAAGCCGATCGCCGACTACAGCCTCGCCTTGCTCCGGAAGCATGGATTTCACTCGGCCGTTGTGAACGCCCACCACCTCTCCGAGGAGATCGAGGAATGGGCGGACAAGCACACGATGCCTCTTCGTCTGCTCGTGGAGAAGCCCGAGATTCTGGGAACTGGCGGAGGACTGAGAAACGCCCTGACTCATCTGGATGAGAACGTTGTTGTCGTGAACGGCGACATTCTCTCCAATGTGGATCTGAGCGCACTGATGAGCTCCGTAAAAAGCTTGGGGCCCTCTGCTGCTGGAGCCATGGCTCTCCGAACTCAATTGGCGCAGGAGTCCTATGGAATCGTCGCATCCGACACCGGCGGGTGTGTGGTCGATCTGGTCGGCCTCGCAGAAGCCAACCCTGTTGGTGCAGTGGACCGCAGCACGCACTTCACCGGAATCCACGCCCTGAATCGCGAGGCACTGGAGTTGGTGCCTCCTGGAAAAACCTGCATCGTTCGCAGCGCCTACTGCACGATGGTGCCCCAGAGGCAGGTCGCTGCGCTCCCGCACCGAGGCCTCTGGGTGGATGTGGGAAATCCTGCAAACTACTTGGAAGCCAACATTCAAGCGCTCAGAGGCGCCTATGATTCTCCGCTGGACCCGCTCGTCGGTGCCGGGTGGGCTCTTTCTCAAGGAAAAGAGGTGGGATCCGCTGACCACGTCACCCTCCACAAGAGCGCACGGGTCATGTCTCCCTTTTGGTTGGGCAAGAACGTTCACATCGAATCGGACACCGAACTCGGACCCAATTGCATCATCGGCGATCATGCGGTGATTCGAAGCGGCTGCAAGCTCAAAGACTGCGTGGTCTGGGACGGCGTTGAAGTTCCCTCCAACACGGTCCTCGAACACGCCATCGTTCACGATGGCGGGGTGCTCAAAATCCCGAATACTTCGAGATGATCTCTTTCATGATCTCGGAGGTGCCCCCTCCTACACTCATGAGGCGAATGTCCCGAGAGAAACGCGCAATATCGAACTCCTCGATGTAGCCGTAGCCTCCGTGGAACTGCATGCAGTCGTAGGCCACTTTCTGAGCGAGGTCCGCTGTGTAGAGCTTGGACATGGATACGGCAAGGGTCGGGTCCTTGCCGCTGTCCATCTGATTCACAGCATCATAGGTGAGCATCTTTGCGGCTTGAATGGCCGTCAGGTGCTCTGCAAATCGGTGACGCCACACCTGGAACTTCAGAATGGGACGTCCGAAAGCGTGGCGCTCTCGGCCATAGGCCAGGGCATCCTGAACAGCCAACTCCATTCCGGATGTACACATCAACGCCCCCGCAACACGCTCCCCTTGGAAGTTCTGCATGATGTGCACAAAGCCCCCGTTCAGTTGCCCGAGAAGGTTTCGCTTCGGGATGCGGCAGTTGTCGAAATGAAGCTCCACGGAACCCACAGAGCGGGTTCCATACTTGTCGAGTTTACGGCCCACAGAGAAGCCTTTGGTGTCTGTGGGAAGCAGCACCAAAGAAATGCCCATAAAGCCGGGGTCACCCGTTCTCACCGCGAGTGTGCAGTAGTCCGCGAACGCCCCGTTCGTAATGTAGGTCTTCGCCCCGTTGATCACGAAGTCATCCCCGTCCTCCACAGCCACTGTGGAGAGGTTGGCAACGTCGGATCCCACCCCCGGCTCGGACACCGCCAGGCATCCGATTTTCTCCCCTGCAATCGATGGTGCGAGAAACTCCTCTTTTTGCTCGGGGGTGCCAATCTCGGAGATCACATTGGTTGCGATTTCGGTGTGCACAAGAATGGACATGCTCACACCGGCATTTCTCGCATGGCAGAGTTCCTCCATGAAGGCCGCTGCATGCCACCAATCCAGTCCAAGTCCTCCGTACTGTTCCTCATAGCGAATGCCCAGGAGACCGAGCTCAGCCATCTCCTTGAAGTACGGCTTGGCGGGCCAATTCTCGGATTTGTCCCAATCGTATTTGTGAGGTGCCAAACGCTGCTGGCAAAACTCCCGAACCGTTTTTCGAATCCTCTGATGGTCCTCATTCCACGGTGGAAAAGGTACTGACGACATGAGCACTCCTTGAAGGATTGGACCTTTGGTGTACCACAGTCAATTGCCAAAGTGAATGGTCATTCAACGAGGTTTCCATGGCGGGCTGGATGCGCCCGAACAACACATGCCTTACAGATTTCATGAGTTGGAGGTTTTGTGATCACTCACCTGGACCACATTGCTATCGCCGTGCCTGACCTGTCCGAAGCCATCGAACGCTTCGCCAAGGATTTTGGGCTCTCGCTCTCCGGGACAGAAGACGTCCCGACAGAACAGACATCCACGGCATTTTTTCCCATTCCCGGGACACGCATCGAACTGGTGGCCCCGATGGCGGGCGAAGGACCCATCGCCACCTCCCTGAGCAAGCGTGGACCCGGCATGCATCACCTCTGCTTTCGAACGGACGACATTGAAGCCGACATGGCTCACCTGACCGCAAAGGGCTACCGCTTCATCCAAGACACGCCAAAGCCAGGTGCTCATGGATCCCGAGTGGCTTTCATTCATCCCAAATCCACCGGTGGTGTCCTGATCGAACTGGCTGAGCCTGGTCCGAAATCGTGAGCGTTCATCGGGTGACCGCGAGCGGAGAGCAGACCAGCCTGGCCGAGCGCAAACGGCGTGCAGGTCAGCGGCTCATCATTGGAATCTCCGGGACGAGCGTTCGTCCCGAAGAGGTTGCGCTCATTCGAGAGATCCAGCCGGCAGGTTTTATTTTGTTTGCGCGGAATGTGGAGGAGCCTCGCCAAGTTCTGGAGCTCAACCGAGAACTTCAGGCCCTGCTTCCCCCTGAGCTTCCCGCAATTTGCACAGTCGACCAAGAAGGCGGTCGTGTGCAAAGGATTCGCGAGGGAGCAACACGCTTTCCACCCCTGCGATGGGTCGGTAACGCTCGGTCTCTTCCGCTTGCACAAGCCCATGCCCAGGCCCTCGCGAACGAGGTCCGAGCCATGGGCTTCCACCTCAACTGGGCGCCTGATGCGGATGTGGACTCCAACCCGGACAACCCCATTATTGGCAATCGCTCCTTTGGGCGGGACCCTCGGATCGTTGCCCAGCTGGTTCACACCTGGATCCAAGCCGCACAGACTGCGGGAATGGCCTGCTCGGCGAAGCATTTTCCGGGTCACGGCGATACCTCCTTGGACTCCCACTTGGACCTCCCCACGGTAGAGAAGGAGGAGCCCGAAATTCGAGAGGTGGAGCTGCAGCCCTTTCGTGCTGCTGTGGCCGCCAACGTCGCCACCATCATGACCGCTCATGTGGTTTTTCCAGCCTTGGATGAAGACTGGCCTGCCACCTTGTCTTCAAAAATTCTCAGGACCATCCTGCGGGAGGAGATGGGCTACCCGGGTCTGCTGGTCACCGATGACATGGAAATGAAAGCCGTTTGCGGCCGCTACCACACGGAAACTCAACTCAAGAGGGCCTGTGAGGCCGGTGTGGATGTCATGCTCGCTTGCGAAAAGCCGGAACTTCAGCTTGAATTCTACGAGGGACTCGTCCACCTTCAGGAAGAGGATTCCACGCGACATGACCAGCTTGCCAAAGATTCTGAGAAACGACTCCTCGCCTTTCGAGAGCGCTTCCTGTTGGATCCACCGCACTGCCCGGGACTCGAAATACTCGACAGCCCCGAGCATCGGGCCATCGTTGATCAAATCCGGGCCTTAGGAGAAGAAGACCCATGATTTCCTGGTTGCTCCTTACCCAAATCGCCGCGGCGGACAGCAGCTGCTCCAGTGTTGAACCGGTAGCCAGCCGCACCCAGGTCGTGTGGTTCTCACCCACTTGGGAGAGCTCCGGTAGCCGTAGAGCCCTGGAAGTCTACGAGTTGGAGGACGTGCAAGCTTGGGTCAATCGAAGCGGTCCCAGCAAGACGCGACTGCTCCAGAAGCTCGGCCAAGTGGGGAGTCGTGGCTGGTGGGGAGGATGGCTCGACTGGAAGGTCGTGATTTTTGATGTGGAGTCGTCCAGCCTGTGCCGACCCATCCGAGACGGCGTCGAAGGCCAGATGATTGGTGGTGTTGCTGTCTGTGAACCCCGCCTCAACCGCGGTGGAGCCCGTTTCACGGGGTGTGGCTACTCCAAGGACACCGCTACCGGCGGTCGCGGCCTCGACCAATTCCGAATTCCTTGGTCCGTCGCCTCCCAGTGGGGTTTCTGTGTCATGCCTTTAGAGAGGCTCTTGCAGTCTCAGTAAACCCTCCTCTTCTCAAGAAGGTCCATCGTGCTGCTCTGGCTACTTGCTTGCGCTGACCCTGCATTGCTTCCCTGCGACGACCTTGTCGAACGCCTGGAGGGCCTTGTCGTGGACATGGACGGGAACCCGATCCCTGGTGCGACCGTTCGGACCGGTTGGTCGGAAGTCACCACCGACGACCAGGGCCGATTCTTCACTGCTGAGGTCCCCGGTTACCGGTGGGTTGAGGTCCTCAAAGAAGGCTACGTTCCTCGCGCGAGGCCCGCCATTCCTGGGGACCCCGTTCGAGTTCGACTGCACGAGGAGCGGGAAGGACACGTGCAACTGGTCTTTGCCGGAGACGTCATGGCCGGTCGAAGGTTCCTCACCGATGACACAGGCAACGGTCCGCTCGTGGATTCCGCCCAAGCCTCCGACGACCTCTGGAAACTCTTGGAGCCGATCAGCCCTCTGTTTTCCTTTGCTGACTATCGCTCCGTAAACTTAGAGGGGCCGCTCATTGCGGAAGGCGAGCCCAATCCCGACCAGGACAACCCGTGGGCAAACCCCGTCGAGTTGGCTCAAGTTCTCTCTCGTACGGGGATCAACCTCATCAACCTGGGAAACAACCACATCGCTGACTACCTGGGGCCGGGTATCGTTTCGACTCTTCAACGGGCGAACAACGCCGGTCTCATCGCCATCGGAGCAGGCGCCAATTTCAGTGCTGCCTGGGCAGGACACCGCGACTTTCTTGAGGGAAATCCTGTCGCATTTATTGCATGCAACATTTCCTATTTAGAATCTGAGCAAAACCAAACGGATGCGACAGACACCAATCCTGGTGTGGCATCCTGTACTGTCGATGATCTGCGCACTGCCATCATCTCGGCGCGACAAGAAACCGACTTTATCGTGGTTCAAATTCACGGCGGTGTGGGTTACACCGAGGAGCCCTCCTACTCGATGGAGCAGATGGCACTTACCGCAGGAGAAGCCGGTGCCGCGGTCGTGATCGGACATGGCCCCCATGTGCTGCAAGGATTTGAGCAGACCGAGGGTGCTTTCGTGTCTTGGTCCTTGGGCAACCTCCTCTTTGATCAGAATCTCTGGTCGACGTTGAGTTCCGGGGTTCTTCAGCTGGATGTTGAAGCCGAAACCGGCTCCATCCATCGGGCCACCTTTGAACCGTTGCTGATTCAAAACTATTCACCCGTTGGCATCCGTGGACCGGTTCAAGACAACATTGCTCGAGAGCTTGCCGCGCGATCGGGGTTTCCCTCTGTTGTGGACGATGGATCTCTGGAAATCGATCTCAGGGGCACCAGTATTCTGAGTCAGTCCCAAGAGCGGTTTGAACACCAGGGGGGATGGAGCGAGCCGCTCGACCTGGAGGGAGACTGGATCAATTCCCCTGAAGTCGGTGGCAGGGCTCGGGTGGGACGCGATCTCCTTCTGGGAGCAGGGGCCTTTGAAGACGTTGAGGCAACTTCCGGCTGCGCATCGACTCCACTGTGGAATCTTGACGACCCGAGGAGTGAGGCACACAGCGATGCGGCAAATCAGGGTTCTTTTGGGATTCGATCTGAGGTTTCTCGCTACAGCGTGGAGGATGCCACCTCGCGACCCCAGCACCGTATTCCCATCGATCGAGAACGCTCGATTACCCTCAGTGGCTGGATCCGAGGAACCGGCCCAGGTGTCGCAGAAATTCGATTTTACAGCGACACCTCGTCTTCATCGATTGCCACCCACCGGGTGTCGATTGAAACCCAAGAGGACTGGAGTCGGTTTCAAATCGACACATTCGTACCGGAAGAAGCAAACTACATGTTGCCCTTTGTTGGCGCAGAAGCCACCGGCAGTCGGGGCCAAGTCGACATCGATGAATTGAAGCTCATCGCGTGGAGTCCCGATTTGAGCACACAGCTGCGCCGCTATGACCACCTGCAGGTCGAAGGAAGTCTCTCCTACGTCCGAAATCGCCGGATTTGGCCGGGATCCAAAGGGCTCTAACTCCCAGGAACCTTCGGTCCCCGCGCCAGCTTCCCCCCCTCGAGTCGGATGGAATATCCGGGTCCAAGGCAGGCGAAAGGCATTCCTTCCGATTCCATACCCAGGAGCAAGGTGCAGTCGCGACACCCCACCGCATACCGCCGCGAGCCATCGGCTTCTGCCTTCGCTTGGGCTCGACCGACGGGGCCCGTTTCTGGCCATGCCACCAGGCCCCATGAATCCTCCAATTGGGTCCCCCAAACTTGAAGAATCCCCATCGGTCCATCTCTTTCTGGCCGGTACTCCACACGGTGAACTTTGGGGCAGGTCGTTCGCAGCAAGAAAGCCCTCTCCGGTTCAATCAGAAGTTCTGTGTCGGCCTCGGACATTCGTGTTGTCAGTCGATCCACCTCATGAATCGTAAAACTGAGTTGGGACATGGAGGGCGCGGATGAGCCGCATGCGCAGATCCCGGCTGCGAGTCCGGAAATCATCCACAACAGGAATTCACGCCCGTGCATCCAAGACCTCCACAAAAGCCGAAACGACCTTCTCCACCTGATTCGCAGTCATGCAGAGGGGTGGCATCATCACGACCGTGTCTCCCAAGGGCCGGAGAATGACCCCGAGTTCTCGGACGGCCATGCAGACCTGATGGCCGGTTCTGTGGACGGGATCCAAGTCGGAACCATCAGGGGCCAGGAGATCGAGGCCGACCATCAACCCTTTCTGGCGGACCCGAGCGATGTCCTTTCGCCTGTGGAGCGGAGCAAGGGCTTCGCGGAGTACCTCAATCAAGCCTTTCACTTGGTCCATCGTCTCCTCTTCTCGAAACAGGTCGAGTGTCGCAATGGCGGCTGCACATCCAAGCGGATTGGCCGTGTAGGTGTGCCCGTGAAAAAAAGTCTTGGAGTGTTCTCCGGTGAATGCCTCAAAAATCGCCTCGCTCGACAAGGTCACCGCAAGGGGCAGATAGCCATTCGTCAGTCCCTTTCCCAGACACATTAAATCGGGAGTTGTCTGAAGCTGCTGACTGGCGAAGAGGGTTCCTGTGCGTCCAAAACCGGTAGCTACCTCATCGACGACCACCATCGCTCCCAATCGGCGGGCATGCGACAGGACCGGATCGAGAAACTTGGGGGAGTGCATCCGCATTCCTGCAGCGCCTTGCACAAGAGGCTCCACCACAATCGCAACGAGTTCGTCTCCCACTTCATCGAGTTTTCGGCATGCGCTTTCCGCCAACGCCGCCTCCTCCTCGTAGTGATCCGGACACTCCAGGTTGATGGACTCAAAAAGAAGCGGCTTGTAGACGCCATGGAACAGGTCGATTCCTCCAACGGACACGGATCCAACGGTGTCGCCATGGTAGGCCTCCCGCAGAGAAGCAAAACGGGTTCGTTTCGTTTGCCCCCGCTGCTGCTGAGCCTGAAAGGCCATCTTCAATGCAACCTCCACAGCTGTGGAGCCGGAGTCCGAGTAAAACACCCGGTTGAGACCGTCAGGAGCCAACTCCACCAACTTGGTGGCCAGCTCCACCCCCGGACGATGACTCAGGCCAAGAAAAGTGGAGTGTGCAACCCGACCCAACTGATCCCGAACCGCCTGATCCACAACAGGATGCCGATGCCCATGAACCCCGACCCAAAGACTGCCGACTGCATCCAAATAGGCCTTGCCCTCGGTGTCAAAGAGTTCTGCCCCAGCGGCCGACTCAATCATCAGGGGTGCCAATTCTCTCCATTCACGAAATTGGGTGAATGGGTGCCAGACATGCTGAATATCGGCACTTTGGAGTTGCTCCGTATCCATTGGGTAATGCTGCGGCATTGGGTTGAACCTCCCTTGGGCTAGCTATTGAGGTTGGCGCTTGGTTTCAATCAACAGAAGCCCACCAAAGGCCTCTTGGTATTGGCTCAAGGAAACCCGCTGACTCTTCTGGTAGAGCTGTCCCGCGACCAAGTCCCAAAGAACTTCTCCCTGGGTCTCGATGTGGGGGAGGTCTTGCCCTCCTGTTCGAATATGCCCCTGAAACTCAAGGCTCGCATACACTCCTTCTCCCTCGACAAGGAACGACACAAGTTGTGTCTCAGCCCTCGGCGAAATCGGAACTTCAGGGGGCACCAAGCTTCGGTAGGGAGAAACACTGCCGGGGTTGGGCCAACTCATGCCGACCGCCACCGAATCCCTCGGAAATGCCAAACCCAGGGAACGATGGGGCAAGGAGTCTTCCCAAGAGAGACCGCTCACCGAGATCACATCACCATCGGTGGAGAGCCTCACCCAAACTGTCTGCTCGCCCAATCGGACACGCTCCTGCTCTTCCACGCCCGATAAGGACTTCGCGCTCAAAAGCCTTTGCTCTTCCCGAACCAAGGCCCCCAGGCCCGAGAGTCTTCCCTCCAAAAGGACCTCGCCCGATGGACTGACCTCTCGGACTAGGTAGGCCCAACTCTCTGTTCGAGCAATTTCTGCATCTCCACGAAAAAGCCGAACCGTGTGTTGGTAGTGAAGCTCCTGCCCCGGAACCAAACGCCACCCGATAACCGCAGAGTCTGGTGCTCCAACACCGCCAGAACTCCCCAAGGAGGGAAGGTGAGCACAGCCTACGATCAAGCTCAATGCAAGCATTCGCTCAGGACCTCCAGGGCCCGATCAATCGCATGCTCGGTGTGGGATGCAGACAAGGAGAACCGGAGCCGCTCTTGCCCTTTCTCGACCGTTGGATAGCGGATTCCAGGCACAAAAATTCCAGCGTCGAGAAGTTTTTCTGCGACACCCATGGTCTTCTGCCCCAGCACCACAGGCACAACATGATCGGTGCCCAACGAAGGAACACCCAGTTCGTTGAGCCCTTCTCTGAAGCGCTCCACATTGGCGCGCAGAAAGCCTCGTCGTTCTTCCGTTGCGAGAGCGAGCCCCTTCAGAGCGGCATTGGCAGCAGGCTCCGAGAGCGCTGTCGTGTATACAAAGGACCGGCCTTGGGATACCAGCAGCCTTTTGGCCTCCTCGTCCAGCACCACAAAAGCTCCCGATGCCCCATAAGACTTGCCGAAAGTACCCACCAAAACATCCGGCTTTCGCCCTTGTGCGGCCGCAACACCCCGACCTGCTGGCCCCAGAGCACCGACAGAATGCGCTTCGTCCACCACGAGAAACATCGAAGGGTTCTGGTTCAGATCAATCCGATCCCCATCCATCGAATACAGGCCTTCGGCGACATGCGCATCCACATGCGCTGCAAACACACCGTGCTCGGAAACCTGAACGCTGCAGGAACCCAGTCGCAAGCCGTCGATAATGGAAGCATGATTGAGCCGATCCGATCCCACCGTGTGATGGGCTCGAAACAGAGTGGTCATCACCGCAAGATTGGCTTGGTACCCCGAAGAAAACACCAGAGCGGGTCGGCCAAAGAGGTCCTCCAACTCCCTCTCGAGACGCTCATGAACCGGTCGACTTCCGGCGATGAGCCTTGAAGAGCCCGCGCCTCCACCCTGCCACGCAGCCTGCATGTCGGGGTGATGAGCCAATCCGAGGTAGTCGTTGGACGAGAAAACATCCACAGTCCGACCCTGCCAGTCGGCCTGTGTGGCATTGATCATCTGCAGAGGACGCAGTGTACGTTCTAAGCCTTGGCGCTCGACGTCCTGGAGCCGCGTCCTCCACTCGGCCCGGATGCTCACAGTGCCGGTGACCCGGGCAGTGAGGGGAGATCGATCACAAAGGTGGTGCCCTCACCGACTTGAGAGTCGACCCGCAATGTTCCCTGGTGCTCTTCCACAATCTCACGGCTGATCGCCAGTCCGAGTCCTGTGCCCTCTTCGCCCTCTTTGGTGGTGAAAAAGGGTTCGAAGATCCGACGGATCAATTCGGGCGCGATTCCAGGACCCCCATCTGCAACCTCTGCGATCACTCGGCCTGAATCTCTGCGGGTTCGAACTTCGACCCAGCGCGAGCTCGGTTCCTTTTCCATCACGGCCTGAGCGGCATTGACCAGCAGGTTTACAAATATCTGCGACAATCGACGCTCGAGGCCCTCTACCCAGACATCGTCGCCAAGCTTCAGATCGAGCTTGACGGACTTGCCCATGGACAGTTGAGCCACTCGCGCGGCACCCTCCACAACCGTATTGAGGTTCAGGGCGGAGAGTTTGGGGTCATCGCTTCGCGAGAGCAGGCGCAGATCCCGTGCAATGTCTCGAATTCGAGTGGCGCCGTCCTTCGCATCCCCCAAGCATTGGCCCATCTCCTCCAGACATTCCCGAGCCGAAACGCCTTGATGCCAAGGCTCCAGACGCGCGTGAATTTCAGGCACATCCAAAGTGTCCGCACACCGCTTGAGCCTGTCCGAGGTCTCGATCAAGTGATCGATGCTCGCGATCAAATAGCTGGTGGGGTTGTTGACTTCATGCGCCACGCCTGCCGCCAACTGACCAATGGCCGCGAGGCGTTCGGAGTGTACCAATCGAGCCTGAGTGTCCTCCAAGGCGCGAATTCGTTTTCGGAGCTCCCGAACCAGTCTTGCGTTCTCCAGCGCGAGTGTCGCCTGTGAGGCGAGGATCCCCGCCGTCTCAAGATCAGCCCTTCGAAAGGGCCGCTGGGTCGAGAGCCGATTGAGATTCAACACCCCCACAACACGCTCTCCCACATTCATGGGGTACACGATGGAGGAGCGAACGCGACCCGTTCCGGAGGCCGTTCGCCCAGCAAAACGTGGGTCCTCGCCGATGCTCTCCGAAAGAAGAGCCGGCTGTCCGTCTGCAGCCACTCGACCTGCGATTCTGTCCCCCATTGCGGTTCGAGTTTCCTTCTGAATTCGAGCGGAGAGGGCATGAGAATACGCCACACAGAGTCGATCGTGATCGTCCGGAAGCATCAGAGACGCATCGTCCGCTCCGATCACTTTCATGGCCACTTCAACAATCATCTGGGGAAGCGTTTCCGGGTCCTGACTGGCAAAAATCGCCTGAGAGGTCTGAAAAAGATTCGAGCTGATGGCCAATCGACGGCGCTCAAGCGCATGCCCTACAGCGTTCAACAGGGACTGCGGCCGAATGGGTTTTTCGATGAAATCGAAGGCACCTTGCCTCACGCCTTCAACCGCCTTTTCGACACTGCCGTTTCCTGTGACAATGATGACCTCCGTGCGACTGGCCATCGCCTTGATGTTTGCAGTCAATGCCATGCCATCCGCATCGGGGAGGTGAAGGTCCATGATGACTGCATCAAAGTCCGTTTGTTGGATCTCAAGCATTGCGGACTTGCCCGTTGTGGCACAGACCACACGGTGGCCCTCCGTCTCCAAGACTTCCCGATACAGATCGACCAACTGGAGGTCGTCGTCAACAATAAGCAGGTGAGAGGACACAAATCAATCCAGTAAGACAGGCTGGTCTTCAACCGTATCGATGCGTTTTTTTGCGACACGGTCAGCCAGGGTTTCCAGCTGCGCAGCTGTCCATTCTTCCAGTGCTTGACCGACGCTCAGGGGAACATCGGACACAAACACTTCAAGCTCCTGCTCGACTTTGCACTTTTCGGAGAGCTCGAGTGCCCATCCTGTCTTCACCGCTTCCTCGGCAGCGGCTTGAACCTCAACCGGAAATCGATGTCCTGGCTCCGCCAACGTTCCGGTGTGTACGCCCAGCTTGGTTTTCCTTCCGTCTTTGCAACGCGCGGTTTCGACCGCCACCACTCCATAGTGGAGGCGACCATCATCCCACCGCTGTGCAGCGAAATGGGTTCCAACAATCTGCTTGGCCTGATCCTCAGCCCCCATGCCATACAGGGTGGTCTGTGCTTGTTTGAGCGTTCGAAGGGTGAACCGAGGGGCCAGGCGCTCAATGGCCGCGACAGAGGCCTCTGTCGCCTCCTCGTTCTGACCGCTCGCAGAGCCGACCTGTGCCGCATCTCCGTAGGTCTTCACCAGATACACCGCCAACTCCTCGTCCTCCGTTGCTTCCAGCAGCCCGGTAATTTTCTCCACCGCTTGGGGACCCAGGTTCCGAGCATAGACCTCGAGGACACCCAAGAAGCGATCGCGGTCGTCGGATGATTCTTCCACGGCCTCCGTCAGAAGCTCCTGCACAGCATCGAACCGACACTCTGAAAGGGATCGGTACCAGCGTTCACTCCAGAATTTCTCGCCGAGAACCTCGTGGCTCTCGGTCAAGAAGAGGGCGACATGCTCATTTCCTGCACAGGCCGCACCCAGAGCAGCGACCGCTGAGGATCGATCGTCGGAGCGAAGCTGGCCGATCCAATCCCGCACCAGCTCGGACTCCCCGAGTCCGATGGCTGCGGTGAGCGCTCCTACGGTGCGATCCCCCCAAAGCATTCGGCCGAAAGCTGCCGGAGCCGCTCGTCGCGCTCGATTGCCGTCGCACTCAGCAAGATTCGAGAAAGCGGTTGCTACGGACACGGGGCTGGCCTCTGAGACCGCCCTCGAGAGGGCGCGCGAATCGCAATCTTGGGCAAGGGCAGTCGAAACCAACAGTAATAAACTCAGCATTTGGTGATTCAATCCTCAAACAAGGGGTGGGGGTGATGCATCAGTCAGGGCTCACGACTGGTGCATTTCAAAATCCTCGAAGTCAAAGCCAGGTGCAACCACGCACCCTACCAAGGCGTATCCCGCAGGTCCGGGCAGTGCCGTTGCTTCTTGCCAAAGTCCCCCTTCCACAACGGCCTGAAACTCTTCATTTGCCCCTTGCCCGAGGCGAACCTCACGGCTTGCCTCACCCTCGACCTCGGCGCGCATCCCGAGAAGGACAGGATCCCCTTGGTGATGCATCCAAACCTCATCCGACCGAACCCGATGGAGCGCCGACCGAGTTCCGGTCGGAAGCAGAAACAAAATCGCGGTGACCACCGCACGGTCTCCCGCGTAGCTCTCTCCCAATGCACTGGAGTCAAGCGTCTTCTTCGAGCGGTAGGTCTCCCGGTAGTAGCCCCCCTCGGGGTGAGCCTTCAGCTGGAGAGCTTTGATGAGAGACGCGACGCGCGGATTCATAGAACTGCCTTGTGACAAAGAAGCACCATCCTACCACTCGACACCGTTCAGGCTCACGGATACACCTTTCTCCTTCCAGGAGAACCCCATGAAAGCGCCCATTCGTGTCGCCGTTACCGGAGCCGCTGGCAACATCGGCTACGCCCTTCTTTTCCGCCTTGGCTCAGGCAGTTGCTACGGACCCGATCAGCCGATCATCCTGCAACTTCTTGAGATCACACCCGCCATGAAGGCGTTGGAGGGAGTGGTCATGGAGCTCAATGACGCCGCGTTCCCGCTGGTGCACGGTATCGAAATGAGCGATGACGCGAATGTTGCCTTCAACAACGCCAACCAGATCTTCCTGGTGGGCTCTCGACCCCGAGGCCCTGGCATGGTTCGAGCGGATCTCATCCGAGCCAATGGGCCCATTTTCGTGGGCCAAGGCCAAGCCATCAACAAGGTGGCTGCAGACGATGTCCGAGCCATGGTGGTCGGCAACCCCTGCAACACCAACTGCCTGATCGCCATGCACTCTGCTCCCGACGTTCCCAACGAGCGCTTCACAGCCATGACGCGACTGGACGAGAATCGGGCCCGTTCTCAGATGGCTTCTCAGGCGGGTGTGACCCCCGACCAGATCTCCCACATGACCATCTGGGGCAACCACTCGGGAACGATGTTCCCGGACTACCCGAATGCGAAAATCGGTGGTCGGCCTGCAACACAGGTGATCGAGGGACCGTGGTGGGAAGACCACTTCATGCCCACTGTGAAGAAACGTGGCGCTGCCATTATCGCCGCCCGAGGCGCCTCATCTGCTGCTTCTGCGGCCTCATCTGCCATCGACCACATGTCCACACTCTGGCACGGGACAGCCGAGGGCGAGCATCACTCCATGGCCGTGCCATCGGACGGCTCCTACGGCATCCCCGAGGGTCTGATCTACTCCTTCCCATGCCGAACCAAGGCTGGAGAATGGGAGATCGTCCAGGGCATCGAGCACAGCGACGATTCGTTGGCGAAGATGAAAGCCACAGCCGACGAGTTGCTCGAGGAGCGAGCTGCCGTCTCCGACCTCCTCAGCTGATTCGGGCATCGAGATCCCAGTTGTCCCACTGAGGTGGGGAAACTGGGTCGCAACACCCGCAAAAAACCTCTCCATCCGGCAAAAAATGCCATGATCTGGAGGGGTTTTTTTCGGTATGCTTCTTGCAGTTACCTCAGCGGACTTTGCAACGGAGCACCCATGCGTCAAATCCTCATCTTACCGGCCTTGTTGTTCGGCTGCAGCGAGAACAACCTCCACACCGTGACCGATGCTGGAGACGGTATCGGTGCCGCAATCGAGGTCACACCATCGACGATTTTTTTCGGTGAACTCACAGCGGAGGAAGCTCACGTTGAGTCCTTCACCATCATGAGTGTCGGTGAAAAGACCCTGGAGGTTCAGGGAATTGACTTTGGGATGAGCAATGCATCTTTCGCCATCCTGCCCAATCAAGACCTCCAGATGATGCTCGAGCCTGGAGAGAGCCAAGACATTCTGGTGGCGTTTCAACCCATGGGCGCCAAAGAGCAGGCCTCTACCGTGTTCGTGACCTCCAACGATCCCATCAACCCTCAAGCCAGTGTCGCGCTCATCGGAGAGGGACTCGCCCCCGAGCTTCAGATTTCTCCCGATCCTTATGACTTCGGCGTCACCTACGTGGGCTGCCCCAATGAGGGGGACATCACTCTGACCAATGTTGGCACCGATCCCTTGGTCATTGACAGCATCGAGCTTCCCTCCGATGCCTTCTGGGCCGACACCAACTACAGCCTTCCTCTGACGCTGCAACCCGAGGAGGCGATGGACCTGCACGTCTACTACGATCCTGTTGACGAGGGCGTTGCGAGCAGCACGCTCACGGTCACCTCCAACGAGCCTCTGGGTGTTCGAGAGGCCACTCAAATGGGAAAAGGCGAGTTTGCAGCCTGGTACACTGACGAGTGGGAGCTGATGAAAGATCCCCCCGCGGACATTGTCTTCCTTGTGGACCAATCCTGCTCCATGAACGACGACCAATCCCGATTGGCCTCCAACTTTTCCTACTTCATCAGCCAGCTCAACAACTTCACCAGCAACTGGCACGTCATGGTTGTCAACGACGACAACGGGTGCACCAACTCTGGGGTGCTGAAACCCACGACCAGCAACTACTCCAACCTGTTCACCAATGCCGTGCGAAGCGGTGGGGGAGGCTACACAGAGAGTCTGCTGACCGTGGCACAACGGGCCATCCAGCAGACCAACGGCTGCAACGCCGGATTCATGCGCTCCGGTGCGATGCTGCACATGGTGATGGTGTCCGATGAGCCAGAACAGTCGGGTGGAAGCTGGTCGACCTATGTGCAGGACCTGATCAACATGAAGGGTTCTGCTGCCTTGGTTCGCCTGTCCGCCATTGCGGGAGATTATCCCTCCGGGTGCTCCTCCGCTGCGTTTGGCTCAGGCTACTACGAGGCAGCCAACTACACCGGTGGCGCGTTTCTCTCGATCTGTGCAGGAAGTTGGGCCTCCTACATGTCCATTCTCGCAGCGACATCCATCAACCAAGACACCTTTGAGCTCTCTGCACCCGCTGCGGAAGACACCATCGAGGTCTTCGTGAACGGCAACCTGCGGACCAACAAGTGGTACTACGACGAGACGCTTCAAGCCGTCATCCTCGAGGACGACATCCCTGAGGGTGGAGACAAGGTCAAGATCGACTACGCCGCCCTCGCTACCTGCGACTAAAGCGCAGCAAAGGCGGCGATGGCCGCCTCGATGCCCTCATCGTCGACATCGAGGTGGGTCACTGCTCGGATCGTATTGGGGCCCACAGCCAGCAGTTGGATTCCTCTCTCAGCAACGGCTTCCGCTGCTTGCTGAGCACCGGGGATGTCGAAATACACCATGTTGGTGGCCGGCTCTGGAGCGTGAAGGCCCAGATCGCGGAGACCATCGGCCAAACGCTTGGCTCTTCTGTGGTCTTCACTGAGTCGAGCGATGTGATGCTCCAAGGCGTAGAGCCCCGCAGCAGCAAGATAGCCGGCCTGCCTCATGCCACCACCAAGCATCTTGCGCATCCGCCGTGCTTTGTGGATGAAGTCCGCAGGTCCACAGAGCAGCGAGCCCACAGGCGCCCCCAATCCCTTGGAGAGGCAGAAAGCCACGGAGTCAAAATCGCGAACAATTCGATCCAGACGGCTTCCTGTGGCCACGGCTGCGTTGAACACGCGGGCACCGTCCAAGTGAACCCGCAGGCCCCGCGTACGGGCGCCTTCGGCAATCGTGTCCAAAATCGCCTGTGGATAGGGGGTTCCGCCGCCACGATTGGAGGTGTTCTCCAGGCACACCAAGGTCGCAGGAGCAAAGTGTGGGTCATCCACCCGCACACAAGCGAAAACGTCCTCCGGCTCCATCAAGCCTCGGTCTCCCGGAATGGTACGCACCTGAACCCCGGAAATGGCTGCTGCCGCACCTGCCTCGTAGTTGTAGGGGTGCGCTCCTGCCTCCATAAGGACTTCATCCCCCGGTTGGGTCCAGCAGCGAATCGCGATCTGGTTGGCCATGGTGCCCGAGGGAGTAAAGAGTGCCGCCTCCATTCCGCTGAGCTCTGCCGAGCGAGCTTCCAATGCATTGACCGTTGGGTCCGCCTGAAAGACGTCGTCTCCCACCTCCGCCTCGAACATGGCCTGCAGCATTCCCTTGGTGGGGCGAGTGACGGTGTCTGAGCGCAAGTCCACAGGTCTCATTGGCGGTTCTCCTTTCGCTGAAGGAGTGGGGAGAGCATGGTTTTCGGGGGCACAAATCCAGCCAACTGGAGCAATGTAGGGCCGAGGTGGGCGATTCCCGCACCGGGGAGATCCACGAGATCCCAGGCGTCATGGGGATCCACCAACACAAAGGGAACGGGATTCACACTGTGGGCGGTAGAGACCTCGAACGAGCCATCCTTTCTGCGCTTGTACTCCCCTCGTTTCCGATCCCGCTGGAACATCTCTTCTGCATTCCCGTGATCCGCCGTGATCACCAAGGTCCCGCCCGCCTGGAGGGTGGCCTTCTCCAGCAGTCCAACGCAGGCGTCCACCACCTCCATCGCGTGGACAGTGGCTCGGAGGTCGCCTGTATGCCCCACCATGTCCCCATTGGCGAGGTTGAGCCGAACATGATCAAAGCGCTGCGAGACGATGGCCTCGCAGGCCTCCCGAGTGATTTCTCTCGCCTTCATGTCCGGGGCCCTCTCAAACGGAACCACATCGCTCGGAATCTCACAGTACGTCTCCAAGCCCTCATCGATGTACCCGGAGCGATTTCCATTGAAGAAGTAGGTGACATGACCGAACTTCTGGGTCTCGCTGGTTGCAAAAATCCGCTGGGATTGAGCAAGAAGCAGGTGGCTAACTGTCGAGGCAATCTCCGGTGGGGCAATCAAAAAATTTCGTGGGATCTGATCGTCTCCGTCGTACTGCATCATCCCTGCGTAGTAGACATTCGGAAGCTCACCCCGGTCAAAACCCACCGGTCGCCCCTCGAAGGCCGAGCTGATCTCAAGTGAACGGTCTCCGCGGAAGTTGGTAAACAGAACGGAGTCTCCACTCGAAATACGCCCTTTTGGCACTCCAAACTCATCGACGACGACGAAGGCGGGTAGCCATTGATCGTTGCACGTTGGATCCTCCGCGTAGAGCGTCTCGACGGCCTCAGACGCAGAAGAGAAGGGGCGTCCCTCACCGCGAACATGACAGGCCCAACCACGAGCGACCATCTCCCAGTCCGCCTCATAGCGATCCATGGTGATGTGCATCCTTCCACCACCCGAGGCCATTGAAAAGTCGCGGCCAGCGGTCTCAGAATACTTCGCCAAGAGGGACTCCAAGGGAGCCAAATAGCTCAAGGCCGAGCGCTCCGAGACGTCCCTTCCATCCGTGAGTACATGGACGCGCAGTCGGGAGACACCGTCTTCTGCCGCTCGTCGAATCAGCCGATGGAGATGGTCTTGGTGGGAGTGGACATTCCCGTCCGAGAGCAGCCCAATGAGGTGAAGGCATTCGCCCCTCACCAAGTTCTTCCAGACCTCACCCTCAAAGGCCTTTCCCGATTCCAGACCGGACTGCACAAGACTTGCGCCTTGTTCCACCACACAGCCTGCACCAATCGCGTTGTGGCCCACCTCCGAATTGCCAATGTCCTTGTCGCTTGGGAGACCAACAGAGGTTCCATGCGCTTGAAGCGAACGGCTCAGCCGACTGCTCAGAAGCCGATCGAGGTGAGGTGTTTTAGCGAGGTGAACTGCATTTCCTTCGTCGAGCGGGCCCAGGCCAACTCCGTCAAGGATGCAGAGGACCACCGGGCCCGCGCCTGCAGGGTGGATTCGCTCCATGTCTGTCATCGGTTTTCCTAGCGGTTGAGGTAGGTACGCAGATCCAACATCACGTCCATAACCCCATCCGTTTGGAACCAGTTCACGATAAATTTGGGTACCCGGCCTCCAGGATCGTAGAGCAAGTGGTATTCCACTTTCACCCCGCCAGACGGGTTGTTGGTGACCAGAAAGTGCCCGTCATCGTAGGCGATTTCAACGTGCTTCGAAGAGCTTAGCGGCGGCTGATTCTCGTGCTTTACCCACCAGTAGCGGTACCCTCCCGAAACCGCCTCTCTCTTGAATTTCAAGAGCACCTCCCGCGGATTGAGTCCCTTGGCCTCATGAACCTGCCGGACCAAAGTGAACCCGTTTTCCTCGCCAACAATGTCGGACACGGTCGCGGATCGAAAAATCCGATCGTGGGCCCCAAAGTCAGCAATGAGTGGATCCGCCTGGGCGACCGTGATTTCCGGCCAGTAGCACTCCACATTGATGTGGTTGTACCCGTTGTCGGCCTTGGGCCCGAGGTAGAAGACGCAGTCATGTCCCGCAGCAGAAACACTGGCCCCCGGGGGTGCCTCGGCAAAGGCGGTTTGTGCCAGCAAAAGAGCAAGGTACATCGTGGGTTCTCTCCTAAGGTGGTGCAGGGGTCAAGCCCAACACCCTCACTAAAGCAGTATCGGAGAAAAAGCGCCACCACCAATCTGGGAATCCGATCGGTTAGAATGGGACCGTTGAAGGAGCCGGGGTCCGATGAGTCTTGCATCGAGAAGAGTGGTGGTCATTGGTGGGGGCATTACGGGAACCCTCGTGGCCTATTCCCTTCGAAAAGCGGGTTGGGACGTTGACCTGCTCGAGGCCTCTCATGTTGGAGCGGGTTCTTCATCACGGACTGCCGCTGGAATTCGGCAACAGTTCTCCACTCGCGAGACCGTGCTCGGAATGCAGTACTCCGTTCAGTTCTACTCCCGCTGGCTGGAGGAGGTGGGCGGAACCGTGTCGCCCATTCTTCAGAACGGCTACCTCTTTCTCTTTGATGATGAGAAGGTCTTTCAGGAGGCTCGTACCCGTACGGTCTCTCAGCAGTCCTGGGGACTCGTCGAAGTGGAGGCCGTCGACCGTGCCCAGCTGAACGAACGCTTTTCCTATGTCGACACCGAGACCATTGTCGGCGGGACATGGTGCCCCACTGACGGTTTTCTGCGACCCGAAGCCATCTACAACGATGCTGCTGCTGCACTCCGATCGTCAGGAGGAGAGATTCATCAGAACGCACGGGTTTTGGCTGCCAGACACTCCAACGGGCGCCTCACAGCGGTACAGAGCACCAAGGGCTGGCACGAGGGAGACCTGTTCATCGACTGCACAAACGCCTGGACTCGAAGCCTGAGCCCGCTGATTGGAGCGCAGGACCTCCCTGTCGCTGCACTCAAGCGCTACCTCTGGTTCATCGACCGGGGTGCGGCCTGGTCCACAGAAGAAATGGACCAGATGCCCCTCGTGATCGCACCCAGTGGCGCCTACTGCCGTCCTGAAAACGCGCAATCCATGTTGGTGGGCTGGGCCCACCCGGCTGCCGATGAGGCTCCCGGTTTCGCTCCCGAGGACCAAGACGCGATCGAGCCCGACTTTTTTCACCGTTCAGGTACAGATGCTCGTCCCTACGAGGCCTGGCTCGAACTGGCGCAATGCATACGTCCCCTTGGTGAGTTTGCTGGGATCTCGAGCACCACCTCGGGCTTCTATGGATCGACCCCCGACCACAACCCCTTTCTGGACTACGACTCCAAGCTCCCCAACCTCATGCGATTGGTGGGATTCTCAGGCCATGGAGCCATGTTTGGCCCCTTTACCGCCGCGGTGGCGGTGGCCTTGGCCGAGGCCGGAGAGCGCGTTGACTCGGTGGAAATCGCGACGGGAAGAGCCGACTTGAAGGCCTTCCAGTTGGATCGAAACTTCGAAAATCACGAGCAAATGGTTATTTAGGATCCCGCGCACTCGGGGATCTCACCTCGGCTGCTCGGCACCAACCGGATTTGGAGGCTTCGATGGGTCAAGCGACTCCCGCGAGCAGTGGACCTGCTCCGAAACAAACCAAGGCAAAAACGGAGCGCAAAACAAAGCTCTCCAAGAAGGCACTGCGTGAGGCCTATGAAGTTGCCTGCGGGTCTCGCATTCTCGAAGAGCACATCGTCCGTCTCGCCTCCCGAGGGGAGGTCAAGTTTGCGATCTGGGGTCCTGGAGAGGAGGTACACGGCAGCGCAACGGCGCTGGCCTTCAAGCAGGTCGTGAAGAACGTCCAACACTTCGGTATCGTCCCTCACTATCGATCCGGCTGCTTGATCAGCATGTGGGCCAAACTTCACGACTACACAGATTTCGCTCGAGCCATCTTCCGCCAGCAGTTTTCTCGCGACACCGACGCGATGAGCCGTGGTCGTCAAATGGTCAACCACTTGGACATCCCTGAGATCGGTGTTCTGCCCGTTCAGAGTCCCGTTGGAATGCAATTGGGCAAAGCTGCGGGCTACGCGCTGGGCATGAAAACCAAAGGAATCACCGACGGCATGACGGTGGGAATCGTGGGTGACGGCACCACCGCAGAGGGCGACATGCATGATGCCATGAACGCCGCGAGCGTCTGGTCACTGCCGACCATGATCATGGTGACCGACAATGAGGTGGCCATCTCCACCACACCCAATGAGGGACGCGGAATCAAGAGCTTCAAGGCCTACGCTGAGGGATTCGGCATCCGTCACTTCTCCTGCGACGGGCGTGACTTCTGGGATGTCTACGAGACCAGCCTGGAGGCCGCCAGCTACATCGTCACTGAGCAGAAACCGGTCCTCATGCATGTGCACGACCTGCCGCGTTTCAACGGCCACTCTTCCGCGGCTGACATGACATTCGATCTCTCCCAAGAGGACCCTTTGTGCCATTGGGGACAAGAGCTCGTGGAGATGGGGGTCCTCAAACCTGACGAGATCCTTCGACGGATTGAGGGAGAGGGGCGCGACTTCTTCTCGCACCACGAACTGGGAAGCATCGGGGTCAAACTGGATGCGGAAATTCGAAGCATCATGGAGGAAACACTCGCGGAGCCTGAACCTCCCGTGGAGAGCGTTCACGACCACATCTACCCGCCTTTTCCGCAGGTGGTGGAGACGCCCGAAACGGCTGCTACCACCAATGTGTCCTACGCCGGCGCAATCCGATCCGCACTCGATCACATCCTCACGGAAAAAGGTGGAATCATTGTGGGCCAGGACGTAGGCAAGCTGGGTGGCGTCATGACTGCCACTGCTGGGCTGAAGGAGAAACACACTCAAAAAGTGATCGATGCTCCGCTCAACGAGCCCCTCATCGTGGGTACCTGCATGGGGGCTGGACTGCACGGAGATGTTCATGCCTGTCCCGAAATCCAGTTTGGAGATTATTCGCTGAACGCCTTTCATTGGCTGGTGCACATGGGGAACCTTCACTGGTGCTCCAACGGAAACTCCACCTCTCGGGTCATCCTGCGCATGCCGACGGATCCCTTCGGTGGGGGTGCGGTCTACCACTCGATGTCTGAAGACGGCTACTTCACGCCAATTCCAGGTCTCGTCATTGTGATGCCTTCCACCTCCTGGGACATCTACGGACTCCTCATGACAGCCAGCGAGTACGATGGTCCTGTGGTGGTTCTCGAGCCGAAGTGGATGTACCGACAAAATCTCGGGCCTGCATTCCCGGGTGAACCCACCGACTCCAAGGACATTGCAGACCTCAAGAAATTCATTGTTCGCCGAGGTATCCCTGACCTGCCGAAGGACCTTCGTGTTCCGTTCTCGAAGTGCGCCACTCGGAGAGAGGGAGAAGACGTCACCATCGTGGCTTGGGGTCGAGCGGTGTGGACCGCCCTGAAAGCCGCCGACACTCTGGCCGATCAAGGGATCTCAGCCGAGGTTCTCGACCTGCGAACACTCGTTCCACCTGATCTCGAGGGCATCTACACGTCCATCGAGAAGACGGGGCGCCTTGTGGTCGCAGCGGAAGACCGGAGCTTTGCGGGATTTGTTCGAAGCATTCAAGGTCATGCAGTCGAACGATTCCCTGGCCTGCCCTCCCGTGCGCTCGGTCAGAAAAACATCCCGGGCATCGCACAGAATTTGAAGCTGGAGAGCTACACCGTTCTGTCGGCCGAGGACATCATCCGAGGGGCCACAGAGGTCATGGACGAAGAAATCCAGGGGAGCACACCCAAGGTGCAAAACACCTGGATTCCCCCACGCTTCTTTGTGAGCTGACACCGCTGAGAAGCCGGCCACAACCTTCTGGGAGGGATGGCCGCACAGCTTCTTCCTTGCTTCCACTGAGGACCCAAAACGACAGAAGCCCCCGAACCTTTCGGTCCGGAGGCTCTGGTTGGCATCCGATCAAGCCCAGTGGGATTCCCCTTCAGAGACACTGATGTGTCGCTCTGTACAAGGCCGCTTTCTCAGTCACC
>JAYXVV010000196.1:0-6842 GCA_036021505.1 Myxococcota bacterium | reverse complement strand
CGAGCCATGGTGCCGTTGACCGCCCAGTAGGCCCAGTCGATGTCTCCGGCAGCCAGGTAGTCGATGAACTTGGCGAACCAAGCCCCATTGAATCGATCTTCGACGGTACCGTCGCCAGCCTCGCCTGTGAAGCAGTCCTCAGACCAGTTGCAGGTACCGAACTCTCCAACCCAAACCGGCGCTGTGAACGGCATATCCTGGACGATCAGAAAGCCCCACCAGTCCCCAAGCTCTCGAGCAAGCTGTTCGTAGCTTGTTGTGCCCCCGTGGAACCAGCTGTAGTCATGCGGTGAGAGCACCAAGCGATGGCTCACGGAGAGTTCCAGCGGATCCCAGTAGTGGCCAGTGAAATCGGTGGCGTAGTTGATCGCCTCGACCACAATGAGCTTGGAGTCATCCACAGCAAAAATGGCATCGGCCGCGCGGGAAGCGGCGGCCTTCCAGTCTGTGGCGGGCGGCCCGCCCCAGGTCGCTCCGGCTCGCAGTTCGTTTCGGAGATCGTAGCCGACGACAGCGGGGTGCCCTTTGTAGCGGCCAGCAAGCGTCTCCCAGGCACCGATCCAGTCGGCCTCTGAATAGTCCTCGGTGTACCAGAGACCGTTGGTGGCGCTGTACCAGACGGCTTCACTTGAGTGGTTGTCCAGAACGACAACCAAGCCTTCAACGGCGAGGGCGTCGATGACACCGTCCATGACTTCCATCGGTGTGAGCCCTGCGAACTCGGGGTTTGCTGCCACGACATGAGGTTGTACGGGTGTGGTTTGTTCCGCCATTTCGAGGGAGAAAGGCAGCCTCACCGAGTTGAAACCGAGGTCGGCGATGGCATGAGCGATCTCCGACACATGAGCGATCTCAAGTCCCGCTGGAACGTAGTCAAGTTCTTCGAATCCGTACCAGTTTACGGAGGCCAGCTTGAAGCGTTTCCCGTGTGCATCGAGAATCCAGCGATCCTCAGTATGGAGTGGAACTGCGGGAAGCAGGGGAAAGGGGTCAGCGGGTTGTTCGGGGCTGCCTGTGTCCTTGTGCCCCGTGTCTTCATTCTCTTGGCTGGAACAGGGCTCCTCCGAGGACGGGTCGGTGTCCGTTGACGTGTCCGATGAGCGGTTCGGGACTTGGGTGCCCGAACAGGCTGAAAGGAAACACAGAAGGAGGAGCGGAGCATCTCGCATGACGATGGGGATCATAGCCGAGATTCATTGTGTGCGTCTCAGGCGGCGTTCGTTGACCGGATGAGGCGCTTGGCGCAGGGAGCGACAACACCGCAAAGCGTGTTCTCGCGGAGGGTCATTCCGGCAGCTCGGGGCATGATGCCGTAGGTGGCCATCCAGCTGTCTCGAGGGGAATGCGAGGGGGGAATTCGGGCATCCACCGAAGTCTTGAACGCGGCCTGTGCTGTGGAGTGCAGCTCGGGAAAGGTCTGAAGAAGCCACTGAACGGTTCTCCACGCCAATGCAGCGTGTCGGGACTCGTCCTGCGCGATGCCGATCAAAACGGTTCTCAAGGTAGGCGCTTGGGTGCGTTCTGCAAGCCAGCAGGCCTCCGCGGCGGCCACGGTCTCATTGATGCACCCCTCGTGAATCGTTTCCAGGAGCACTCGCTCAGGTGCAGGGGACTCCGTCCACACGTCTTGCAAATCAAGCGGTCCTGGGCCTACGGGGTGTCCGGCAAACGCGGAGGCAATCGAAAAACAGTGACGTGCATGGAGCACTTCGTCAGCTTGAGCGAGGGAGGCGTCTCGAATCAGGTCCGGAGGGGCCCCGAGGCCCATCAATTGCAGTGTGAAGCGTGAAAAGGACGCGATGGATGCGTGCTCCACAAGTCCAGCTTTCGACCAGCCCGCGGCCAGTCTCGCTCGCTCGTGTAGGGTGAGTTCTCCGAGTTGGCCTTCGATGCGGTCGGCCCAGTCCGATTTCGAGGCCGCGGACGCGGTTCGAGGAATGCCGTGAATCTGAAGGGGCCGACCGTGGACAGGTCCTTCAGCCGTTTTCAAATCCACAATCACACCTCCAGCATCGAGAAAGGGATTGCCTGTGGGACTGAGGAGCAGGGCGGGATCCGGTGCAGGTTCGGTGCGGAGTGGAGCGGGTTGTTCTGGAGGCGGGTAATTCGCTTCGACAATGCCCTTCTCGGGAGCCTCTGGAGGGGTCTCGGAGAGGAAGTCGGGTCCGAGAATGACACTTAGGTGTTGTACCGAGTCCGGCAGACTGGCAGAGGATTTCCCTCTCGGGGACTCCGGCCGTTGCGGCGGCTCGGAGGGCGACGTGCAACCTTGGAGGGGCGTGGTGAGTCCGAGTGCAACCAGCAGCGAATTGCGGAGGTGAGTCGTGAGTTGGGGCATGGGGCAATCTCCTTGAAGGGTGGGAACACCGCCATCACAACGAACTTCGGCCTGGAAACTTACAGCCCGGTCAATTTTCCAGTCGATTTCATCCCGCGAAGGTCAAGCTTCAACCGCCTGTAGAGGCATCCAGGTCTACCAGGGCTGAGCGAGATGGGCCTCACCCAGCTCCGTCAGTCGGAGGCCACGTACAGAATACTCATGGTCGGTCTCCATTGAGTGCGGTTTCTGAAGAATTGGGTTTCGTTAGTTGGAGGCCTGAACTCGTGCGTGGAGTTGCTCGAGGAGCGTCATGCTGGGGAGCGTGGCATCGGCTGTTGACCAGAGATTCCTCGCGGTCTCGATCATCGGGAGGGCCTCGGGTGAGTTGCCGCGATCCAGATGGTGGGCAGCCAGTTCCAAGCTGAGGTACAGGGCTGCAAAAGGCTGGTGGCGGTCCCATGCACACTGCCCTTTGAGCACCTTCTCGGCGGTTTCAATTGCATGCTTTTGGTCGTCAAGCGCCAAGTGAACGCGAACTTGGTTCAGGTGGTAGGTGCAGTTCTCGAAGTAGGGGCTGGGACTGGAGGAGCCCACATTCCGGCCCGAGAACTTCCGCAGTTCGTCCTCATCACGTTGGGCGATTGCGAGCTCCCGGCGGACCTCTCTTGCATAAATCCCGGAAGGGTCGAGAGGGTTCTGCTCCGGAGTTAGGGCTTGGAGCTGGCGAGAGAGTTTGGAAGCCAACTCCAGCTCGCCTTCTCGAATCGCGAACAACGCCTCGGTCGCCATCAGCAAGGTGGCATAGGCCTGTTTGAGATCGGGGTTCACCGCCGGGTGGCTGACTGTGCTCCGAACCCGGTCTTGCCACGGAGCCCATCCGCTCACACCCTGCAGCCAGACCGCGGTTTCCAGGCCCGCGGAGGCGCACAGCAGAGCAAGATTGAACTCGGAGGCCTCTTCTGCCTCCCGGATGCACAAATCCCAGACTTTCTCGGCTTCCTGGACTTGGCCGGTCGCTGCGAGATCGTTTCCGTGCCGATGAAGGAAACGAACTTGAATGTCCAGGGGCAAGGCATCGCTGAGCCCAAACAACAGGTGCTCAATGCGTTTGGCTTCATCCTTCTCGGCGATTGCCATTTGACTGAGGAGGCTGCGAGCGTCACCCTCCGAGCCCTCGGAGCGCAGCAAGCGCTCGATGTGGGGTCGAGCCTCCTCGTAGCGTCCCATCTGGTTGAGTGCCGAGGCCAAGCTCAGCCGCAAGGCGGCATTGTTGGGATGGTGTTGAAGCCCATCTTTGGCGGCCACAACGGTTTGATTGAGGGCCGCGCTGCTTTGGAGGCTGCCGACCTGAAGCAGAGACCAAGCCAGTTCTGTGGGCTGGGCGTCTCGGAGCTTTTGGATGGCTTTTCGCAAGGTTTCGATGGCCTGTGTGCTGTGCGACTGCATCAGGTAGGGCAAATCCAAGACCGCTCCGCCCACCTCCTCTTGCAGAACCCGCCAGCGCGATGCGATTTGCTGCGTTTCCGTTGCATCGCTGGGATCCAGTTCGATCGTCGCTCGAAGAAGGGTGGAGGCTTCTTGGGTTCGGCCTGCGAACTGCACCGCCGAGAGGGTCGTGCTCGCCGATGAACCCAGGTTGGCAAGCCGCATCAAGAGGCCCCCATTGATGCTCTCTGGATCGGCAACTGCCGCAGGAGTGTCTGCTTCGGGAGCCTGGTAGGAGGGCGTGTCTTGTGGAGGTTCCGGAGCGGAGGCAACCGGGGAGTCTGCCTTCGGATTGCCCTTGGAGATTGAGAAAAACACCAGTGCGCTGAGAGCGAGGCCCACTCCGGCAGCCATCCAGAGATGACCGCTCCGGCCCGAGGGGGGCGCTCCCGGCGGTGGGGCCTGCTGGGGTGGGCCACCCGATGAAACCATGGAAGACGATGAGTCGGCTGCAAGGCTGGCCCCGCGGGGATCATCGTCCGCCATGAAGGCGTACGTGTTGGAGTCATGTTGTGAGCCTTGGGGGCTGCTCTGCTCCAGAGTGGGAGCCATCGAGGCGGCCACCGTTCGAATCTCTTCTGGCCAGAAATCCAGGCTGCTTCGTCCAGGAATAGGAACGTGGGAGCCTTCTGCATCAGCGCACCAGGCGGTGTACAGTTCCGAGACACTCGACGTTCGCTGCTCGGGGTCGACGAGAAGGGCAGCCTCGATGGCTTGGGCCATTCGCTTCGGAATTTCAGGGGCAGCTTCCTGAACCGGTCGGTAGTCGCCCGCGCAGATTTTCTCCCAGATCTCCATGATGCTCTCCCCCTGAAAACAGGGGGCTCCCGTCACGATCTCATAGAGAATGGCCCCAAGGGAGAAGACATCGGCCCGGTTGTCGACATTGCTCGCGTCTCGGATTTGTTCTGGCGCCATGTAGGCGGGCGTCCCCATGGCCATGCCTGTCCGCGTGAGCTCCCGCGGGTCGGCCTCTCCCTCAACCACCTTGGCCAAGCCAAAGTCGGCCACTTTGGGAACCAGGGAGTCGTCGGTGACGGCCATGAGAATGTTGTGGGGCTTGAGGTCTCGGTGAATCAACCCGTGAGCGTGGGCAGCAGCAATCCCTTTGAGGAGATCCCGAACGATGGCATCACTTTGATGGATGGTGAGTCTCTTGGCCTTCAGGAGTGCTGCGAGAGTGGGCCCAGCGACGAACTCCATGACCAAGGCGGGAACCCCATCAATGGTGATGAGATCGGTCACACTGACCACATTGGGATGTTTGAGAGAAGACTGGAGACGCCCTTCCAGCAGGAGGCGTTCATTCACCTTTTGCCCCGGAATCTTCAGCTTTTTTAGGGCATGCAGGCTGCCGAGCTCCACGTGCTCAGCACGGTAGACGATGGCCATGGCTCCCTCTCCGAGCGTGCCTTGGATCTGGTAGCGGTCGAGTCGTGTGCCGGGTTCAAGAAGCACGGAAATTCTCCCGGATTCGGTGAGTAGTTCGCCTGCGAGGAGCCCAGCAGGTGCAACCAGAGAGTCGGATGTTTACCGGCCCCTATTGAGTGATCGCATTGTAAACGATTGGTGTAAGCAGATTTCGGAGCTCGTTTGAAAAGGGCCAGCGTTGCGTGAGTGCGATCACCACCAACTCATCACGCGGCGAAATCCAAAAGTGGGTGCTGGCGATGCCGTTCCATCCGTATTGACCCTCGTGTGCAGCTGCGCCTTGGTCGCTCAGTTCGACCTCAACTCCGAGACCAAAGCCGGCAGACGCTGAGGTGTAGACACCGGGCGGGAGTTGGTTTTGAGTCATGGCCTCAACGGTAGACGGCTGCAGAATCTGTTGACCACGGAATGTTCCTTGGTTCAGGAGCATCTCGCAGAAGTGGAGGTAGTCGCCAGCGGTGGAAATGAGTCCGCCGCCTCCCGATTCAAGGCGGTCTCGTTTGAGAAAGTCACTCCCAGTAGCCGCCTCGTGAAGTTCACCTCCGGGTTGGTAGACGGAGGCCAAACGGGAGGCATCTGGAGCATAAAACCGGGTCTCCGTCATCTCGAGTGGCGCGAACAGACGTCGCTCAAGAAACTCTCCGAAGGGCTCACCGGAGACCCGCTCCACAAGGGCACCAAGAACGTCCGTTGAGATGCCGTAGGTAAAGGCCTCCCCGGGGCGGTGAACCAGCGGCAGCGGCTGCACCTTCGCCATCATTTCGAGAAGAGTGGCGCTGTAGAGGGGGTGATCCTGCATGTAGAGTTGGTCAACTGGGCCGTCTCCGAAGAAGCCATAGGTGAGACCCGATGTGTGCCGGAGGAGATCCCGAACGGTCACGGGTCGGCCTGGGGAACGGGTGCGATGTGGTGATCGGTAGACACGCCGGTTGGCCATCTCGGGCAGGTGGTCTCCCACGTCATCGTCGAGCCCGATCTTGCCCTCTTCGACCAGCAGGAGCACTGCAGCGGATGTGATCGGCTTGGTCATGGAGTAGATGCGAAAGTGCGTGTCCAGAGTCATGAGGCTCTTGCTCTCGACATCGCGGTAGCCCTGCGCCTCAGCATGCAGAATTTCGCCTCGGTGTTGGACAAGCACGACAGCTCCAGCGATGTTCTTGGACTGGATCAGGGATTCCACGGTGTCCCGAACTTGCGCAATCTCCGGACGTTCCTCGGAGAGGGCGGTGGCAACCTGGGTCTCCTGTGCGGCAACAGAGGCCGCCAGTCCAAAGCTCAGGAGGAGACCAAGGCTCCAGGGGGTCAAGGAGCGCCTGAGACGCCTATCGGTGGGGTGCATGGGATGTTCTCGGTGGGGGAGGGGGATTTCTGAGTGGAGAGGGTTGAGCCTCCCTCTCAAGCTTGTGAGAGAAGCCTCAACATGTCCGGGCCATCGGGGACAAAGCCTAAGGGATTAAGCTGGAGGTGGCTGGCAAAATAGTGGGTTCGAATGTGGTCGAACCTCACCGTAGCGGCAACGCCAGGAAGGCCGTACAGCTCCCGGACGAGACGCCAGAGGTTCGGATACTCGTACACGTGTTTCTTCGAAGTTTTGAAGTGCACGTAG
>JAYXVV010000195.1:0-10582 GCA_036021505.1 Myxococcota bacterium | reverse complement strand
TTGGAATTGTATGGCGTGGTCGTTGGCTGCCAAATAGCCTTGACGAACTGCTTGGCGCAGACTCAGCAGGCTCTCGAGGGGCAGGGCGCGTAAGGCCTGCATGGGCATGGTCTGAGGCTTTCGAATCGTGAGGAGATCTTTGCCAGCTTGGATGTGTTGAATGCTTGCAACCCAAAGGTGAAGAGCATCACGAAGCACCCCGGCGGTCTCTTGATGAAGGATTTGGAAAATTTGAGACTCACTCGCATCAAAGGCAGCATCTTTGCGTTGCAGTTTTCGACCGAGCTTCCAAAGAAGACTGGGCTCAATTTCCTCGTACTGGAGTCCGAAACCGCTCATTCCATGGCGCTCGAGTATGGCTCGACGCATCGATTCTGGGTTGAGTCTTTCGATGGAGAGGCGCTCGGGAAAGACCCCATCGAGAGAGAGGTGATGCTGAATGTAGGTCCAACTTGAGAGTTCGCAGCTGACCAGCCATGCGTTTTTTCCACGGTCGGAGAGGATTCCTTCAGCAAGTCTCCGCAAGGGATTCAGTCCCTCGGTGTGGAGTCGGGTCAGGCGACGCAGGTCTTCGACGATGACCAGGCAATTGCCTGTGGCGGACTGAAGAATTCCGTCCACATCGGAGTCCAGCAGGGACCCCTTTGTGCAGTGGCGCACCACCTTGAGTTCCTGGCCTAACCCTCGAGTAATGGCGTGGAGAAGGGCCCCTCCATCGGTGGCTCCATCAAAGATGATGGCGGCGGCACGAGAGGGACTCCGTCGCTTCCCGAGCAGGTGCTCGTGGAGATTTTGAACCTCAGTTTCCTTTCCACGGAGAAGATCTCGGGCCTCCAAGGAGGGGTCCTGGAAGATCCTCCGGTAGACGATGGGCACATCGGCAGGACTCTCGGCCAATTCAAAGTAGCTGGGTCCCAATTCCTGCGGAGGTTCCTCGTCGCGGAGGCCCAACAAGCCGCGCAGACGCTGGGCTCCCGTCTCCCCCAATACGCTGAGCATGAGCCCTCGTGCAGCACTGGAGAGGTCCTCCAGATTCAGGAAGCGGTTCTGGATGGCTTTTCTTCTGGCGTAGGCCTGGGCCTTTGCGAGCAAGGCCTCGACGTCGTTGTAGCGGCCTTGAACAAGAAGTGTCTGCATGGATTCGAGGTGCTCGGTGACGATGCGCGTCACGCTCGCCTGAGCGGACTCACTCAACGCCTTTGCGTCCTTGAGGTCGTCCTCAATCCGATTGGAGTGGCGTTCCAGGGTTTTGATCAGCATGCTCTCCAGCAAGGACTGCGTCTCTTTGCTGAGTGTGGATGCCGTATTCAACTCCAGCTCGGCGAGGCAAACCTCGGTGTTGTAGGTCAGTGCGCGCTCGAGTTCCTCAATGCTGGTCTGAAGCGAGACAAGCCCTTGGCTGAGCTCCTGGGCGAGATCCGATAGGCTCCTGGAGACTTCCGCATCCATGTACTGACGAACCAGTCGTCGGAAGGGGATCAGCCGGGTCTTGGAATCCTGCGGGAGTCCGCGCCCCGTCAGGGAGCTCCGACCGTCAAACACGCTGAAGTTGTCCTTGACCATGTCAATGCACAGAGAAAGCTCCTCTCGGATGGGGGAGAGGACCCGTTCGCTTCGAAGTGTCGACAGGTAGGCACTCGAGATGCTCTTGGCTTCCACGAGGAGCTTCGCAAAGTCATCGGTGGTGGATTTCAGACTTGTTTCGACATCGACCGCTGAGCTTTCGGGGTCGCGAACTTTTTCCTGAAGTTCGTGAAGGAGGCTTGCGAGGGCTTCCTGAATGCGTGCGGTTTGGATCACCACCCGCCCGTGCAGGTCGCGCTCAAACTCCTGGGCTTTCTCGTGGATGAGGCTGTGGACTCGGGTCTGAAGTCGCAGAAGCTCAAGCTCCATTGCCAGTTTGTTGCCGACACCTCGACTCAACACTCGAGCGGCTTCCAAGCCGGTTTCGATGCGCGTCATGGCTTTGAGTCGTTGATCGTAGACTTTTGAGGCCTGGTAATGGCTGGGGGGACACTCAGGGCTGCCAGCCACCTCTAAGAGTGAAACAAAGTTCTGATAGGGGCTTGCCAAGGCTCCTGAGGCGGCTCGAACGGCCTCGTCGGCGAGGCGATCGATCTCGGAGGTTGCGAGGGTGAATTCTTCCTCCATTTCCTCTCGAACATGTTGAAGCAGCGACTCCCAGTCTCTTTTCTCAAAGCGCTCGGAGGAGATCGCGGCATCCATGGAGTGTCGGTAAGCCTCAAAGATGTTTCTTGCTCGGCTCATCAGGTGACGATCCGTCACGGCCAAGAGACCCGCCACCTGCTCCAGCTGTTGACTGAGCTCCGAGCCAAGACTGAAGCGGGCAATTTTTTCCACCTCAACCAACCGTTCGCCAGGCGATGAGGAAAGGATGTTGCTCAGTCGTGCGAGCCGTTTGGAGAGTCGTGTCTTTGGGGAGTCCTCCGTTCGGTTCTCGAGCAGCTCGGGGTCCATGGGAACAGTCAAGACGGTCGGAAGGGCTCCACAGGTGCTGTCTACGGCAGCGGTGAGCTTGTTGAGCGCACGTTTCTCTGGCCGGTAGTCAGCGAGAGCAGCACGGTCCAGGATATGGTCTTGCCAGCGGGCTGCCAGTTGGGATCGCTGGCGAGACAGCGTGGAGAGAAAGAGAGATTCCTCGGTGGTGGGATCTTGAGCAAGCACCATGCAGCGCCGATGAAAACGCAGAAACTCCCTGCGCAGTTGGCTGATGAAGTCCAGTCCTGTCTCTCTTCTCGAGGCGATGGGGCCCGCGCGCAGGTCGCGGACCATCGACTGGAGTTCTGCGCGCAGGTTTCTTGAAATTCGTGCGATGTCTTTGTGGGGACTTTTCTTCTCGGTCTCCCACGGGTCGGATGTGTGGGACCCCGATTCGGGCAACCACGCCTCCAAGGGGGCTGAGTCCTCGGGGATCGATTCGGTTTCGGTTTCGGCCACGGGTTCTTCCCGGGCTGTGCGTTGCGTCATCCCTTGCTTTGCTCGTGTTTCTCCAGCCATTCCCAGGCCAATTTTCAGCAGAACAGGTCCGAAGATCTCGTTCAGAGCAATTCCTGCTACTGCAAGGGTTTCGAGGGCCACTCCGGCCTCGCCAAAGCTGCCCTCCAAGACCTTGGCCATGGAGAGGGCAATCCCCGCTTGGGCGCCAAAACCCAGCCAGCCGTAGCGTTTGAGGTTTTCTGAGCCCCCTCCAACGGTCGCTCCGACTCGTGTTCCCAGGTAGAGCGCCAGGAGGCGGGCTCCAAAGAGGAGCAAGGCAATGCTCCACAGATCCGGGATGGCTGAGAGGTGGAGGCCAGCACCCACCAAGAAGAAGAACACCACATAGACGGGCAATGAAAGCTTCGCGATGACCCGCGAGAGAGACACTTCCTCGTTGGGAAAGGCATTTCTGGCTACGAACCCCGCGACCAGGAACGAGAGAATCGGGTCTACGCCGGCTTGGTGTGCAGCCCAGGTGAGTGTGAAACAGAGGCCTGTGATGATGAGCATCAGCTCCCGACCGAGGAATCGAATGTAGGCTGCGATTCCCAAACCAAGAATGCCTCCAAAGAGGGCGGCGCCTCCAATGTTCTGGGCGATCGATGCGCCCAGTCCGTGCTCATTGTGGGCGGTGTAGATGTCGGGCGCTAAGGCCCCCGCCAGTGTGAGTCCAAGAGCGAATAGACCTGCCACCACCACATTGTTCAACACCGAGATGCCCATCACCGCATCAGTCATCTCCCCGTTGGCTTTGGTTTCGCGGATGACGGCTATCGCGGTCGGTGGCGACATTGCAGAGGCGACGAGGCCCAGGCAAACAGCGGCTGCCAGCCGATAGCCCCAGGGGGCGTCGACCAGAAAGGGGAGGGTGAGCCCGGGCACAAGCCCGGAGCACAGGAGAATGCCCCCTCCGACAAGAAGCAGCGTGAAGAAGAACTGGGCGGCCATGACCGAGCTGAAGAGGCGGAAGCCTTTCTTGAGGGTACTCATGGTCAGCGCTGCACCGGCAGACAGCGCAATCAGGGCGACTGCGAGGCTCTCAAAAAGCTCGAGGTCGTGGAGGGTTTCTGGGTCAAGGAGTCCGAGGATCTCCGGCCCACAGACAGCGCCGGTGAGGAGGTAGCCGGTGATGTGCGGCAGATGAATGGATTCGGCCAAGTCCCCGAGCATGTAGGCTGTGAGAACAATGAAGCCGAAGACGGCCATGGCCTCCGCGTTGAAGGCGTCGGGTGAGGGCTGATGCAAGAGCCCCAGAAGGGCTATCGTGCCGAATAGGCCTCCCACAGTGACAGCTTTTCGCAGCACTCTATCGCCTCCAGAAGCTCGGCAAGAAGAGCGCTGCAACCGTCAGTATCACAAGTCGACCAAGGATCATGAGCATCGACAACACGACCTTGGAGGAATCTGAGAAGAAGCCAAAGTTATCGGTCGGACCAATCAGGCCCAGCCCAGGCCCGACGTTGGAGACACAGGCAAGTGACGCGATCATGGAGGTGGTACCGTCCACCCCGTCGATCATCGCGATGATGATTCCCCCGATGAGGACAGTAAAGGCGAACATTGCAGAGAAAGCAAAGACCTCTCGAACGCCCTCGCGGGCAATCACGTTCCGTCCGATGCGAACCGGTGTGATCAGGTTGGGCCGGAACGAACGTCGGATCTCCACCATTGCAGCCTTCACAAGCACCATGATTCGAAAGATTTTCATCCCACCCGACGTCGACCCTGAGCAACCGCCCAAGAAGAACAGACCCACGAGCAGCATCTTGGGAAAGGACGGCCAGGCCTCGTAGTCGTCTGTCCCGAGATTGGTGGTCGTCATGATGGCAGCGACTTGGAAGGAAGAGTCGCGTACGGCCTCTTCAACCCCTGATTTGGAAGGCCAAATCCACCAAGCACAGGCCAGGCTGACGAGGCCAAAGATGAGAAAATACACCCGGGTCTCAGAGTGCTGCCAGATCACCTTAGGTCCCCGCTTCACGGCCTCGACGTAGAGCATGAAGTTGGTGCCAGCAATCAGCATGAACACCAGAATCACCCATTCGGCTGCGGGATTGTTGAGACCCCCCACTGAGGCGTTCATGTTGGAGAAGCCACCGGTTGCCATCGTGGAAAGGGCATGGACGACGGCATCAAAGACATCCAGTCCAATGAGAACAAGGATGAGAATTTCGATCAGGGTGATCGTGAGGTAGACCTTCCAGAGGATTGAGGAACGCTCACGGATTCTGGGCGAGAGTCCTTTGGACTTCGGACCCGCGGCCTCAACAAAGAACAGATGACGTCCACCGACCCCCAGTGCAGGGAAGACCGCAACAAAGAGCACAACAATGCCCATGCCCCCCAGCCAGTGCATGAAGACTCGCCAGAAATGCAGGGCAGGATTGAGCTCGCCCTCGATGCTGCCCATGATGGTTGCACCGGTGGTTGTGAAACCGGAGGTCCCTTCAAAAAGAGCGTCAGCCCAATGAAAATCAGCTCCGATCAGGAATGGAATTCCACCAACGACACTGGCGAGGGCCCAGGAAAGTGCCACGATAAGCAGGGCCTCTCGTCGGCCCAGCGCAGCGCCCTCTACTTTTTTACCGATACTCAGAAGGAGGATCGAGAGAACGCCCACGATGGCGGCACTGGCGACCATGTGGGTAGCCCCTTCAGGCGAGTCCATGATCAGTCCCACGAGTGCTGCGGCCAGCATGCACAGCGAAACCACACCAATCACGAGGCCGACTGGACGCGCAGTCTGCCTCCAGAGGTGAGCACCGTGGGCGTGCGTGGCGTGGTTTCGACGTGGACTCATAGGATTCGCTTCTGAAAGAGGCGTTCAACCGAGGGACGGGCGGCCGATGTGGTCCGCACCCCAACGGTATCCCCGGCTTGAACTTGGTCGCCTCCTGTGGGGATGGTGATGGTCCCCTGGTTGACGATGGTGGCCAAAAGGGCCCCTCGAGGCATGTTGAGGCGATGGATCGGAGTCCCCACCACACGAGAGCCGTCTTGTGCAATGAGTTCGAGCACCTCGGCTTGTCCCTGCTCGAGAATGGTAATGGATTGGAGTTCCGTCTCGCGGACGTAGCGAAGGATTTGCTCGCAAGCGACTTCTCGGGGGCTCAGAACAACGTCGATGCCCAGCTGCCGATAGATCTCGGTGTAGTCAGGGCGCTGGACAAGGCTCACCACACGAGGCGCTCCTTCCCTCTTGGCCAGAAGCCCTGACATGAGGTTCACCTCGTCGTCTGTGGTGACCGAGCAGAAGAGGTCGTAGGCGCCAACTTGCTCATTCTCCAGAAGGGTGATGTCGGTGCCATCACCGTGGAGAACATCGGCTTTGGCCAGGTTCTCACCAAGCTGCTCGGCTCGCTCCCGATCTTTCTCGAGAATCACGACTTCAATCCCAGCATCCTCCATGCAGTGGGCAATGGTTGTGCCGACCACTCCGCCGCCAACGAGAAAGATTCGAGTGGCTTCTTTCCCGCTGGTGAACAGATCCTCAACAGCTTCCATGCGTCCAGAACGACCGATGACATAGATGCGGTCTCCAGCCAGGAGAACATCGGATCCGCCAGGAACAAAGAGTTCGTCTTCTCGAACCACTGCGACGATGAGTGTCTCCTTTGGAAGGCTGAGGTTCGAGAGAGACTTGTGCAGCATCTTGCTCTTTTCAGGAAGCCGCATTTGGACCAGTTCGACCTGGTTGTCGACCAAACCAAGAACATCCAGGGCTCCGTGGGAGCGTGCAATCTTGCCGATCTCCTGCGCAATCAGAATCCGAGGGTTGATGACCACATCGATGCCGAGCATGTCCTGATGGACTCCTCGGTCCTCCCCGGTGTACTCCGTGCCTTGGATACGGGCGACGGTTCGCTTTGCACCGAGCCGTTTTCCAAACAGCGCACCCACCAGGTTGATTTCATCGTCATTGGTGCAGGTCACCAACAGGTCCGCCTTGTCCACGCGGGCGTTTTTCAGAACTTCTGGCGAGCCGCCGTGACCCACGAGTGTCGCCACATCGTGCTCGTCCTCAATGTCCGCCAGCCGTTCAGACGAGGAGTCGATGGCGACGACATCGTGTCCCTCTCGGTCGAGAACGCCGACGAGAAATGCACCGACTTCCCCCATTCCAACAACTACAACATACATGGCATTACGCTCCTTGAGCCGGCAGAGATGCGCCGCCCGATGAGGGCGGTCCCATTCCCCGTGGGGTGTGTCGAATATCACCGGCATCAATCAAAAGACCTCTCAAAAGACGCGCCGACCAGATTTCATTGAGGACCACGGATGCCAGGATCGACACGCTGACGAGCTGGCCGATCTCACCGGGAAAAACCAACATGAGGTTGAGGGCCATGGCCACAGCGACCTCGCCATGTCCGATCAAGGCGCGGCCCTGATCCCAGCGAGTCCGGTGCCTCAGTCCAATGCTGGCGACCCATCCACCCACCATTCGGGCGACAACTCGGCTGGACACGTAGACCATGGCGAGGAGCCAGACGGCCATCCCCGTGGCGGTGGCCATGGCGCCGGCAAAAATGAGCAGCACGATGTACATGGGTTTTGCGGAGCGCTCCAAGGCTTGTGTGAGCTCTTGAGAGAGCTGGTCATCGGCCAAGGAGACCAGCGCAAATCCGAGCACAAGATTCACCAAAAGCGGAGAGAGTTCCAGCGAGTGAGCCAGACCGGATGCAAAAACGATGATTCCCACGAGGGCCAAGAATTGCTTGTCTTCATCGTGCTCGTCACCGATAAACAGAAAAAACAAGGCACCGAGGGCACCGCCGAGAACCACTGAGAGGACGAACCACTCGATTTCTGTGGGGCGCCCCCCCAGAGTGGGGTTGTTGCGATGGAAGATGCAGAGAAGGGCACCGAAGGCCACAATGGCAATCAGCTCGTTGAAACGCATGACGCGGTCCATCAACTCGGTGAGTTGGCCCTTCGCGTTCAGTTTCTTCCGCACAAGACCCAATGCCGCAGGGGAAGCCACGACACTGGAGACGGCAAGCACGGATACAGCAAGCCAGTAGCTCTCCTGATCGGACCAATCAATGGGAAGGTGGTAGAGCACAATGCTGCAGGCTGTGGCCACAAGGGCTGCCGTGACGACAGACTGGATGAGTGCGATTCGCCCAGCGATGAGGTTTCCACCCGCCAATTTAGGCATGTTCAGCCGGGATCCGTAGAGCAGTCCCATCCAGCCAATCGCGAGGGAGACCAAGGGCGCCAGTTTGCGAAGAGCCTCATCGTCCAGGGCGGTGAAGAAGGGTGTTGCTGGACCGACGAGTACACCAAGAAGCAGGTATTCGCCGCCCGTTGAGAAGAAATAGCGGTTCTGCAAACGCTCGACGACAACGTGCGCGAGGAGGTAGGCAGCAGCAACAACGAGCAGGAGCGAGAGGGTAGCAAGCATATCAGCGGATGCATTCTACCTCTGAGAACCCAACTCCTGTGCTTCCGCTGGCCAATCAATTGGGTTTTCCGGATGATATCCAATCAATTCGGCCGCCCGCGTACCATCAGCTACGGCGGCATAGTGGAACCGCCTTCGGTTCATACCGTAGGAGAATTGGGCCCCGCGGAGCCTTCGGCGAATTCGGAAGGCTGGGGAAAGGAGGAGATCCGGCAGGGGCAGGCTTGTGCGCCCCCATCGGTGAATGCATTCAGAGAGCGGCAGCGAGTCTGCTCCAGGGATGTTCACGACACCTTGGGTCCCGCTGGATTTGCAGGCCAACTCAAGTGCCCGGACAACATCGGAGAGGCTCAACAGGTTGAGTACGGGGTCGTAGCCCGCAGGGCGCATGCAGACGGAGGAGGCCAGGTAGTCAAAGAGCTGTGATCCGGTTCCCGGTGCCAGCACCTCTGCACAGCGCAGCACCATGATCTCCAAATCGGAGAGGCCCATTCGGGTGCAGGCGGTGATGTCGGCCTCCACGCGATCACGAAGCCACTGAGGCGCACCCCCGGCCATGTTGAGGGGGTGATCCTCGGTGATGAGCACCGGCAGGTTGTGCTGGATTTGGTAGACCTCGAAATGAGACTTGAAGACCAGGCGTCGAATGGTGGGGTGTCGCTCTGACAAGGCCAGGAGAGAGCGAAGCGAATCCACATTGTGGGCGTGAACTCGGGAGCCGCGTCCTTGAAGCGAGCGATGCATGCTGAGGTGCATGACCACTTGGATCTTGAGGTCCCGCGCAATGCCGAACAGAAGCTTGTGGACGGCACGGCTTCGGCTCAAGTCAACTTGCCGATAGACCAGCCGTTCGCCGTGTGAAAAGGGCAAGGCTCGCTCAGGTGGATGATGTCCGACTGCCAGGACATGGTCGACATTTTGGTCAGCGAGAAGAGAGCGGCAGAGTCGCTCTCCAATCGGGGTGGTGGCCCCGGTGACCAGTACTCCACCAAGACTCATCGGAACACTCCCTCTCGGATTTCGAGACCACGCTCGATGAGACCTTGAACCGCGGTTTTGACCCGATGAGCGGCCTCGTTGACGACCTCGGGATCGTCGGCTTGTTCCGGTCGATAGTCTTGGTGGAGAGCAATCGGCTCTCCGTAGTGGATGTGGTAGCGAACAGGGAGAGGGATAGGGCTGGCGGGAATCGGGAGATAAGGCAGTCCAAGGACCTTACCGAACCGCTCCAGTCGAGCCACCTGGGGCATCTGTTCCTCGGGGCCGATGAAGGCAACCGGAATGACCGGAGCGCTGTGCCGGATAGCGAGTTCGGCGTGCCCTACCCGCCAGTCTTGCAGTTGGTAGCGCTCACTGAAGGGTTTTCCAATGCCCGGGACCCCCTCCGGAAAAATCATCAAGAGCTCTCCTGCTTGCAGCAATGCCCGCACGTTTCCCCGAGAACCTCCAACCATCCCGCCTCGTGAGAACAGCACTCCGAGGTAAGGCAGGGTGGGAACAAAGTGATCGGCAATGGGGCGAGGAACCCGCTGTGCATTTCGAACAACATCCAGCCACAGCATCATTCCATCGGTGGGCAGGGTTCCAGAATGATTTCCGGCGAGAATTCCGTTGCCGGATTTGGGCACGTTCTCGATGCCGTAGTTCTTGACCCGGAAGTAGCTGCTGTGGAGTTTCTTGAAGAGGCCTAAGCCCGTTGCGACAAATGCAGGGTGCATGCCAAAGGGGTCGTAACCGTGCCCGGTGTTGGTGTACGGGATGGCGTCCACCCACTCCAACTCTTCCGGCGTGAGCACGGCCTGAGCGAAGCGACGAGCGATGACAGGAGAGAGAGACATGCGGGTTTATATCCTGGGGATCGTTGGCATGGCTCGTACGCGTGTGTTTTGTCGTTCAACGCTGGGCATTGAGCTCGGCGGCTTTGAGGTAGGCTTCCTGAGCCGAATCGCGCGCTCCTCGGCCCAAATGGACCTCACCGAGAATCCAGTAGAGCATCGAGAGCGCGGAGGTGTTTGCTGCACTCAGTTGGAGACCCGACTCCGCTTTGGAGAAGGCCTCATCGGTCTTGGATTGCTGAAGCAGATCAAGCGCTTCTTGGGCTGCCAGCCATTGCGCTTCCGAGGAGCTTGGATTGCTGGAGAGGGTGGGGGTGGAGCTTGCATAGTCCTGGGG
>JAYXVV010000194.1:0-31446 GCA_036021505.1 Myxococcota bacterium | reverse complement strand
CAGCCTTTCCGACCTGTCCTTCCAGGGTGATTCCAGATGCCGTGATGTCAATGTGGGCGTAGTACGTGCCCTCGCAGAAAGAATAGCGCTCACCCGGGCTCGACAGGTTCACCTGTGCTGCACTGCTGCTGTTGCCTGCAAACCAATCACTCACATCCGTCACAGTGCCATCAGGAGCGATTTGCTCCACCAATCCCAATTCGGAGGTCGTTGCATCACAGTCGTTGTCCACTCCATCACAGACCTCCTGGGCACCCGGGTAGACCGCGGTGTTGGAGTCATCGCAGTCCCCAGCCGTCTCTACGTGCCCAGGACGCAGTTCACAGTCCATGACTGAGGTGGCGTCGTCTCCGAAACCATCCCCATCCGAGTCCAAAAACATTTCGAACTGGTCCTCATCGACCTCACTGTCACAGTCGTTGTCCAAGCCATCGCAGAGTTCGTCAGCCCCTGGATAGCTCGTGGAATCGGAGTCATCGCAGTCCACATCCGCAGTACTGCCGTCCCCGTCTTTGTCCACCTCAGAGAGGTCTGGACCGCCCGTATCCGAACCGTCTGAACCCGGTTTGCCACCACAGGCAAAGAGTATCCCAACCAGCAAACTGCTCAGCCAATACCGTTTCATGTGTTCATGCTCCTTGGGTACGGAGAATCGTCCTTGTACCTGTTTGTATGCTTGCTCAGTCGAGTTGGACCGTCTTGATGGTGGATTCATAGACAGCCTGGCCGCTCTGGGAGCCCTCCGTGTAGACAAGGCTCATTGTACTGGACCCCGTACTTCCCGATACCAAACCGATGACCTGACCAAATCCGAGCTGCACGAGTCCCTCGGAACCTTCGCTGCCCAAAGATGCCGTAGAATTGGTGAAGGAGCAGTTTGGCGTGAACACCACGGCGTAGATGCCACCGCTGCGCAGCGGATAACCGAAATCAGCCCCCACAGTCCCCTGGGAGACCTCGGCATATCTCGAGTCGAGAACGGTCCAATTCGAGGACTTCCCGTTCTGGGGGTTGCTGCCCTCGACAAGACTCATCGTTCCCGAGCCGCATTCTTTTCCGAAAAAATAGTCGAAGGTGAAGTTCTCCAGGGTTGCCGCCCTGCCGCTATCGATTTCGAAAACCTGACCCACAGCCATGCTGGGGTTGAACGGTGTAAACTCCGAGCCCCCCCCCATCGACAGTGACTGAATCGTCCCGCATGCATTGCCGTCGCACATGAAGCTGGCTCCCGAGCCCGCGTTGTAGGCCCCCGAGTCGTTTCGGATGTCATTGAGTGCGTTGTTGTCGGACGAGTCCTCTTCACCGAAATCCACGTTGGTGACCGAGATTTCCGCCATCGTGAGTTCGATGGCCCCCAGGAGGTACGTTCCCGGCTGCTGATCCGTGTTGTTCAGCACCGCCGATGCCCCTGGGGAGGAGGCCGTCCACTCGAGGATGTTTCCAGAGAGGTAGAGCGCCGATGCACCCCAGTCGCTGGTGTTGTTCTGCACAGTCACGTCCTCAAACTGAGCAAGATTAGAGACGGTACTTCCAAAAACCGTCAGACCACCGGTGTAGCCGCCGAAGTTACCGGCAACATTCACACGGGTCATGGACACGGCTCCGTCTGTCAGAACGGCACCACCCGTCCAGCTCGTGGCGGTGTTTCCTACGATCTCGACGTCCGTGAGTGTTGCATCCGCACCCCAGATGTAGAGCCCTCCCCCGGTCTCGGCTGAGCTTCCCGATACCACAACGTTGGAGAGGACCACGGACCCGCTGCCTCCATTGGTATCGACACTCATCGCGCCACCTACGCGGGTACCGTAGGAATCGATCCATCCAACGCCACCGGTCATGGTCACGTTTTCAACTGCGAGATCCACTGCGGACTCCGCCGACGCCAGCACGTTGTTCACCCCACCGGCATCGAGCACCACCGCCCCGGATTCATCGGGGTATCCGACGATGGAGAGAGGACCTGTCGCTTCGATGTTCACAAAGTAGGTTCCCTCGCAGACAGACAGGGTTCCATCCGACATCGAAATGCTTGCAGGAGCGCCCTCGATACCCTGGAGTAGAGCGCTGTAGTCCGCTACGGCCCCATTGGCGTCGGTGAAGCTTGCCAAGCCCTCGGCATCCACTTGGCTGTCGCAATCGTTGTCCAGTCCGTCGCAAACCTCCACGGCATCGGGATTGACCGCCGGATTCGTGTCATCGCAGTCGCCGCCGTTGGTGACCCGAGCCATGTCTTCTTCACAGGTGGTCTCCTCAGTGGCCGGATCTCCGAAGCCGTCTTGATCGGCGTCCACGTAGGACAAGAAGCCATCCTCATCAATTTCTGAGTCGCAGTCGTTGTCCAACTGGTCGCAAATTTCAGGAGCATCCGGGTAGACATCGGGGTTGGTGTCATCGCAGTCAACATCGTTCGCGTAGCCATCCAAGTCGCGGTCCAACAAGGGACTGGACCCTGTGTCGCCGGTGTTGGGTTTGGTGCCGCACGCTCCAGTGAACAGCACCGCTGGGAGGGTCAGAAGAAGGTTGAGCTTCATGCGTCAGAGTCCTGATTTCGAGAGATGTTGGTAGTCTTTGAGGCTGCTCCACTGACCTCCCCAGCCCCAGCCTGCGTCCAAGAAGTGCTGAACCACTGGACTGCTCTCGACCAAGAGTCCGGGAGTGGAAGGATCGCGCAGGAGGTGTTCTTCACCGGCTTCGGGGAGTACCGTCGAGCCCCGGACATAGGGGTTCTGGACCGGGTTGATGTCGATGGCGTTGCCATAGCTGTGCTGGGAATAGCTGTCTCCGCCCGTGACCTTTCTGCAGTTGAATGCGGAGGTGTTGTTCGCGGCCATGGACGCACCATCGTCCCCTTGGAAATGCGATGCCGGTCGAGCCGTTTCGAGGGGAAACTTGGTCTCAAAAGCCACCTTCATCGCACCATCAATGACGTCCGCGTCCTCGACTGCCACGACCAACTCTCCTTCCCTCAGCTCGCCCTCAAAAGACCAATGAGGAAACCTCAAGAGACGCAGCTCTGTGATGTGGACTGGACACTCGTGACTCCAGGTGACCCCCACCATGGCACCTCGCAGCTCGCCTGGGAGCGAGACCAGTTCGGATGCGTAGCCGGCTTCTGGCCCACCACCGTTGGTGTCTTCCGCCTCTGTCTCCGGACTTTCCCGCGGCGAATCCTCGGGTTCGATCCCGGAGGAGCAGCCGATGAACACCAGCGTCGAGAAGAAACTAAGAGGGCGCAACATATCGGTCATAGTCTGGACGCGAACAGCGTTGCCGTCAACCGCAGGAGAGGCTTGATGTCCTTGAAAAAGGGGTCCATCCAAACCCCGCCTCCTGCGCTGCCCATTTCGGGCCCCTGTTCAGCGCTTTGGCGCTCGACAGATGTCTCGAATCGCACAGTCAACGCAGACAGGCTGGCCACGCTTTCCTGTACAACCCGACGAGATCCCCACATGGGCGAGCGCAAAATCAAATCGGGTGGGGTCTCCTGGATCCATTGACTTTAGGGCCTTGGTGATGTCAACAGCGGTCTTCCAGGAGGCGTCCTTGCGCTTGGTGAGCCCTAAAAACTGGCCGATTCGAAGCACATGCGTGTCCACCGGCATGATCAGATCCGAAGCGGGGATTCCGAATAGCCCCAAGTCGACTCCGTCATCTGGGCGAGCCATCCAGCGCAGATAAAGCATCCAGCGTTTGCACGCCGACCCCCCCGATGGGGACACAAGAAAATAGCGAGTGCCTCGTGACAAGGCGTCTCCCTCAGTCACTCGGAGCGCCTCCCTGCGGAGCGAATCCACCACATCGCCCACGATGGCCTCGATCGACGCACTGGCCTCCCAGCGTGTCTCAAAGGCGTCCTTTAGGCTTCCCTCTCGGGACAAGAAGGAACGCAGGGCAAGCAAAAAGACCCGCCAATCGTCTCCCTTTGTCCAACGGTAGGACAACCTCGACCAAAAACTTGGCTGACACCCGTCGAGGCCCTCCATGACAAAGGACCGTGGGCCACCCGATTCCTCCATGCGCTCGAAGAGGACATCGAGGATCGGCAGAAAGAGATCGACTCGCCCGTAGGCGATCTGGGCCGCACAGAGACCCGCAACTTCCGCGTCAAGAGGATCTTCGTAGGCATGGACCCGCCCTAAGGGATCTCGAGAGAGCCTTGAGGCATCCGAGCGCGCTGCTTCCAACTGCTCCAGCGCAGTGTGGATCCGCACTCTACCGCGGATGGGCTCAATCCCTCAGGTAAGGAAAGCCCTGGGGCTTGACCACCATCACCGTACACGGCGCTCGGGCCACAAGCTTTTCCGATTTCGAGGAGAAAATCCCTTTTACACCGCCTTTTCTGCCATGGGTACCCGAGATGATGAGGTCGATTTCGTTCTCATCAACCCAGGCCAAAATGACGTCTGTCCAATCGCCTCCCACAACCTCGGTGTGGATCTTGACCCCCGGAATGGGCTCACCGGCCTCCGAGGCACGCTGCAGCTCCAGGTGAGCGGCATCCCGAAGCGCCTGCTCGTTAAACGCCATGGTGTCTTCAATTACCGTGTCATTCGGGGCCGAGTAGATGCGTTTTTTGATCTCCCGGTCCATGCCTTCTTCCACATGAAGAAGGGTCAACTCCGCATCGTGATCGGCAGCGATCTGGAGGGCGGCGGAGATGGCCGCTCTCGAGGTGTCGGAGAAGTCAACAGGGACAAGAATTTTGTTGCAGCGCCACATACGGATTCCTCGATTGGTCTGGGAGTGGGAAGGTTATCCCAGGGGCAGATGCTGTGTCTACCGGCGGCGCCCTTTCCGAGCCCCTTTTTCAGCCTGTTCTCGGAGTCTCTTGGGCATTCCTCCGGGGCAGGTTTCGATGAATTGGGTCACAGCGTGTGCATCCGACTCTCCCCACCCCCGGAGCACCCGGCCGACAGCTCGGAGCACATGGGGATCGCGATCCCGAACCGCCCGAAGCATCACCTTAGCCAGAAGTTCGGAATTGGGTGCATCCACCATCTGAATATGCCGCTCCCCTGCACGCTCCCGAAGAGCCGCTGCAGCGGGCCCCTCCACCCGAACAGGAAGCGCAGACAGGCAGCCCATCACGGCCGTACGCCGAACCATGGACCGCTCGTCTTTCACCATTGCTGCAAGCTCATCCTCACTCGCCATGGCCTGAAGCGCGGGACCAATGAGCAGCCATCCGAGTGCGTCAGCAGTCTCCAAGTCATCCACCATGTCCAGCCAACGCAGGCCCAGTTCAAGGCCGTCTTCCGGCTCATCGACGGCCGCTGCCGAAGCCAAAGCAATGGCGACAAGCCCATCTTCGTGGGCGGTACAGAAGAGATCGTGGAGCACATCAAAGTCATCCGGAAGCACCAGCGGCTTGTGCCGGTAGGCCTCAGCAGCCACCTGTGCAACCTCTCCCAAGGTCACACCTCGCAGCCCCTTCAAAGGCTGGATCTGCTTCATTCTTCGGAGCGCGACAGGATCCTTCGCGAGCATATCCAGACGTCGTGAGATCTCGTGCATGCCAATCCTCATGAAGCGGGGCAGGACCCACTTAATGACTCTCATCAACCGGCGCCGACAACAAAAAAAGAGCCCTACCCCTCATGTTTCTCCAACCTTATTCCGATGACCTGAGTGGGTAATGAGGTTTTCCGGCTGCGTGCCAACCGCATCGGGTGTCATCGGCACTCCGAGCACGGGAGAGCTGCGGCTGGGTTCAAGAGATAGGGTACGTATGACTGCGGGCTTCCACATCGCAAGTGCTGTGATGCTGGGGTTTCTGATTGTCCTTCCAACGCTGGTGCGCTGGACACTCAGAGTCCCCATCGCACCCGTGCGCCCGAAAAGAGACCAAGAGTTGCTCGATCATGCAACGCAGATCTTGGCCGGCAGCCTCGTCGTCGATGCTCCCCTCCTCCGCAACCTTCGGGACCAGCTGGCGCGAGAGCTGCCGCTGCTTCACCTCGCCATCTGGGACGATGCTCACCAGGTCTCTACGGGACCGACAGACGGCTTGGGTCCCGCCACCTTTGAAATCCCCTTGCCTGCTCGCATCGGAGAGGTGCAGGTTTGGCTGACTCAGTACTCTTCTCATCGCCGGTCTGAGCGGTTGTTCCACGGTCTCATGCCCTGGCTTCAGGCGGCGCTGAGGAGTTCAAAGGCCTTCCAGCGGACTCAGTTCGAGGCCTTGACCGATCCCCTCACCGGCCTTGGCAATCGGCGGATGATCCATGTCGAGAGAAGAAAGCACGCAGAGCGAGGGGGTGCCTTCGGGCTGCTGCTTCTCGATCTCAACGACTTCAAAGCGATCAATGACACCTGGGACCATCACGTCGGGGATCGAGCCTTGTTGCGCTTCACAAAAATTCTCCAGACTTGCACGCGCCACTCCGACACCGTCATCCGACTCGGGGGCGATGAATTTCTGATCATTGCCAACGACACAGATGCTGCCGGTATGGAGATGCTGGCTCACAGGATTGGAGAGGTTTCAGAGGAGCTGCAGCTGGAGCTTCCTAATGGACAGCACCAACGGATTTCATCCGCATACGGATGGTCTTGTTACCCCTCCGATGGAGAGGAATGGGAGGGCCTCATCGCAAAGGCGGATCAGCGAATGTACGCCCACAAGGCCCTCCAGAAGGTCTCTGTTGCCTAAGAATAGAGGTGTTGACAGGTCAAGCGTGGTACATTCCCGCTATGGCCCGATCCCCCACCAAAAAGACCAAATCTGCCACCGGCAAGAGCCCTCCTCCACGGGGTAGGTCCGCGACCAAGGGCCGGTCTCCAACGCAAAGGCGGTCTCGTTCAGGTCGAAGTGTTGATGGACCCCAACCCCGGCGTCGCTGGGGACTGTTCAAGATTGGGTTCACTGTTGGAGTCGGTGGGGTTCTGGCATCGAGTTTTGTCGGGTGGGTCCTCTTTCGGCAGGCCGTCGGACAGGTTCAAGACCGCCTGGATGCCCCCATCTGGACGCTCCCAGCCACGGTTCATTCGGGGCCAACGGAGTTGTGGGAGGGCCTCGAGACAAGCTCTGAAGAGCTCACCGAGATTTTGGTTCAAGCAGGCTACGAAAAGAAGGCCATGGTCGACCGACCTGGCACCTTTTCAATCGCGGACGAGCGCTTTCATCTCTTCGGGCTTCTGGATGAAACCGAAACGCCTGACAAACGCCAAGCTTACATCCAACTTCGACATGGCCGGATTGATCGGATCGATGGTCCGCGCCGCGTGCTCCTCCCCCGTGTCGAGTTGGCTTCCCTTGGCGGAACCCAGGGCGGAGGAACGGACCAAGAACTTCGAACTCCCCGACGGCTTGACGAGTTTCCCGACCACCTTGTCAACGCGGTCCTGGCCATGGAGGACAGCCAGTTTTGGGAGCATGGTGGAGTCTCCTATACCGGAATTCTTCGTGCGCTCTATGCCAATGTGAAGGGCCGACGGCAAGGGGGCAGTACCATCACCCAGCAGTTGGCCAAAAATCTCTTTCTCAACCCCGCCCAGACCTTGGAGCGAAAGTTCAACGAGCTGTTCTACGCGCTTGCCCTGGAGCACGAACTCTCCAAGGAAGAAATACTGACCCTCTACCTCAATGAAATCTACTGGGGGCAGGCCAACGGCCGAGCCATTTGCGGAGCAGATTCGGCCGCAAAAACCTACTTTGGCAAGCCCGTCGAGCAGCTGAACTTGGCGGAGAGTGCCACATTGGCGGGAATCATTTCTGCACCCAATGCGTACAGCCCGATCCGTTCTCCCGAGAAAGCCATCGAGCGGCGAAACATCGCCCTAAGCCGAATGATCGACGTGGGCGCCATCTCACAGCACGAAGCGGACGATGCAAACGAACTCCCGCTCCAGGTGCGAGGCGATGCCCGTACACGACAGGCCCCCTACGCGGTGGACACCATCCTCGACTGGTCCGCAGAGCAACTCGGGGACTCGGCGCTGGCTCGCTCGGGGCTTCGCATACGCAGCACCATCCATCCTTTGCTGCAGCGACGCGCCGAGGAGGCGGTCTCCGAGAGCCTCGATGAGCTCCGAAAACGTGTTCCAGATGCACAGATGGCCCTGGTCGCGATCGACCCGCAAGACGGTCGAATTCTCGCCCTTGTTGGAGGTTCCGACTACGCCGAAACCCCGTACAACCGAGCCCTTCTTGCACAGCGCCAACTCGGCTCCACCATCAAGCCCCTCACTCTGCTGAGAAGCTTTGAGGAAGACCCAAGCCTCTCCCCCGCGACACTCATCGAGGACGCCCCAATTCAGCGAGCAGGTCCGGATGGGATCTGGGAACCCAAAAATTATGACGGCAAGTTTCGTGGACTCATCTCCCTCCGAGAGGCGATAGCCAGCTCCAGGAACATTCCGGCTGTCCTGATGGCTGAGCGCTTGGGCTACGGGGAATTGAAGTCCTTCTTCCATCGGATCGGCCTGGACCAGGCCCGCGATCTTCCCTCTACTGCTCTGGGGGCGTTCGAGGCCTCACCGCTGGACATTGCAGAAGCCTACAGCCTGTTCGTCAATGGCGGGGCCATTCCGAGGACACGCATCCTGGACCAGATTCATCTGCCTGAGCACCAGGGGAGGCATGACGACCAGACAGCCCGATGGGAGATCCTGCTGGAGACCCGTCCAGCCAGCGAACAGTTGGTGTCAGCCCGTGCTGCAGCCATGGCGCGCTCCGTACTGCAGAGTGTGATTGCCGAGGGCACTGGTTCCTCAGCCGTCCACTACGGGGTCGGCAATGCAGCTGGGGGTAAAACAGGAACCACCAATCAGGCACGCGATGCTTGGTTTGCCGGTATCAGTCCCGAACTGTCTGTTGCCGTTTGGGCTGGACGTGACTCGGGAGCCGCATTGGGAGTCTCCGGCTCCAAGGCTGCCCTTCCGGCATGGGCCCGGTTCATGAATGCCTCTGGGACCACCTCCGGTCGCTTCGAGACGCCCCCGAGTGTCGTCAGTGCCGAAACCTGCATCGGAGACTGGACCATGGGCCAGTGCAATGAATGTGGATTGGAGCTCTACACCGCGGGCGAGGAACCCCAAGGAGGCTGCGGTGTCCGCGGCTATTTCTGGGACTTGAAGCGCCGATGGGAACCCATTGTCGACCAGGAAAGTGCCCAAGAAATTCAGTCGAACTTGCTGCCCTTCTGATGCTCAAGACACGGTTGACTGGGGAACTCCTGCCCCGATGGGGCCCGTCAGACCGATTCGAGCAGCCTCCTCAGCCTCTGTCCAGAAAGCCACTGGCCGCCAGAAGTTCTGCATTCGCAATCGCCGCCCCGGCTGCTCCCCTCACGGTGTTGTGAGCCAGACAGAAAAACTTCACGCCCATCACTGGACAGGGCTCGATTCGGCCAATGCTGATGGCCATTCCGTCGCCGAGGTCCGAATCCATACGCGGTGCAGGCCGGTCACGCTCAGAGAAAAGACGAAAGAGTGGTGCGGGGCTCGAGGGCAACGCTGGACAGCGAGGTACAAACTCCTCCAATACCCGCCGAATGTCTCCCGGACTTGCTGGAATTCGAGTTCGAACTTGAGCGGAGACCAAGTGGCCGTCTGCCACGGGAACGCGGACACACCGAGCCGAGACCGGAAAGGAAGCAGGCTGACCCACAGGACCCAAGATCTTCTGGGGCTCTTCCGCCATCTTGGCCTCTTCATTCCCTGGATGAGGGTGTACATTGCCCACCATGTCCCAGGCCGATTCCCCCGGATAGCCTGCACCCGAGACGGCCTGCCAAGTCGACGCCACGACGGCCTCGACTCCAAAGGCCTCGTCAATCGGGGCCAGGGCCATGGTCAAGGGGATGGCACTGCAATTGGGGTTGGTGAGAATAAAGCCTTTTCCAGGTTGACTCTCCAGCATGCTGAGGTGCTCGGGATTGACCTCAGGAATAATCAGCGGAACCAAGGGATCGGCGCGGTAGGCACTCGCGTTGGACACCACTGCAAAGCCCGCCTCTCGAAACTCCGCCTCAATCGACTTGGCGGGACCGCTATCCAGAGCTGAAAAGACCAGCTTTACACCCTCCGGCATCTCGGAGCTGACACATCGCCGAACCGGAAAATCGGCAGCCTCGCCATAGGCCTCTCCGGGCAGTCGCCACGTCGTGGCCGACCGATACGACTTTCCCGCGCTGCGCTCGGAGGCAGCAACCGCCACAAGCACAAACTGCGGGTGCCGATGGAGCCGTTGAACGAGGCGTTGACCGACCATACCGGTTGCGCCGAGAATTGCCACAGGGATGCGTTTCATGGCCTGCCTCCTAACGTTCGACAGGTCTCAGGGCTAATCACCCTCTCCTCGGGGATGGTGGGCTTGATGCAGAGCTTTGAGGCGCTCGCGTGCAACGTGGGTATAGATCTGAGTGGTCGAAATGTCGGCATGACCAAGCATCATCTGCACGGCTCGAAGATCCGCACCATGGCTCAGGAGGTGGGTCGCAAAGGAGTGGCGTAGCTTGTGGGGCGAGACGGGCTTTCGAATGTCCGCGAGCCGAGCATAGTGCTTGATGCGGTACCAAAAGGCTCCTCGACTCAGGGGCCCTCCTTTCGGGGAGACAAAGACCCAGGGAGAGGTCCCGCCCGGGTCAAGCTCGGAGCGATGGCCGAGTATCCACGCCGAAATCAACGCCCCTGCTCGATCGCCGATGGGCACCAGTCTCTCCTTGTTTCCCTTTCCACGGACAGTGATGTATCCGGAGTCGAGGTGGAGATTTTGCCTCTTCAGCGCGACCAGCTCGCTGACCCGAACCCCAGTTGCGTACAAGGTCTCCAACATGGCCTGGTCTCGCTGCCCGATCGGGGTTGCAGGATCCGGCATGGCGAGGAGTTGATCGACCTCCTGCTCCGACAGGACCGAAGGAAGACTCGAAGTGGGTCGAGGCGCTTCAACAAGAAGACTGGGGTCCGACTCCAAAACACGCTCCAGCACGAGGAACTTGAAGAGCTGTCGGTAGGCAGCCCGGTGGCGAGCAATGGTGCGCATGGAGCGCCCCGTGTCCAGCAGCCAGCCCATGTACTCCGAAAGCAGCGGCCTCGATACCTCCGAGGGATCCATGACGCCTTTGCCCTCGAGCCAGCCACGAAGAAGCTCTAAATCGCGTGCATAGTTGGACAGTGTGTTGTCCGAGAGCCCTCGCTCCACACGAGCCCATGCCAGGTAGCCCTCAATTGCTGCGTCCATCAGCGCCCCTGCTCATCGTACCAAGCCTCAATTCCATCGGCCATCGCCTCGGCAAGCGTCTGCTGATAGAGCGGCATCCGAAGCCGCAGCTCATCTTCCGGATTGGAAACAAAGCTCGCCTCGAAGAGAATCGCCGGTTTGCGACTCCACACCAAGACCGCAAACAAAGCCGTTTTTACTCCCAAATCCTGGGTTTGATCTTCTCCAAAGACTTGGCTGACGCGAGCGATGACCTGCTCTTGAACTTGGTGGGCCAAGCGCTTTGAGAGTCGGTTCTGGCCCGTCACGAACAGGTCCGTCAGAATGTCGCCCCGCTCTTCTGCCTCTGCCAAAGCGTTTTCACGAGATGCCACGCGGGCAGCGCCCGCATCCGAAGCGGCATCCAAGTAATAAGTCTCGATGCCCCAGGCTGAAGCAGAAGGCGCAGCATTGGCGTGCACCGACACAAAAAGATCGGCATCCAGAGCGTTGGCCACAGCAGCGCGCTCCTTGAGCGGCAAATAACGATCATCATCACGCGTCAGGACCACTTCCGCGTCGAGGCGCTTCTCCAAGGACCTCTTGATGCGCAAGGTCAAGGACAGGGCAATGTCGGCTTCTCGACTCCCTGACACCCCGACGGCCCCTGGGTCCCGACCACCATGCCCTGGGTCCAGCACAATCAATCGGCGACGATTCCCGCTGTTCGCCTCCGCTTGACGCCGAAGAGACGCTCCTGCAATCCAGCCAGCCAGTAAATCTGGCGAAGGAAGGCTGCTGTCGGGCTCGCTGCCCTCAACCAAGAAGTCCACCAAAAGAGCAGCCTCCGAGATCTCACGGACCTCTACCACCCGCTTCAAATCCGACTCCAGAGCCACATGGACGGTGTTTCCCACCTGCGACAAGGTGACCTGCCGAACCCCCTTTCGATTGACGGGAATCAACCATCGACCATGGGACTGTGCATAATCCTGTTGGAGACCCTCGGAGAGCTCTGCACCACGAATCTTGACCTGTGCACGAGCCGGAGCGTCCCCCACTGCTGCAGCACTCTGGGTACCCGGTCGATTGAAGGGTTCTGTACCCACAAGAAGCAGCTGCGCATGATCGCTGCCAACAAAGACCTTGACCTGCGTCAACTCCGTGGCTTCCGCAGCGCCGATCCAAAAGCAGAGAAGGCTGAGCAAGAGCCTCATCGCTCCTCCTCCACCAACTGCACCAAATCATACAGGGCTGCGTGGGCCTCGCGCGGACTGAGACTGTCGGGGTCCAGCTCGAGGAGGGCCTTTTTCAAGAAATCGGTTGTCTCGGACTCCTCGTGAGCTTCCTTGGAGTCCGGTGCCTTGCCGAAAAGGGACAGCTGAGGGGTCGGGTGGCGATGCGCGTGGCGTTCAAGCTCCGCCAACAAGGTCTTGGCCCGTGCGATTACTGGCCTCGGCATCCCCGCGAGTCGTGCGCACTGGATGCCATAAGACCGCGAAGCACCGCCTTCCTCGAGCCGGCGTAAGAAGATGATTCGCTCTCCATAAACCGACACACCTACGGAGAGATTGCACACCCCGGGTGATGTGGACGCCAACTCCACCATCTCGTGGTAGTGCGTCGCGAAGATTCCTCGGCAGCCGATCTGGGTAGCGATTGATTCCGCAACCGCCCACGCAATCGAAAGACCATCGTAGGTGCTTGTTCCTCGACCGATCTCGTCGAGCAAGACCAAGGACCGCTCCGAGGCGTGCCGCAGAATGTTGGCTGTCTCCGACATCTCCACCATAAAGGTCGAACGGCCCGAGCGAATGTCGTCCGATGCCCCCACACGGGTGAACACCCGATCACAGATCCCCACCAACGCTGAATCTGCCGGGACGAATGAGCCGATCTGAGCCATGATGGCGATCAAGGCAACCTGCCGCATCACCGTCGACTTCCCGGACATGTTTGGTCCAGTCAAAATGACCAACCTTCGATCCCGTTCATCCAGTCGAAGATCATTGGGGACAAAGGACTCCCCGAGATTCTGTCGCTCGACGACCGGATGACGACCGGATTCAATCTCGAGAAGGCTCTCCTCCACCATCCTCGGACGCACGTAGCGGCAGTCGGTGGCGAGTTCTGCAAGGCCGGAGAACACATCCACCTGAGCGATACGGGCCGCAAGCTCCTTGAGGAGCGGAAGCCGCCCTTGAAGCCTTTCTCGAAGTCCAATGAAGTGGTGGTATTCCAGAACTTTTCGCCGCTCATCAGCCCCCAAAACCTTCTCTTCAAATTCCTTGAGTTCTGGGGTGATGAAGCGTTCCGCATTGGTCAGAGTCTGCTTTCGAATGTAGTGCTCAGGCACCTTGTGCAGATTGGCCCGCGTGATCTCGATGAAGTACCCAAAGACCTTGTTGTACTTGACCTTGAGTGAAGGAATTCCCGCTGCTTCTCGCTCACTCTCCTCGATTGCAGCAATTGCTCCCTTCCCCTCTCGAGCGAGACGAACGAGTTCATCGAGATCGGGATCGACTCCCGAACGAATGAGTCCCCCGTCTGTGGTCGATGCCGGGGGTTCATCGACAAGCCATTCGGCGATCTCGCTCGCGACCTCTCCACCCAAATTCTCAGGCACCAGATGCCGGAGCGAGGGCACCTCGGCCAAGGGCGACATCAGTTCCGGAAGGGTCTCCAGCGAGCGCCTCAAGGCGACGAGATCCCTGGCGTTTGCCGTAGACTGGGCCAGCTTTGAGCCGATCCGTTCCATGTCCGCCACCGGTCGAAGCCGCTCACGTGTCTCCCCACGAAGCCAAGCCTCGCGGACAAAATGCTCGACACAGTCTTGGCGATCCGCGATCTGCTTGCGATCCATCAGCGGGTAGAGCAGCCACTCCTTGAGCAAGCGTCCACCCATTGACGTGATGCTTCGATCCAGATGCGCGAGCAGACTGCCTGCTCGACCTCTCCCGTGCAGCGGCCGAGTCAGTTCCAAATTTCGACGAGTCGTTTCGTCGATCACCATGTGGCCGGAAACCGAATAGAACCGAATGCCAGTCAGGTGGGGAAGGCTGCTCTGGGAGTTCGCTGTTGCGTAGCTCAAGACCGCCCCTGCAGCTCCGAGTGCCGGCCCCAGCCCCTCACAGTCAAAGGCACCGAGGTCCTGAACTTCGAAGCGGCGGCAGAGCTGCTCACGCGCTGAACGAGAGTCGAAACTCTCGGGGTCCAGCCAGGTTACAGGCTTGTCCCGAAGCGAATCCAGCCAGAGGGGATGGTTCTTCAGCGTCTCCGGGAGCACCAATTCACTTGCTCCGCAGCGATGAAGCTCTTCCAGTGCCGCCTCACCGCCAGACAACTCTGTGACCCGAAGGTCGCCTGTGGAGACATCCAGCAGAGCCAATCCCCATGTCTCCCCGTCCGCGCAGAGGCCCAACAGCCAACAGTTTTCGCGCGGTGCCAGGTCTTCGGTATCCATGACAACACCGGGGCTCACCACACGAACCACCTCACGGCGAACGATTCCTTTGGCTTGCTTGGGATCCTCGACTTGGTCCGCAATCGCTACCTTGTGCCCCAAGCGAATGAGCGTCTGGATGTAGCCCTTGGCTGCATGATGAGGAACGCCGGCCATCGGAATTGGGTTCGGATCTTTTTTGTTTCGGCTCGTCAGAGTCAACTCGCAGGCCTGTGCAGCGATCTCTGCATCCTCAAAGAAGAGCTCGTAGAAGTCCCCCATTCGGAAAAAGAGAAGCGCGTCCTGGTGCCCCGATTTGAGTTCCATGTACTGGCGGAACATGGGGGTCTCTGTTCCGCTCATGCCTTCCTCCGAACCAGCCTGGCCGCAAAGAAAGCGTCCTCATCCGCACTCGGTGGAGCAGAATCCAGAACCGCATCCAAACCAAAATCGGGGTGCGTCTCGAGGAAGGCCTCCACCACTTGGACTCCTTCCTCAGGTTCTGGCGAGCAAACCGCATAGACGAGGCGGCCGCCAGGATTGACGCTGCCCGAGGCGGACGAAAGGATGGATTGCTGTATCAGCGACATCGCGAGAGGATCGGAGGGAAGGCTGCGCCAACGGATCTCGGGGTGACGGCGGAGCGTACCGAGGCCCGTACAAGGCGCATCCACTAAAACCGCGTCTACCGGTTCAATCTTCCCTGACCCGGGACGACTCCAATCCACTTCTTGGAGCTCCAAGGAGAATCCAACTCGCTTCGCGTTCTCCGAGAGCCGCTTCAACCGGCTTCTCGACCGGTCCGTCGCGGTCACGACAGCACCACTGGCAGCAAGCCGGAGACTCTTTCCTCCGGGTGCTGCACACACATCCAAAACGCGCTCCCCCGATTTCGCTTTCAGGAGATCCGCAGTGGCCATCGCAGCCGGATCCATGACCCACCACTCCCCTTCCGAGAAGCCGGGAAGCTCCGCTATGGCCCCACGAACTCCCTCAAGGACCAACGCTCTCTCCAAGGTCTTTCCCTGAAAGACAGCGTTCTCGCAGCGCTCGGCATGGTCACCGAGTCGCTCTCGCAGGCCCTCCACATCGTGACGGCAAGCAATCGCGAGAGGCGCTTGAAGATCATTGCGCAGGCACCAATTGGCTGTGGCCTCCGCACCGAATCGGGCCGTCCAACGCTCGACGAGCCAATCCGGATGGTTTCGAGTTGGACTCTCTTGGAGCTTCACGTTCCCTACGCGACGGAGGAGCGCATTGACAAGGCCCTTGGCCCGCCCCGCCTTCAGAGCCGTAGCCAGCCGTACTCCCTGATCCACCGCCGCATGCGGCGGTGTTCGGCTGTGTCTCAACTCGAAGGCCCCAATTCTCAGTGCTGTCTGAACCGGGCGATCCAGCTCAGCGACGGGCCGATTGCTGACCTGATTCAGAGCCTCGTCCAGTTCGCCACGATGGCGAAGCACGCCTTGGATGAGATGCCACGCCAACCGGCGATCTGCAGCAGACAGGGCATCCTGTCGGTCCAATTCGGAATCCGCATGATGCCCCTCGAGGGTGGCTACAAGCACACGGCCAGCGGCCATGCGCCCCGGGTTCAGTCGCGAGGAGGTCTTCACACGATTCTACTAACGCCTTTCAAGCGCAAACTCCCAAAGCCGAAGAACAAGCCTCTTCAAACCCCGCGGGCCCCTCCCCTACGGCTTTTCGAGCACTAACGATCCGCTAACGCGAGGTCGACAAACCGCTGGATGACCGCAATGTCACGCTGACCTGAGACCCGATACCCATCGACCCACACCACCGGTGTACTGCTTACGCCGAGTCGAGCAAGCTTCTGGGTGTCCTCGGCAAGCAGACTCTCGGCGGCAGCGGTGGATACTTCTGAAACGACCTCCCACAATTCGGTGACCTCAGAAATGTTCTCGGCATTCACCGCTTCACCCGCCTCCATCGCGGCGCGATGAAACTCGATCTCTCTGCCCGCATTTCTGGCTTTCATGGCGAGGAGCGCGAGTTCTTGAGCCCCTTCATGGCGCTCCTGCGGGAGATGAAGAAACTGAAACTCCAGCGACTCCCCATAGTCGAGCGCCAAGGCCTCCCAAACCTTCCAGGCCCGATGCGAAAACGGATCCCGGTAGTCCACAGCGAAGACGACCGCGACTGGATTTCCCTCACTGGATGTCGGGCCCAAGTCCTGCCAGGGCTCCACAAAAGAGATGGCCGCTTGCGCCTGGTCCAAATCGCCCCCTTGAATGGCCACTCGAAAGGCGCGATGAGCGAGGGTCGGCAGGTTCGGGCAGCTTGGTAGGCCTCGATTCAAGCAGGCCCCAAGACTCATCCCCTCTGTCATGCATGGCTCACATGCCGCGGTCGTTTGATTGACGGCATCCAAGAGTACCTGCGCCTCTTTGTCCGTCAGATCCGAGGCGTTTGGAACCCAGGGGGCAAGGTCTTCGAGGCGGAGTTGAGAGGCCGTCAATGGCTCTTTTCCGTCCGGACGCTGAAGACCACCCAAATCCATGGCCACAGGACTCTTGGCCACTGGCTCAGAACTTGATCGGAGCATGGACGGATCTGAGTCGCTACCGCAGGCGAAAAATACCGAAAAAAGTGCGAGTCGATGCACAGGTGTTCCTCCAAAAGAAAGGGCCGCCGATGCCTGATGGACAATCGGCGGCCCGCTTGTTCACCACGAACGGATGGTGAGCTATTCTTTCTCCTCGGTGGGAGCAGCTTCTGCCTCTTCGGCGGGAGCAGCCTCTGCCTCTTCGGCAGAAGCAGCCTCTTCACCCGACATTTGGGAAGCAATGTCGCCCATCAAATCGCCCAGTCGAGCGCTGGTCTCCACAGGAGTGGGTGGGACATAGGGTGCTGCATCATCGCCGTCCTCGTCCGCAGACTTCTCCGAGAGAGAAACCTTGCGATCATGGGAGTCGATGGAGAGGATGATGGCGCTGAGCTCTTGACCAAGCTGGTAGGCATCCTCCCAACCCTCTTCAGCCGCCTTGAGTTCGGAGACATGAATGAGACCCTCGACTCCCTCCTCGACCTCAATGAACACGCCAAACTCAGCGACATGAACGATTTTTCCAGAGACGGTCTGGCCAAGGAAGTAGCGTCCTTGAACCGACAACCAGGGGTCCTCGCTCAACTGCTTGATTCCAAGAGAGATGCGCTCGGAGTCGCGGTCGATGTTGAGAACGCGTGCCTCGACTTCATCACCCTTGTTGAAACGGTCAGAGGGGTGACCGACCCGCTGTCCCCAAGACATGTCGGAGATGTGGACCAAGCCATCGATTCCCTCGTCAATGCCAACAAAGATACCGAAGTCGGTGATGTTGCGAACAGCGCCCTTGACGATCGAGCCCACAGGGTAGGCCTCGCTGAGCTTGTCCCAGGGATTGGCCTCGAGTTGGCGCATTCCCAACGAGATTCGCTTGTTCTCCATGTCAACGCCGAGGACCTTGGCCTCAACCACATCGCCCATTTCGACGAGCTTGGAGGGGTGCTTGACGCGCTTGTTCCAGCTCATCTCGGAGATGTGAACCAGTCCCTCGATGCCGTCTTCGAGTTCAATGAATGCACCGTAATCGGGGATTGAGACAACCTTTCCGCGGACGATTGCACCAACGGGGTACTTGTAATCGGCTTCTGCCCAAGGATCGGGGCGAATCTGCTTGTAGCCCAAGGAGACACGCATCGCGTCGGCGTCGAACTTGAGGACCTTGACCTCGAGCTCCTGGCCCACCTCGAAAATCTCCGAGGGATGGTTGATGCGGCCATACGACATGTCGGTGATGTGGAGAAGACCGTCGATTCCGCCGAGATCCACAAATGCGCCGTAGTCGGTGATGTTCTTGATCACGCCCTTCATGATCGAGCCCTCGGTCAGCTTCTGGACCGTGAACTCCCGCTTGCTCTCTCGCTCTTTCTCGAGGAGGACGCGACGAGACAGAACAATGTTGCCTCGCTTCTTGTTGAACTTGATGATCTTGAAGTCGTAGGTCTGACCCACCATGCGGTCGAGGTTCTTCACCGGGCGGAGGTCCACCTGAGAACCGGGCAAGAAGGCCTTGACACCGATGTCCACGCTGAGGCCACCCTTCACGCGGGAGACGATGTAGCCGCTGACGGTCTCATCCGCCTCGACAGCATCCGAGATTCTGTCCCATGCCTTCATCAGGTCGGCCTTCTCCTTGGACAGACGCAGCGTCCCGGTCTCCTCAGACATGCTGTCGAGGTAGACATCAATCTCGTCGCCAACTTTGAGGTCAAGGACACCATCGATGGTGGAGAATTCGTTTGCGCGAATCGCTCCCTCGGCCTTGTAGCCAACATCCACCGTGACCCAGTCGTCGGTGATGGAGAGAACACGGCCCTTGACGACGGTGCGCTCTTTGATGGTGCTCTCCTGGAGAAAGCTGTTGAAGAAGTTCTCGAAAGCGCCGCGATCGAGGTCGACGACTGTTGCGTCTAAGTTGGTTTGGGTTTCAGCCATGGGTGTAAAAAACTCCGCCAGTCGGACAGGTTCGTCCGATGACTTTTGTGTGTGACAAAGGGGTTGGTTCAAAGGGCTGGGCGCCTGTTTGGCGACCTCCGGTGCACACCCCACTGCGCACGGGACCCGGATTGACCACGCTCTTAGCGCCCCACCACCACCGCGTCAAGCGTTTCTCTGACGAGCCAAGCCCACAATCTCTGCCACAACCTCGGCCGGGCTGCGATGGGTCGAGTCCACTCGGATGGCGTCGTCGGCCTCACACAGTGGAGCATGTTCCCGGTTGGCATCTTGCTCGTCGCGCTTCTCGAGGGCTTGTCGAACGTCCATAATGGAGCTCTCGATGCCCCGGGACAACTGCTCCGCATGACGGCGCTCTGCACGGACGTCGACGCTCGCCGTGAGGAAAACCTTCAGCTCCGCATGCGGCAAGACTACCGTACCGATGTCTCTCCCATCCATCACCACGCCGCCCGTTGAAGCAAGCTTCCGTTGCAGGGAGAGGAGCGCTGCTCGTACTTCCTCGAGCTTCGCCACTGCTGACGCGCCCTGACCCACCGACTCGGTTCGAATCGCATCGCCAACACTCTCTCCGTTGACCAGGACGTCCATTGCTGCACCATTGGACCGCACTTCAAAGCGGGTCTGAGCAATCAAGTCGGCCAGCCTCCCACCATCCGTCCACTCGATGCCGACACGAGCTGCAAGAAGAGCGACGGTTCGGTAGAGTGCGCCCGAGTCCAGATACACGTAGGAGAGCGTCTTGGCTACTTCTCGAGAGACCGTTCCCTTGCCCGAGGCGGAAGGGCCATCGATTGCAATTTGTATACCGCTCACAGGCACCAACCCAAACACCGACTCGCCCCAACATGGGGAGCCCCGACGCTCTTATCTCGAGCCGGCAGTTCCAGCATGCGATGAAGTGCATCGTGGAGCTTCCACAGATCGGTGAGGACAACATGTTCCAACCCCGGCACATCCTGCTCGGCCCCGAAGCTCGTTGCACTTCCTATGCGATCACCGAGTTCAGGAGGTCTCGAAACTGGGGAAACGAAGTCGACACATTTTCGACGTCCTCGATCGTGGATGTGGCCCCGGCCAACGCCGCGACAGCGAATGCCATAGCGATTCGATGGTCTCCCATCGAATCCACGCGGCCGCCCTTCAAGGTCCCTCCCTGGATTCTCAACCCATCCGGCAGTTCCTCCACCTCCACTCCGTTCGCGATGAGTCCAGCTGCTGTAGCAGCAATCCGATCCGACTCCTTGACCCGAAGCTCTTCCGCATCCGCAAAAACCGTTTCCCCCTCAGCGCAGGCGGCTGCCACCGCAAGCACGGGCAGTTCATCCACCAAGCGGGGGATGAGTCCACCGTCGACTCGTGTCGCCTGAAGTGCGCTGTGTTTGACCCTGAGGGTAGCGATTCGCTCCCCGGACACCACCGTCTCCTCGAGTGTCTCGATGGAGCCATTCATGCGTCGGAGCACATCCAAAATCCCCGACCGAGTCGGGTTGACCCCCACGCCCTCCACCACCAAATCGGAACCCGGAACAATCAAAGCAGCGACGAGGAAAAAGGCGGCTGAAGAGATGTCTCCGGGCACCACCACCGACGAGGCTTGGAGGGTCTGCCCACCCGGAACAATCAGCTCACCCTCCCGTTCCTCAATGGATACACCCATCGCCCGCATCATTCGTTCAGAATGATCCCTTGAGCGATGAGGCTCTCGAAAATGCAGGGTCCCATCCGCTTGAATTGCTGCAAGCATCATCGCCGACTTCACCTGGGCCGAGGCGATGGTTGAAGCATAGTGGCGAGCCAGCAGATTTCCTCCCTGGATTCCAATCGGTGGATATTCCGCGTCTTGCGCTCCCCAAAACCGCGCCCCCATCGCACCCAGTGGAACGGTAACCCGACGCATCGGTCGCTTTTTGAGATGCCGATCGCCCGTCAAAACTGAAAAAAAGGGCTGGCCGGCGAGCGCACCACACAACAGACGAAAGCTGGTTCCCGAGTTTCCACAGTCCAAGACGGACTCCGGTTCCTTGAACCGTCCCCCACTTCCCCAAATTCGAACCTTGGAGCCCCCGTCCTCGATTCGAACACCCAAGGCCTCGAGGCACGACCAAGTCGACAGGACATCCTTTGCACGAAGCAGGCCCTCAACCTCAGCATCGCCTTGGGCCAACGCGTTGAACAGCAACGAACGGTGGGAGATCGACTTGTCACCTGGAACGCGAATTCGTCCTCTGAGGGGTCCTGAAGGAGAGATTTCCCAGTGCTTCATGGTTTTGGTGAACCGTCCTCATGGGCACCAAGACGACGAAAACGGTCGTAGCGGTTCGCCTCCAACTCTTCCGGGCTCATGGAGGACAACTCTCGCAGGTGGCGAGCAATCGCCTCACCCAGCCGCTCAGCTGCTTCGGCATGATCCCGGTGGGCACCACCGGGTGGCTCCTTGATGACCTCATCGGCCACATGGAGCGACAGGCAATCTTCTGCAGTAATCTTCAGGGCCTCAGCGGCCTTGGGCCCCTCAGCACGATTGCGCCAGAGGATGGCTGCACAGCCCTCGGGCGAAATCACAGAATAAACCGAGTTGGCCATCATGAGGACCCGATTTCCAACACCGACGGCGAGTGCTCCACCGGAGCCCCCCTCCCCAATGACCACGCAGATGACGGGAACCGTGAGCTTGGCCATCTCGAGGATGTTTCTGGCGATGGCCTCTGCCTGCCCTCGCGCCTCCGCATCGATTCCCGGGTAGGCTCCTGGAGTATCAATGAAGGTAATGATCGGGCGACGATAGCGCTCGGCAAGCTTCATGATCCGCAGAGCCTTTCGATAGCCTTCTGGTCGAGGCATCCCGAAGTTTCGATGGATGTTTTCCTTCGTATTTCGGCCCTTCTGATGGCCGATGACGGCAACGGGTTTTCCCTCGAATCGAGCAAGACCACACACGATCGCAGAGTCCTCGAAACCCAAGCGATCCCCTTTTAGCTCTTCAAAGTCCTCAAAAAGGTGTGCCACGTAGTCCAGGGTGTACGGCCTCGCCGGATGTCGCGACAGAAGCGTTCGCTGCCATGGAGTCAATGCGCTGAAGATTTGGTCATGGAGGCGAACAGCCTGCTCTTCAAGCTGCACGATGGAGGCCGAGAGGTCCACGCCATCGCTTTCCTCCAGACTGCGGAGAGAGTCGATCCTGCGATAAAGCTCTACAATCGGCCGCTCAAAATCAAGAACCAGTTCCATGGAGCCTCCAGAACACCCGTCGAACCCTAACCGTCTAGAAGAGCCTTGGCAGGCGGGTCTCCCCAAGCTGCTACGGCAGCGTCACGAATCCGTGCGATTTCGGATGCTGACACCGTTTCAAAGCCTCCAACGTGACGAATCATTTTTCGCTGGCGTCGAGCAAACTTCCGGGTATCCCGCTGCGTGCGACGAATCGCTTCGTCAAGGCCCAGGCCGTCAGTCAGATGTTCACTCAAGTGCCGGTAACCCAGAGAGCGCATGGGCTTGGTGTGCTTGGGGTGGTAGCCCGCATTCAAGAGTCTCTCCACCTCTGCGAGGTAGCCGTCCTCCATCATCTGGTGGACTCGACGGTCAATTCGCTCGTCGAGATCGGGTCGGTCGAGCGAAAGGCAGACGGCCTCGTAGCGCGGTTTCGGACGATGCTCATCGTGCAACTGCGAGAGCGGGACTCCCGTCAGACGATGGACCTCCAGACCTCGAACGATCCGCACGGTGTCATTCGGATGAAGCCTCCTGGCCAAATCCGGATCCACCCGCCGAAGCGCTTCATGAGGAGCCTCTAAAGCCTCGAGTTCCTTCCGAAGCTCCATGCCTCCTGAGGGCGCCTCGACGAAGCCCGTGAGCAATGCGCGAAAGTAGAGTCCCGTTCCACCCACAATGACCACGGGTTGGTTCTGAGCAGCAGCCTGCTCAATTTCCCGATCGGCGAGCTCGGCAAAATCGACGGCGTTGAACTCCTCCTCCGGATTTCTCACGTCAATGCCAGCATGCGGATAGCGTTCCAACCACTCAGGCCCAAGCTTCCCGGTACCGATGTCCATTCCCCGGTAGATCTGCATCGCATCGGCTGACACAATTCTAGGACGCCACTCATCGGCCAGTGCCAAAGACGCTGCAGTCTTACCTGCCGAGGTGGGACCACCCAGTATGAGAATCTTTTTCATGACCATCACGCCCGATGGAAACGTCGCTCAAGCTCAGACTCCGAGACGCGAATCGCGACGGGCCTTCCGTGTGCACAGACACTGAAATCCACCTCATCGAGTGCCTCCAACAGCTTGCGCATTTCAAACTCATTCAGCCGCTGCTGAGCGCGTACCGAGTTGTGACACGCCATCGTGGCCATCACATGCTCCTGAATCTCTCGCCCCGCCATACCGCGCTGACCGACGGCGAGGCTGTCTGCTACGTCATGCAGCAGCTTCTCGACTTCTACCTTGGCCAACAATGGAGGCACTCCTCGTACAGCAAAGGCACCCCCCCCGTAGGGTTCCACCTCAAACTGAAGTTCCTCAAGAACCTCTAAATGGTCTTCCAAGATCTTCGCTTTGTGAAGCGGCAGGTCCACCACCGCGGCCGACAGAAGACGCTGAGCGCCTCCCAGGTGCTCACGGGCGTTCTTCATCAGGTGGTGAAGCATCACCCTTTCATGGGCGGCGTGTTGATCGATGAGAATGAGCTCGCTCCCTCCCTCGCACAGCAGGTAGGTCCTCAGAAGCTGGCCTATGACCCGGAGATCCTGAAACCTTGGGACCGGAAGAAGGGCGGCCTCCGACCCGTGAGTCAGAGCAACCCCTTCAGGCTGTTGCAGTGCTCCGTCTTCTTCTTGTACCCGCACTTCAGCATCCACAGTCTCCACTTGGCGATTCGACGGAAGAGGAGCAGCCATCCAAGAGCTGTCCGGCGACTCGTCTCGAGCCCGAGGCGACGGTTGGAGCTCAAAGCTCGCCTGCTGCGGCGGCTTTGACATCCACTCGGATGATGCGGGCCTCTGCCGATCGGCCTGGACGTCCCGAACTGGACGACGAATTCCGTGGGCTTCAAGTCCATCTCTGAGCCCCCTCGAGACGGCCTGAACCATGTCGCGTCCATGTCGGAATCGGACCTCTGTCTTGGACGGATGAATGTTCACATCCACATCCTCGGGCGGCACCCGAACCTCCAAGACAACCACCGGATAGCGACCCTTGGGGACGATGTGGCGATAGGCCTCGCGTACGGCACTCCGAACCAGGGCATCCCTCACATAGCGTCCATTCACAAAGAGGTACATCGAGCCCCGTGCTGCTCCCTGATGCACGCCAACAGGACTAATGAGTGCCTCGACCTCCAGATCTCCGGCAGTAAAGTTGACAGGAAAGAGGGCCCGTCCATGCCCCTTGAGAAGCTCCGCAGCTCGGGCCTGCCTCGATTCTGCGACCGGAGCCCTCACGAGCACCTGCCCGTTGTGTTCCAGTGTCCAGTCCACCTCTGGTCGAATCAGCGCCTGGCTGATGATGGCCTCTGCGCAGTGTCCCAATTCTGTGGGCACTGTCCGCAGAAACTTGCGGCGCACAGGTACGTTGTAGAAGAGGCTGCGAACCGAGATCTGCGTTCCCTCTGGACAACCCGCTGGCTCTCGCAGGCGAAGCCGTCCACCCTCCACCACCACGCGCTGCCCCTCTCGCTGATCCTTGGGTCGGGTCAACAGTTCGAATCGACTCACGGAGGCGATCGACGGGAGCGCCTCACCTCGAAAGCCAAGACTCGCTACCCGAAAGAGGTCCTCTTCTCCGCGAATTTTTGAGGTCCCGTGTCTCTCGAGGCACATCAAGGCATCGGCGTCGTCCATTCCTCGCCCGTTGTCCACCACACGGATCAACTTTCGGCCCCCTGCCTCGAGTTGAACGTGGATGCGTGTAGCGCCCGCGTCAAGGCTGTTCTCCACCAACTCCTTCAAGGCTGCGGAGGGCCGCTCGATGACCTCCCCAGCTGCAATCTGATTGACCAGCCGATCTTCCAAGATGCGGATGTTGCCCATCAGTCCTCCGCCTTCGCTTCCCCTGGCCGCCGCTTCCTCAGGTAACGAACCCGAATTGGCGTCCCCTCAAACCCGTAGATCTCCCGCATTCGATTGACGAGAAAGCGTTTGTAGGACTCCTGGACGCCCTCAGGATTGTTGGTCCAGATGTTGAACGTCGGCGGCCGAACACGGACCTGACTCATGTAGTTCAGACGCACGGGACGGTTGTGGCTCTGAGGGGGCGAATGCGCAACCTGTGCGGCTTCCAAGAACCGGTTGCACTCCGCTGTGCTGAGACGTTTATCGAACTGCTCATAGACCTCATGAACCCGTTCAATGATCTTGCCCACACCCTTTCCAGTCAGTGCGGAAATGTACAGCGGCGGCGCCCATTTGGCGTGCGGAAGTTGGCGCTCCATCTCGTCCATCAGAACCCGCACATTCCGCTCGGGATCCTCACGGACCAAATCCCATTTGTTGATACAAATAATCAGTGCTCGACCTCTGTCTGCAGCAAGATAGGCAAGTCGAGCGTCCTGATCGGTTGGCCCCTCCGTGCCATCAATCATGAGCAGCGTGACGTGGCAGCGCTCAATGGTTCGGATGGCACGAGAAACCGCGAAACCCTCGACTTTGTCCGAGATGCGGCTTTTTCGTCGAACCCCAGCCGTGTCCACGATGGTGTAGTTCTGGCCATTGAGCTCAAAGGCGGCATCCACGGCATCCATCGTGGTCCCAGGGGCATCATGAACGACCTGCCGCTCCTCTCCAATCAGCCGATTCACGAGTGTCGACTTCCCGATGTTGGGGCGTCCAAGAACCGCCATACGAATCTCGGATTGTTCTTCCTCTCCGTCGTCTTCCCAGCGGATTTTTTTGTCCAAGGGGGGGAGCACCTCGTAGACGCGATCCATCATCATCGACAATCCGCGGCTGTGCTCCGCTGAGACAGGAATCATGTCCTCGAGTCCGAGGGCATAAAACTCGTGGATGTGGTCCTCCGTCTCGAAGGTATCCATCTTGTTGATGATCAGCAGAACCGGCTTGTCCGCTCGGCGGAGGAGCTCCGAGACTTCCTGGTCGAGCGGAAGGATTCCGGCCCGACCATCCACTACGAAGAGAACCACATCGGCTTCCTCAATGGCGATCAATGCCTGGGTGCGCATCTTTGCGTACAGTCCATCTTCGGGATTCGGCTCCAGTCCGCCTGTGTCGACCAGAAGGAGTTCGGGCCCATAGCGAGTCAAGCTCTCAAACTGCCGATCTCGAGTGACTCCGGGCCGATCGTCTACGATCGCCTTTCGCTCACCCACCAAACGGTTGAAGAGCGTTGACTTCCCCACATTGGGACGACCAACAATGGCGACCATTGGAACCATAAGCGCTTCTAACACCTCCTTGAAACCCGGGGAGTATTCACCGAGCAAATGCGCTATTGTCTACGGGTAAATCAGAGAGGTGAACAATGCTTATGGCCCTACTTCTTGTGTTTTCTGTGGGAGAGGCTACCGCACAGACACCCTCCGCTGAGGCTGTCCGAAAAGTCGGTTCATGTCCTTCCGGATATTCGACCTCGGGCGCCTACTGCAACCCTGGGAGCTCCGCGAGATATGCCGTCGAAAAGGTTGGGTCCTGCCCCTCGGGCTACTCAACATCCGGAGCGTACTGCTTGGCAGGTTCATCTGCACGGCACGCCGTGGCCAAAACGGGGTCCTGTCCATCCGGATATTCCACCTCAGGAGCTTACTGCTTGAAGGGCTCCTCCCCGTCGGGGTACTCCAGCAGCCTCACTCCTCGTGCCGTCAGAAAGATCGGGTCGTGCCCTTCCGGCTACTCCACCTCCGGTGGGTACTGCAACCCGGGCTCTTCAGCACGGTATGCCGTGGAGAAGGTGGGGTCCTGTCCATCTGGCTACTCCACTTCGGGAGCCTATTGCTTGGCAGGGTCCTCGGCCCGACACGCCCTTCCCAAAAGCGGGTCCTGCCCTTCTGGATACTCCACGTCCGGAGCCTACTGCCTCTCGTATTAGGACATCCATGTTCCAAGAAATCACCGTACCCATGGAGACCGAGGCGATCCGACTGGACCGCTACGCGGCGGAAAACTTCGACAGCATCTCCTCTCGGAATCAGGCCAGAAAGGCAATCAAGAGAGAAGAGCTGCTCCTCAACGGAGTGGTGGCCGAGTCCTCACGATTCGTGCGTCCAGGGGATGTGGTGTGCCTCAAAAAGAGACCCCCCTCCAATCACAAGATCTTCGAGCTTGAAATTCCCGTCCACTTTGAAGACGAGCACCTCGCCGTCGTGGAGAAGCCGACTGGACTGGTCGTGAACGGAAACCGTTACCGAACCCTCCAAAACTGCCTCCGACACAACCTCGCGCCCACCACCGAGGAAGATGCTCTGGAGCTTCCCCGCCCCTGCCATCGCTTGGATGCCCCGACGGGTGGCTTGGTGGTGGTTGCCAAAACCCACCGTGCCCTGGTCGGGATGGGTCACCTTTTCGAGCATCGAAAAATCAAGAAGCGGTACCGCGCCATTGTCGTTGGGAGACTTGAGGAATCTGGCGAGAATCTCTCCCCCATCGAGGGACGTGCAGCACACACCCGATACGAGGTCATCGGCCACAACAGGGCTCTCAAGAGTGACTGGCAGACTACAGTGGACCTCTGGCCGATTACTGGACGCACCCATCAGTTGCGGGTTCACCTGAGCCGACTCGGCCACCCGATTCTCGGCGACAGCCTCTACGCCACTGCAGGAGGACCCGTTCTGAAGGGAAAAGGGCTTTTCCTGAGGGCCCTTGCCCTGCAGTTCGAACACCCGGTGACAGGCATCCCCGTGAACGTCGCCCTCGAAGAACCCGAAAAGTTCGACACCCAGCGGCGACGCGAAGCCCGACGGTGGCACCAGTTTCGCGGCGCTACTCCAGTCCCAGAGACCTCAGCACCCTCGGATTCTTAGTCCAGTCCTTGTCGATGGTGACATGGAGCCTCAGGTGGACCTTGCAGCCCAGCATCTTTTGGATCTCTTTCCTGGCGTCAGTGCCAATGGCCTTGAGCATGCTTCCGCCTTTGCCAATCACAATCCCACGCTGGGACTTTCGCTCCACCAAAATGCGCGCTCCAATTTCAATCCGTGGCTTTGGCCCTTGTCTTTTGGACTCATCGAACGACTCGATCATGACCGCCACCGAGTAAGGAAGCTCCTTCGCCAGTCGCTCAAACATTTTCTCTCGGATGATCTCGGAGCAAACAAACCGCTCGGTACCGTCCATGATCTGGTCTTTGGGGAAGAAAGGAGGATGCACGGGAAGGTGGCTGGCCACACGGGCCATCAGTTCATCCACCGCCACTCCCTTCAGCGCCGAAATCGGGAGGATTGCATCAAACTCATGCAGTTGAGACCAGGCCTCGATGACCGGCAGTACCCACTGCGATTCGATGGCATCCATTTTGTTGATGCAGAGCACACAGGGCACCCCCGTGGCCTTGATGCGTTCAAGAAGAATCTCGTGCCCTTTCGAAGTCACGGCTTTCTCTTGTTTGGCCTGGCGAACCGCGGGCAGTGCATCCACAATGAGCACCACGGCATCCACCTCACTCAGCGCCCCTTCTGCGGCACGCACTAGCGACTCATTGAGGGGGCTCCACGCCTCATGGTGGCCGGGAGTGTCCACCAAGACCACCTGTGCCTCCGGCGTGTTGTGGATCCCCACCACTCGGTTCCGAGTTGTCTGCGGCTTGTGCGAGACAATGCTGACCTTCTCCCCCAGAATTTGGTTCAAAAGAGTGGACTTGCCTGCATTGGGTCGACCCATAATGGCGACATAGCCGCAGCGGTGATTCTCCAATTCCATCATGCTTTAGTCATCCTTCGCGCGCATCTTTTTCAGTGCGGCCGCTGCAGCCTGACGCTGAGCATTTCTCTTGGAACTTCCCTGACCCAAGGCTTTGGTGATTCCTGGGACCTCCACGGAGATGGTGTAGGTGCGCTCATGAGGCGGACCTGTCACTTCCAATTCCTCATAAACCGGCATGACCTTGGCCATGGCCATAGCGTCCTCTTGGAGCGCACTCTTGGGGTCACGCCCAAAGCTGCTGGGGTCGGAAATCGCGTTGATCTCTGACGAAAATGCAGCTTGAATCACCCGCTCACAGCTCTCCAAGCCGGAGTCTGTGTAGAGCGCCCCCAGCACCGCCTCGACTGCCCCTGCAAGGACAGTGTCTTTGTCGCCCCCACCGGAGCTGGCCTCCCCCTTGCCCATTCGAATGGCCGCTCCGAGGTTCCATGAACGTCCAAGTTTGGCCAAACTCTCCGTGCGAACGAGAGCCGCCCGGATTCGCGAGAGTTGGCCCTCTGAAGCGTCAGGAAAGGCAACCATGAGACTCTGAGTCATCACCAGCTCGAGAACAGCGTCTCCAAGAAACTCGAGCCTCTCGTTGTCAAAACCGCCCTGCTCCACCGCGTGGCTGCGGTGCGTAAGCGCCTCCTCCAGGAGGGCTTTTTCCTCAAAGGGATGCCCAAGAAGTTCAGCGATGCGGGTCTGCTCACTCATGGGGTCTCCTGAATGGCTGACCGAATCCAGCCCCCTCCGAGCACCTTGTCTTCTCGGTAAAGCACGACTGCCTGTCCAGGTGCCACAGCCCACGCCGGCTCCTCGAAGTTGACCTGAACCAGTCCATTGACCTGCTCTTGTGCAATCGAACAGGCCACCCTCTGGCCACGGTGTCGGATTCGTGCCTCAATGCGCTCTCCCAAAGCGGGCTTGTCGGTCCAGACCCAGCCGTTCGCCGTCAGTCCAGTGTGCCAGAGTCCCTCAGCCCCACGAAGGGTGACTGTGCCCGTCTCAGGATTGATGCCTGAGACGTAGACGGGCTTTCCGAGAGCCACACCGAGCCCTCGCCGCTGTCCGACCGTAAACCGCCAGTACCCCTCGTGGCGCCCCACGATTCGTCCATTGTCGCCATCCACAATTGTGCCGGCACCATCGGACTCCGGATGGGCTTCACGGACAACGCGCGCATGGTCGCCATCGGGTACAAAGCAGATGTCCTGTGACTCGGGCTTTGAGGCCGTCACAAGCCCAAACCTTTTGGCATGCTCACGGACTTCAGTCTTGGTCATTCCTCCAAGGGGAAAGAGGGTCTTTGCAAGCGCTGAGCGGTTCATCGGAAACAAGAAATAGGATTGATCCTTGTTCGTATCGACAGCCTCCATCAAGCTCGGCCCCTCACCGATACGCGCGTAATGCCCTGTTGCGAGGTAGTCGGCTCCCAAAGCAAGCGACCGCTTCAACAGCACATCAAATTTGAGCACACCATTGCATTGGATGCAGGGATTGGGGGTACCCCCCTTCATGTAGGTGCTCGTAAAGTTGTCGATCACTGCCTTTTTGAAAGCCTGACGGAGGTCCATGACGTGGAAAGGAATTCCCAGCCGGTCTGCGACTCTTCTGGCATCGAGGGCGTCATCGAGTCCACAGCAGTGACCCGCCTTATCGGGATCGGCATCGTGGAGCTTCATGTGCACACCGATCACCTCGTGGCCCTGCTCAAGAAGCAGACCCGCAACCACAGAAGAGTCCACTCCCCCGCTCATGGCTGCAACAACACGACTCACGCTTCCTCCAGGATGGCTCGGTGCGCGCCTACTACCCTGTCCAAGCAAACCTTGGCAGTCTCAATGTCTACTTTCGTTGTGTTCCAGCCCAAAGAAAAGCGAATGCCGCTGTTTCCATCCTCACCCATGGCCTCCAGCACATGACTGGATTTCGATGCCCCTGAGGAACATGCTGAGCCCGTTGAGGCACAGACACCATTGAGATCGAGTCCCATGACGATGGCATCCCCAGGGAGGCCCGAAAAGCGAACATGCAACGTGTTTGCCAGCCGAGGCACGGAAGCCCCGCTTACCGTGGCCCCCAGTTCCACAGCGAACTCCTGGAGTTCGTCTCTCAAAGGCCTCAAATCCGGCCATGGCCGCATCACTGCCTCTACCAAACCAACAATGGGACCTACATCGACCGTTCCTGCTCGTCGAGAACGTTCTTGGTCCCCGCCAAGCTGCTGCGGAAGGAGGGGCACAGACTCCCGCAAGAGCAGTGCTCCTGCTCCTTTCAGTCCACCCGCCTTGTGTCCCGACAGAGTCAGCAGATCCCAGTCTTGTGGGAGAGGCATGCGCGCCGCCGCCTGAGCAGCGTCCACGTGCAGCAGAGCCCCAGCACGGTGTGTGAGTTCATGGATTGCAGCGAGATCTTGCAGCACGCCGGTTTCATTGTTGGCCGCCATCACACTGATCAGCCCCACACCCTCGTCGAGGGCCGCGGCTACG
>JAYXVV010000193.1:0-9269 GCA_036021505.1 Myxococcota bacterium | reverse complement strand
AACCGTTCACTCAGGGGCAGCTACTCTCGGTTATCGACGGCGTGCTCAGGGATGGCGTCACGGAAACCACAGGGGCTCGATGAGCGACTCCCAGGAGGGACTGGAGCGCTTGTTGGAGTCTCTGTCTCTCGCACTTCTCCACTGTTGACCGGTCTCGACGGCAACTCCTCGGTAGCTCAGCGGAGGGGCGACCTCGGAGGTCGGCGGACGAATCCACCAAATCAGGAGTGCACCTTGGTCCTCAGGTTCCCCGAGAAGGGCGCTGAGTCCCTCTCGCCACCTTCGAAGCCGTGCACTCTTCAGCCCCGAGCTCTCTCCCGTGTCCAGTGCGACTGCTCCAATGCCTGCCGCATCTAAGGAGTTGGAGAGGCCTGGCGTCTGCGGGGGAGGCTGATCCGCTGCGAGGGATTCAGACACCGAGTGGATTGGCTGACTGAGCAGCCATTGCTGCCATGCACGCGGCGGTGGACTCTCAGGAGGCCGAAGGATCGGGTTGACGACTGGGCGTCCATGCATCCGGGCGTGAAGTCCCACGAAAGGCGCTTGCCGGTGTGTTCGGGCAATCGGAAGCTCAAGCACCGCACCATCCACGGCTTGCAGACGCCGCCAAGGATTCATCGACTCTAAAGAGGCACTCTGAAGGGGGGCATTGGGTGAAACCAGGAGGGTCTCGGTGATGAGCAGTGCCGCCAGGAGGCGAGGCTTTGGGGCCTTGGATGCCGCTGCCGCCAGGCCCAAGGCGATGAGCACTCCCCATCGCTCGGGCCACGTCAGGCGTTCGAAGACCGGGTGGAGCTCACTGAGCCATCGAAACGGGAGTGGGATGGGAGAATCGCCCCAAATCACAGGATCGGGACCCCACTTGAGGTAAGGACCCATGGCCATGACCGCTCCGAAAGCAGCGATGCCCACGAATCTTGGGGAGGCCCCTCGACGGAGGCTCAAGCCGACCGCGAGGAGAAGCGTGATGGCAACTTTGTTGCTCGTGTCGATGGTTGCTGAGTTGAAAAGGAGTAGAGGGTCGCCTCCATGCTCTACAAGAAATCCCTGCCCCTCAGGCAGAAAATCAAAAGCAGCGCTTGTATTTTGGGCTTCTGGGAGCCTCGTGAGTGTGGCGAGGCTGAGTTCATCGAGATGCAACAGAAAAGGCACTAAAAAAGGAGCTGCGATCAACAGGGAGATGCCCGCCACTGTTGCGATGGGCCTCCAATCCTGACGCGGTGAACGAATCAGAAACACAGTGGCGAAAGCCAGGAAAATAGCGGTGTACCAGTAGGCAACACCGCTCAGGCCCATCCAGAAACCTGTCGCCACCTGATCGCGTCGTCCAGCTCCGTCCAGCACGCGGAGCATGCCTGCGAGGTACAGCGGTGCAAACGGCGTCAGGGCTTGCGGTGCATGATGCAGGTTGGTCTCTCGGAGAAGATTTTCCGAGAGGGCGTAGGCTACACCCACCAAGAAGGCTGAGCTGTGACTGCCGGTAAGCTGATGACCCAGTCGGTGTGCTGCAAGTCCATTGGCTGCAAGAAGAGCGAGCCAGAACAGGTTGTCCCCTGCGGGGAAACCGAACAGTGTGGCGAGCCCACCCCCAATGAGATGATCGAGAAGGTTGGGGGTCCACTGGAGTACCGGCATGCCCACTGGAAAATAGATTCCGGTGCTTGTGGGAATGTCTGCCGGACTGAAAAAGAGGAGCTCTGAGACCAGTCCACGAAGCATGATCGTGTCCATGGCATCGATGGTTGGGTAACCCAGAATGCGGTTGTTGAGTTCGGGCGCCAATGGCCATGTGACACCCACCGCCAGGAGGATGTACAACAGCGCTGCGAGGCTCCACTGGGCCCGAGAACTGGCGGGGCCTTGAAGCCGGCGGTTCAGATGTCCAACTCCTGGACGTCTTGAGCGCCGTCCATGATCATGTGGAATCGAGCCTGGGGATCCTTGCCCATCAGCTGGTTGATGGTCTGGTCGGTGACAAAGGTCTTGTCTTCTGGCACCTCCACCTTCAGGAGGCGTCTGCGGCGGGGGTCCAGGGTGGTTGCATAGAGCGTCTTGGGCATCATCTCGCCCAGTCCCTTGAATCGGGAAATTTCAGGTTTGTATCGTGCTGGAAGTCGCTTCAAGATGCTGTCTTTCTCTTCGTCGTCGGATGCCCAGTAGGTCTCCTTGCCGACATCAATTCGATACAGCGGCGGCTGGGCGAGGAAAACGTGTCCGTTTTCAATGAGCTGAGGCATGTAGCGGTAGAAAAAAGTGAGCAGCAGAGTGGCGATGTGGTGCCCATCGACATCGGCATCCATCAGCAGGATCACTCGGTCATAGCGCAGTCGTGCAGGGTTGAAGTCCTTTCCGATCCCACACCCGAGGGCCTGAACGATGTTGGAGAGTTCTTGATTCTTCAACACGGCGGCCAGACTGGCTTGCTCGGTGTTGAGCACCTTTCCCCGAAGGGGAAGGATGGCCTGTGTGGTTCGATCGCGTCCCTGCTTTGCGGATCCTCCTGCTGAGTCGCCCTCAACAATGAACAGCTCGGAACGACCTGGATCGGTGGACGAGCAGTCCGCCAGCTTTCCCGGAAGGTTCAGGCGATGAGAGACAGCAGATTTGCGCCGAACTTGGTTGGCTGCAGCTCGCGATGCCATGCGTGCACGTGCAGCCTGAACCGCTCGCGTCACAATCATTTCGCCCCACGACTTGTGGTCGTGCAGCCACTGTTCGAGAGCAGGCCGTACAGCACTTTCGACTTGGCCGCGAACCTCTGGGTTGTTCAGCTTGTCTTTGGTTTGGCCCTGGAATTGGGGCTCTCGGATGAACACCGAAAGCATGCCAAAGACACCTTCACGAATGTCGTCTGCCGTAAGACTCACCCCACGGGGAGTGAGGTTGTGCGTCTCAATGAAGTTTCGGAGAGCGCGTGTGATGGCCTCTCGAAATCCTTGTTCGTGGGTGCCGCCGTCGCTTGTGTGGATGCCGTTGACGTAGCAGGTGACGGACTCTCTTGGAAAGTCTGTCCAAGTGAGCGCCAGTTGCAGCCGGAGCATGGACCCGGAAAACTCCCTCTCCCACACAAAAGACTCTGGACAGAGGTTTCGACGTTCTGTCTTTCGGAGTCTTGCCGTCAGGAAGTCTGCTAAGCCACCCTCGTGGTGGTAGTCGTAGGACGTACCACTGGCCTCATCCTTGAACTGGATCCGCATGCCTTTGTTGAGGTAAGACTTGATCTCCAGTGCCTCGCGGACCATTTCAGCATCAAACTGAACGGGACCAAAGATCTCCTCATCGGGGGTGAAGCTGATTCGGGTTCCGGTCAGCCGTGAGGGTCCATTTACACGAAGCTCGCTGACGGCTCGTCCTCGCCGGTAGTCTTGCTCAAACTCTTTTCCACCTCGGCGGATTCTCGCCGTGAGGCTGGAGGACAGGGCGTTCACGACAGACGAACCCACGCCATGCAGTCCACCAGAGGTCGCATAGACTTTCTGGTCGAACTTTCCACCGGCATGGAGGGTGGTCAGGATGAGTTCGAGTGCAGGCTTCTTGTGGGTCGGGTGAACGTCGACGGGGATGCCGCGACCGTTGTCTTGGACCGAGCAGGTTTTGCCATTTTTGTGGAGGGTGACAGAGATCGTCGTGGCATGGCCATTGAGTGCCTCATCGACCGAGTTGTCGACGATTTCCCACAGCAGGTGGTGAAGTCCAGCTTTTCCAGTTCCCCCAATGTACATTCCAGGGCGGGCTCGAACCGGCTCAAGTCCCTCGAGTACAGTGATGTCCTGGGCGGTGTAGCCTTTGGTTTGCGCCATTATTCCTCCTCCGTCTGACCCAAGAGGAACTGTGGCTCTTGCCGCCACTCGGCAAAGAAGCCACGTCGCATCACCAGCGCTCCCTTTCCACCTCTGCGTCCCTTGAACTTGCTGAAGCGCGCGGTCTCCGCCCGGCCTTGGTTGGTGACCACTTCGGGACCCTCATACACGGACTTGGACAATCCGAAGGCGATCACCTCGTCATCGGGATTGAGCTTCATGGCAAGAAATCCTTTGCCTGCAGAACGAACCACAGCGATTTCTTCGACAGGGTAGGCGAGGATGTGTCCTTTTCGGGAAGCAATCCCTGCGTATTCCGACCCATCGGAGACCCATGTAGCGACCACGCCGTCTTGTTCGGTTCCCAATCGGACGCATTTTCGCCCGTTTTTGGTCGATACCTCGGCGAAGTTCTTCAGGCTGAAGCGCAATCCACGTCCATTTTTCGTGACAGAGGCGCCGAAAGGTCCACCCTCGCCGAGGTCGGTTTCGTCGCCGTCAACTGGGGTGGCTTCAGGCAGGTTTCTGGGGTCGTGGGAGACCAGTCCAACAATGCGCTCACCCGCCTGGAACTTGTAGTGCCGCTGGACGGGCTCACCGTACCCAGTCGTTGCTGGGATGTCGTCCACTCGCATGGTGTAGCCGATGCCGCGGTCGGTGAAAAAAGTCACCGTGGAACGGGTGGATGCCTTCACGATCCAACCGATGGAGTCGCCTTCCCGAATTCGGATCTTGTCGACATCCGAGAAAGAGGACTGACGCTTGATCCAGCCTTCGCGAGTGGCGATGACAAAGGCATCTTCAGCAACAATGTAGGCGTCCTCCGAGTAGGTGATGTCCACCTCGTTTTCGTCTTCACCAATGTTGGTACGCCGCCGCACGCCATACTCTTTGCGCAGTTCCATCAACTCCGTGCGAATCACTTCCCAGAGCTCGGCATCGGAAGCGAGAATTGCCTCGATTCGTGCGGCCTCAGCGCGCTTCTCGCTGAGTTCCTTTCGAATGGCCAGGATTTCGAGCTTCGCGAGCTTGTAGAGCTTGATTTCGAGGATGGCGTCCGCCTGGAGGTCATCCAGACCGAAATGGTCCATGAGCCGTTCTGCTGCGTCTCGCTTCCCCTCTGACGAGCGGATGAGAGCAATCGCTTCATCCAAGCAATCAAAGATTTTTTCAAAGCCCTCGAGAATGTGAATGCGTTCGCGGAGCTTGCGTAGGTCGTACTCAAAGCGTTTCCGAACGGTCTCGAAGCGGTAGTCCAGCCAGGTTTGAAGAATGGATTTGAGGTCCAGCTTTGCGGGCGCTGCCACGTCGGGATTGTCCGTAGGAACGAGGCAGGTCAGGTTCACATGGTAGCGCTGCTGGAGCTTGGTGTGCTTGTAAAGGTAGGCCAGTGCAGCCACCTCATCCTGTGGCTTTCGAAGCTCACACACAATCCGGATGCCTTCTGTGGATTCGTCGCGCACATCGGTGAGCTGCGGAAGCTTTCGTTCCCGAATCAGCTGACCGATGGACTCCACCAACTGGGCCTTGTTCAGGCCGTAGGGCAGAGAGGTGAGGATGAGAAAGGTCTTTCGACCCACCTTTTCTGTCTCACTTTCACCTCGAATCACGAGGGGGCCGCCCCCCGTTTCGTAGAGGGTTCGCATGTCGTCTTTGGAGGTCAAAATACGACCTCCCATGGGGAAATCGGGTCCCTTGACCTTGCCGCAGAGTTTTCGCAACGACACTTCGGGATCGTCGATAATCAGCACACAGGCGTCGATGACCTCCCGGAGGTTGTGCGGAGGAATTTTGGTCGCCATACCGACAGCGATTCCCTCGGTACCGTTGATGAGAATCTGTGGGAACCGGGCGGGAAGTACAACGGGCTCGAAAAACTGGCCGTCGTAGTTGGCACGGTAGTGAACCGTCTGTTTCTTGAGCTCCTGCAGAAGCTCAATGGCAATCTTCGACAGGCGAGCCTCTGTGTACCGCATGGCTGCAGGAGGGTCCCCGTCCAAGCTTCCGTAGTTGCCTTGGCCGTCCACGAGGGTGTGGAGAAGCGAAAAGGGCTGGGCCATACGCACCATGGCGTCGTAGATCGACTGGTCACCATGGGGGTGGTATTTGGCCATCACTTCCCCAATCACCGCGGCTGACTTTCGATAGCGAGAGTCCGGGTGCAGGTGGAGGTTGTGGTACATCGCATACAGGATGCGGCGTTGCACCGGTTTGAGGCCGTCTCGCAAGTCGGGGAGTGCGCGACTGGTAATGACCGAAAGGGCGTAAGACAGGTAGCGTCTGCGGGTCGCCTCATGCAGGGCGACGGGTTGAACCTGAGGCTCCATAAAACTCTTTGAGGGGGGCAGGGGGGAAGGGGGGAAAGGAAGGAAATCCGGGGAGGATTAAAGGGATAGCACGGTCACGCGAAGTTCTCGAATTGTCGAGGGACGAGAACGGCCACGGCAGCCTGCCCGGAAGAGCCGGGCCCTCAGCGGATTGCGCGACCGGCACCGTGGGATGCTTCTTCGATACCACGTGGACCAAAAGTGAGCCATTCAGAACCGGGAAGTGACCGATATACACGCTGTTCTCGGCCCTTGATGTCTCTCTCGAGCACGCCGTTGGAACGGGTCGGTTCAAAGATGTGGCCACTTTCGGGGTCGAGCCAACTCTGAGGATGCAGGCCTGAAATTTCGAGGCAGACTTCCTCGCCGTCGATGTCGACCAGCAAGATGGTGCACTGGTCTTTTTCTGGAAGGCGCAGGGCGATAAAGCGCCCCCCCGTGATTCCCCACATCTGGTCGATGGGGACATTGAAGTCGAGCAGGTCTCGCCCTTCAGGGGCACGGTTTTCTTGGATCGCCTCGGCAATGTTGTACAGACCGAGGACTCCGTCGGAGTCCAGAACGGCCAGCTCCGGCCTCCGGTTCATGAAGGTCATCTTCTCCACCTGTACGTCGGCGAGCGGCACCGGGTCCGCGACAACAGGCTGACCTGTGTGGGGGTCCAATATTCGAACCGCCCCTTTGGGAGTGACGACAGCGAGCCAGGTTCCTCCTCCCGTGAGAGCCATCGCCTTCGGCCACCTCAGCTCGAAGACCTGTTTGGAAGACAAGTTCCACCAACGCAGGCCCCCACCTTTGAGCTGGCAAGCGAGGATGTTGCCACCAATGGCGAGATCGACAGGGCCAACGGTCTCTTTTCCTGTGGTGAAAACTGGCTTCACAACGCCAGGTCGGTAAACCAGAACGGGACGACTTCGAGGGGCAACAACCGCATAGCGACCGTCTCGATCGAGAAGCAGCTTTTGGATGCTGCCCTCGCAATCGAAGAGGTCGGTTCGTTCCAAGCCGTCCCAAAGTGCGAGGTGCTGTTCGTGGGCTATGGCTTTTTTTCCACCAAAACACGCAACCCTGGTCGTGCCGGACAAGGAAGGACCTTTGTTCTCACCGTGCAAGAGACCGTCCGAGCCTCCAACTTTCAGACCACTTCCTGTCCAAATGGCCACGCCGGTGGGGTCCGGGGCTCCGTGTTTCTCCGACCGAACCGGCTCCAGTTCGGGCAGGGCAAAGTAGTGGACCGATCGCTGAGTGATGACCGCCACCTCGCTGTCATCTGGTGCAATGCTGATTCCCTCGATCCCCGAACCTCCTTTGGTGGCGAAAGACGCCACCAAGGTGCCGTCCGAGACGCGCAAGAGCGACAATCCGGAATTGCCAGCACAAACGACGAGGGTGTCGTCGCGAGTAAACCAGGCCGTGTGCGCTGGGCTCTGGAGTTGTTCCATGGGGCGGGAGACCTGGCTTCTCAGCTCCACGAGACAAGGGTTGCCGGCTTGGTTGAGACAAAGCAGCCTCTCGCCGAGGTTGTCAAAATTCAAGCTGCGGCCTTGGAAACCTTTCCAAGCACTGAGCCTTCGACCTTCTCTGAGGTCCCACAATCGAATCAGACCGTCTGCCGCCAAACTCGCCAGACGCTCCCCATTCGGGGAAATGGCGATCGACCGCATCGCACGAACTCGACCCTCTGGAGGCTCTCGAATCTCTCGAAAAACGGGGCTCCCGTCCTTTGTTTTGTAGACGCCCACGGAACCATGCTCGTCGCCGACTGCGAGCAAGCCTCCTCCTCGTATCAGAGAGAGGGCTCGGTCGATCGGTCCACCGGGCTGGAAGATGAGTCCCGGGACCGTTTCGCCCCGTCGGGTCACAGCAATCTGACCTGTGTTGTCCGCACTTGCACGAATACCGGTGTCTGGGTCCCAACACAGTGCTGAAATCGGGGCTTCATGGGAATTCGGGCAAAATCGGTTGGCCAAATCAGACATGGTGAGGTTGTCGCACTCCTGAGAAAGGCCATAATACGTCACGAGGATGTACGAGATGGCAACGAAGCAATGCACGGGCTGTGGAGCGATTGCTGAGATACCGGAGCGCGGTTTCAGCACCCGTTGCGCTTACTGCGACTCTTCCCTTGTGGATTCCTCAGAGGCCAGCAAGCACATTGATCGCGTGGCGCCCTTTCGCATCAAAAGAAGCGTGGCGGAGCAAAAGCTCAAAGAACATCTCGCCGGTAAGTTTTGGGCACCCAACGAGATCAAGAGGGGCATTGTCCAAGAACACAAGCTGCGGGGGGTTCTGATTCCGTTTTGGGCCTACTATGGTCTTGCTCGTTCGGAGTTCAGCGCAAAGGTGGGCATCTACTGGTACAAGACGGTGACCTACGTCGATCACAAAGGCAAGGTGCGCACGAGGCAGAAGCGGATGACGGAGTGGTTCTCCCACGAGGGAACCGCCATTCGCCCGGTGGAAGGCCACCTCGCCAGTGCGTCCATCGGTCTGCCAGAGGCAGACTCCAACGACCTCGAGCCATTCGACTTGGGTCGAGCGGAGCCCTTCGATTCGCGGTGGGTTGCGGGTTGGGAAGCAGAAATACCGTCGATTGAAAACGCCGAGGGTGAACAAGTCCTGCGCCACGAGGTGGCTCAAATTGAGGCGGCTCGTGTGGAACATCAACTCCTTCCCGGCGATGTGGGAGACGTGGTTCAGCTGGGCACGGATGTGCAGATTGAGCGCGCCGAGGTGGTCTTGTTGCCGGTCTGGGTGGCGAGCTGGCGTCACGGAGACAAGGTCGTTCGTCAGATGGTCAACGGACAGACAGGGAAGGTGATTGGTGAAATTCCGAACTCTCCCACCAAAATAGCAATCGCAGTTCTCCTCTGGCTGGTGGCAGGGGCCGGCATGTACTTCTGGGTGACCTCATGAACTTGGTTGTTCAATGCGAGGGGTGTGGAGGAACGGTTGTCTTTGATGCCGAACTCGAGGCCTCGAGGTGTTTGTTCTGCGGCTCGTCGACATCAGCGCGCACAGGGACGCAGGTCGAAGAAGTTCCGGAACCGGATTTTCGCCTTCCCGTTGACGTGGACCGCGAGCACGCCGATCAGCAGTATCGGGATTGGGCACAGGCCAGTTGGTGGTCCCCCAAGGAGCT
>JAYXVV010000192.1:0-11306 GCA_036021505.1 Myxococcota bacterium | reverse complement strand
CCTTTAGGCTGCTTGCGAATGAGAAAGGCAGGCATAGGCGTCCCCTTCTGCCAGGAAACGGCAGAGAGCGAGCAGGCGACGGGGTCTGCACCCATTGTGAGTCCGCCCACAGCCTCGACCTCGGGATGGAGTCGCTCGAGAATGAGCTCGGAGATGAGCCAAGACCCCTCGGGATCCAGAGTAGTTTGACGCCCATCGACGTAGAAGTCACTCTCCCTTCCACTTGCGAGGGTGAAGCTTCCGAATCGAACGGAGCGTTTGTTGAGAATTTCAATCAGGCGAGCTTTGGCGCTCATCGACTCTCCATGTGGTTGTTGAGCCAGTCGATCATGGCTGAGATCACTGTATCGCGTTCCACCTCGTTGAAAATCTCATGGTACAGGCCCTCGTAGGCCTGGCAAGTCTTTGGACCTCCGTAACGCTCGAAGAACTCCGAGGCTTTGGGGGCACTGGTGATGGGGTCCGCGGTGCCCTGCATCAGGAGGAGCGGAGTGGTGTACGAGCTCGCGTGGCTCTGGACCCGCTCGCTCGCCGCGTTCATTTCCGTGAACCATCGGGGACTGAGTTTGCTGGTAACAAGGGGGTCATTGACGTAGTCCTCGTTCATGGCAGTGTCGTGGCTCAGGTGATCGGGGTTCAGTTCGTTGTCGAGCAGGAGACCCGGCGTAATCCGAGAAACAATCTTCGCGAAAAATGCCTTGAGAGCCGGGGGGTCGAAGGCCAGGGCCAGCAGAGGATTGGAGATCATAAGGGCGTGAACTTCGACGCCGTTGATTCCCTCGCGCATGCATTCGAGGGTGACCAATCCGCCCATGGAGTGGGCGAGGATGACCAGTGGCCTGCCTACCGACTGAGCGACAACCCGCATGTCTTCACTGTAGTGCACCCAGCGCTGCACATGACCTCTTCGGCCTCCTGAGTGACCGTGCCCTCGCAGGTCCATCCCATGCACGTTGTACCCGGCCCGGTTGAGCGCCTCGATGACATGGGTGTAGCGCCCCATGTATTCGTTGGCGCCGTGGCACAGCAGAATGTCTCCGCGGGCGGGTTCCGAGGCCAGAGCGCGAATCACGTGGATGGCCGTTCCGTCAGAACTCTTAAGGGTCTCAGTAGTCAAGGCGCTGCTCCCATGGCTGCATCGATGGCCTCATTGCCAGTCTCTAAGAAAGCGAGTGAAAGCTGCGGGAACCAAGAGATGACCGCCAGCGCAAAGAGCATGAGGAGTAGAAACGGTAGCACGGACTTCATCACCTGCACGAGTGGTCGATCAAACACAGCAGAGGCCACGAAGAGATTGATTCCCATTGGGGGAGTCAAGTAGCCCAGTTCGAGGTTGACGATGAAGATGATGCCGAAGTGGACGGGGTCGATACCAAACTGGTAGGCAATCGGGGCCAGCAGCGGGGCAACGATGAGGATGGCGGACAGGATGTCCATGATGCATCCCAGCGCCAACAGGAACAGATTGACCAGGATCAGGAACTGCCACTTGGAGTCGACATGTGCCCCCAGCCAGTCGGCTGCATCTTGGGGAATCTGTTGCTCGGCTAAGAACTTGTTGAAGGCAAGCGCTAGAACAATGATCAAGAAGAGCCCACCCATCATCACACCGGAATCGGAGATGATCTTGGGGAGCTTGCTGATCGGCATCTCGCGATGGATGACCAGTTCTACAAAGAGCGCGTAGACCACCGCGACTGCAGCAGCCTCAGTGACATCGAACTTGATGGGACCAAGAATTCCGTAGATTCCACCAAGGATGAGTACGGGAAGCATCAACGAGGGAATGCTCGGAATGAGTTCCTTCATCAGGTTCTTGCCGTAGCTTCCTTCAATGATGGGCAGCTTGATCGCGACACCGCTGGAGGGACGGGTCTGATAGACGGTGTAGAAGACAAGCAGTGCTGCAATAAACAGCCCTGGCAGCACTCCGGCGATGAAGAGATCGTTGGGAGACACGGGAGCGTCTTTCGAACTCACCATGATGGCGTAAACAATCATGGGCACAGAGGGTGGAATGATGATGCCGAGGGATCCGGCGGAGGTCAGCACACCGAGGGAGTAGTTCTCCGGGTAGCGGTCGCGGACCAACATCGGAAACATGATGCCTCCCACAGCAATCACGGTCACTGGAGAGGAGCCGGAAATGGCAGCGAAAACCACGCAGGCAAAGATCGTAGCGAGACCAAGGCCTCCGGGCGTCCGACCCATGGCAGCTCGAGCCACGTTCACCAGCCGCTTGGCAATCGTGCCTTGGGTCATGATGTTGCCGGCCAAGACAAAGAAAGGAATCGCCAGAAGCTCCGGTTTCTTGACGGCCTCAAACATGTCTTTGGCGATGTGGTCGGGTGTAAAACCCTGAATCAGAACCACACAGCTCAAGGCTGCTACGCCGATGGCGAGAAAGAGCGGAGCCCCCATCAGGACAAGGATGAGTCCTGTGGCAAGGATGAGGCCTCCTTTGCCGAACATGAGGGTGGCCCCCATACCCAGCAGAAGGCCTGGAAACAGTCCAGACCACACGGTGTCCTTGGGGTTTCTGCCTGCGCCCTTGGGAACGGGAGGGGCCACTTCGCTGGGTCCACGAGGGGGACCTGCTTGCCCGGTGATGGCAATGGCGAGAAAGCGCAAGGCCATGAGCAGAAAGGACAGGGGAAGAACAGCTTGCGCAATCCAGTTCGGAAAGCCTTGGCTGGCCTCACTTGAAGCGACGAGCTCGGCGACCTGGGAGGCGGTACTTGCTGCGCTCTCTGTGATTTCAACGCCTGTGTCTTCCTCGAGGAGTCCCTCGAGACCGGAGAGGTCGGCGGTGGCGGCTTCAATCTGCTCAGCTTGCAGCAGGTACTTGGGCCACTCCGTCGTTGTCTGAGTCTCTCCGCTTGCGGCTGTGATGGGGTTGCCAAATTCATCATTGATCGGGAACTCAGGAACCCATCGAGGGGCGAGCAGTGCAATGCAGAGCATGAGTCCCGAGAGGATCGCTGTGGTATCCGCAGCAATCGAGATGAGCTTCGCCCCCCGGGCCTCTTGTTGTGCCCGCCAGCGCCGGGAAATGATGATGCAGCCTACGAAAGCCGAACTCAAGAGAGCGATGTGAAGAAAGCCTGGGGAGGTGGTCGCACTCAGCGCATTCGAGATTCCATTGAGCCCATTGACCATCCAGTCAGTAACGTAGAGACCCGAGTAGGGACGCTGACCTTCGAGGTTGTGCTCGACGAGTTGGCCCGAGAAGCGGGCCATCTTCCAGCAGAATCCGGCGGCCACAAGTGCAATGAAACGCTTGGTGAACCGAGCCGCTTTGGGAGTCAGGATTCGGGATGTGGCATCAACGGCCAAGTGCTTGTTTTGGCGGGTCGCGAGCGATGCTCCAAGGAAGCCAATCCACACCATGAGCAGCGTCGCCATGTTCGGGCCACCCTGCATCGACAAGGTGGTGTCGGGAAACGAGCGTTGCAAATAGGCCAGAAAACACAGGGCAACCATGGCAAGCATGGCGACACAGATGATGGCCTTCTCGAATGCGGCAAGCAGCCGGTCCAGTTCTTTCGCAGCTGCACCGATCAGCAGAAAGATGCCGGTGAAACCCAGAATAAGGTAGAAGAGAACGCTTTGGAGGGGGCCCTGAGAGAAGGCCCTCCAGGCACCCGAAACTCCTGAGCGAATCCCCTCAACGATCGCCTCGATCAGGTCGAAAAACTTGAGGAGAGGGACGTAGAAGAGCTTGGCCAACAATCCGGGTTTCTGATCCACCCTGCCTCTACCTCATGCTCTGAAGCTTGGCCTTGACCTCGGCATAGACAGGGCGAAGATTGGCATGGGTGACCACAAAACCGTTTCGCACGTCTTTGGTTGCTCTTCGGAAGGCCTTGCGCTGCTCAGGAGTAAGCTCGGTCACTGTCTTGCCCATCTGACGGATGCTCTCGATCAACTCGCTCTCGAGTGCGCGAACTCCGACTCGACCTCGCTGGGACTCCATGAGTGGGTCGCCAATAACGATTCGTTGAAGGTCTGCGGGCAACCCGTCCAGAAAACGCTTGGAATACACCACCGCAGCGGGCTGGTAGATGTGCTGGGACAGGGTGTAGTGGCTGATGGGTTCGATCCAGCCGGCTGCCAGCGAGAACAGCGGAGTGTTGTCGTAGCCGTCAATGATTCCCGTATTGAGTGCAGGGAGCACCTCGGAAGTCGGTTTGGCCACAGCCTGTACGCCCAGTTTTTCGTACATGCCGAGATGCACGGGGGACTCTTGCGAACGCATTTTATAGGCCGAAAGCTCCTCGGGGGAGGTCGCCGGACCCGTGGTCGCGAAGTTTCGCCAGCCGTTCTCTGCCCACGCTCCGAGAACAAAGCCCTTGGCCTCGAGTGCCGCACTCACGGGTTCGAGCAAAACCTCATCCAACACAGCATCGGCTTCTTCCACAGAACGGAAGAGGTAAGGGAGCTCCGGCATCATCAGGATCGGAAGGTTGGCACCTTCAGCGATGGCCGCAGTCGACATGCCTCCGCCTTGGAGACGTTGACCTGAGGCGATGTCCTCAACAATCTCGACCTCAGAGCCCATCGAGCCGCCCAGAAAGACACGCACATTGATGGCGCCATTGCTGTCGGTACGAATGCGCTTCTGCACATCACGAAGCTGGTCGGCCCAGGGTGTGCCGTCAGGCGCCACGGTTCCAAAGTTGAGGTTGTGGGTACCCTGGGCTTCTCCCCCTTGGGGGTAGGCCAGGGCTCCGAGTCCGACAACAACAGCGAGGCTAGCGAGCTTTCTCATGGATTTTCTCCGGCTTGTTGGGGAGGGGAGGTGCTTACTCAGCAGATTCGGTGGCTTCTTCAGCACCCGATTCTTCTGCTGACTCTGCAGAGTCCGAACCCTCTGCTTCCTCGGTCACTTCCTCAAGCCACTCTTCTCCTGCATCCTGGGCTGCAGCCTCTTCAGCAGCAGGCTCGGCAGGTGTACAGTCTGGGGCCTGAATTTCAGGGGCTTCCACCGTTCCAGCATCGATGAACAACTCGCTGCGTCGGTCGAGCAGAGCCTGAGCCTTGCGTTGTTCGGCCTCTTGCTCCGCGACGATGTCCTCGAGGGTGTCGTGACAGTTGTTGAGCACAAAAGCAATCTGCTCATCGAATGTGGCCACGTCTTGGGTCTTCTCGGCCCAGTACTCAGCCAAGAGGATGCGGTTGCCGAAGTGCATGGGCTCCGCCTCAATGGCCTTGTCCAGGTAGGAACGGCTCATATCGAGGTCCCGTCCCGCAAAGGAGGGGATCGCCGCGTAGTAGGCGCCCCAGTAACGGTCGGTAGCGGCGTAGTAGTAGGTGTTGTCAAGCGCCTCGACGCGACCGATCCAGGCCTTCACGGAAGGAATGTTTTTGATCTTCACGCCCAAGCTCTGGAGGCCGGCCCACTTGCCGAGGGCGGTCGCTGTCCAGTAGGTGCACTCGACATCGTCTTTGGTGAGGGTCTGTGCAGCAGTCTCCTCATCGGCTTCTCCACCCTCTGTTGCGGCCTTGAACTCGGCATTCAGGCCCATGCACTGTTTTCCGTAGATGATGGCTTGGTCCCATGCAGCTTGCTTGTCCGCATCTGCAGTCAGGTGTCCGTCTCCGAGGAAGTAGTAGCCTCGCGCGAGGTGGAGCAATGCGTGGCGGTTGGCGGGATCGATGGCCAAGACGCTCTCGTAGGCAGCAATCGCCTCGCGGAGCTTGGCCTCATCACCTCGCTCACTCCAGAGACCATCAGCGGTCGCAGTGGCTGCAGAAGCGTCGCCTTCAACGGTGGCTTCGCCCACATCAAAGGTTCCCGTGTGTTTGGATCCACAGGCAGCAAGAAAGGCGAACGAAAGGGTGCTGAACAAAGGCCGAGTCATGATGTCTCCTCTACAACGAATTGCGCAGTTTGAACACGAATAATGCCTTACCTCTTAGGCGGGTTGGTGTCGGGCGTCAACGACCAATACAGGCTTGGTTTCTGCACCGTCACTCAACTGCCTCTTGCGGGGTCAGGCTCGCGGGCTAAAAAGTTCCGCCAGGAGGTGTTCCGTGCTTGAAGATAAGCCCCGCTTGGCACTCACTTTTGACGATGTCTTGCTGCAGCCAGCAGCGTCCTCTGTGCTCCCCCATGAAGTGGATGTGAGCACATTGTTCACCCCGAACATCCGCTTGAATGTGCCGCTGGTCTCCTCAGCGATGGATACGGTGACCGAAGGGCGTGCAGCGATTGCGATGGCGCGCAACGGTGGCATCGGTGTCATCCACAAAAATCTATCCATTGCGGCCCAAGCAGCTGAGGTCACTCGGGTGAAAAAAGCAGTCACGGGCATCATTGCCGATCCCGTTACGATGCATCCCGATCAGACCATTCGTGAGGCCGTTTCCGTCATGAAGGCTCAGCGGATTTCCGGCCTGCCGATTGTCGTTGATGGAGGCGCGGTGGGAATACTGACCAACAGGGACCTGCGCTTTGAGCAGCGCCTCGATCGACCGATTCGGGAGGTGATGACGGCAACGGGATTGGTCACCGTTCCGCCGGGTACCACCCTGGACCGCGCAAAGGTATTGATGCAGGAGCACAAGATTGAAAAGCTCCTCGTGGTGGATGAGAAAGGCCGTTTAGCCGGGCTCATCACCATCAAGGACATCGAAAACGCGGAGCGCTATCCTCTGGCGACTACGGACGACAGAGGGCGTCTCCGATGCGCGGCGGCTGTTGGACCGGGTCAATCCGACCGCATTGAAGCGCTCGTTGCTGCGGGTGCAGACGCCATTGTGATCGACACAGCCCATGGTCATTCCCAAGGTGTCCTCAGAGGTGCAGAAGACGCTCGAGCCTCCTACCCGGACCTGGATTTGATCGTTGGAAATATCGCAACCTCAGAGGCTGCAGAGGCTTGCATCAAGGCGGGTGCAAGCGCGATCAAGGTGGGGATCGGTCCAGGTTCCATTTGCACCACGCGTGTGGTGGCAGGGGTGGGCGTCCCCCAGCTCACCGCCATCGCAGACTGCGCCAAAGTGGCTCAGAAAGCCGGAGTACCGCTGATTGCTGACGGAGGCATCAAGTTTTCAGGGGACGTGGCGAAGGCCATCGCAGCAGGGGGAGACTCGGTCATGATCGGCTCCATGCTGGCGGGGACAGACGAGAGCCCTGGAGAAGTGATTCTGCTCGGTGGGCGCCGCTACAAAACCTACCGAGGCATGGGCTCCATTGAGGCCATGAAGGCCGGTTCGTCCGATCGCTATTTTCAAGATGTCGGTGATCCGGAGGCAGAAACTCGAAAGTTGGTGCCGGAGGGCATTGTCGGGCGCGTTCCTTACAAGGGCCAGATCTCCGAGGTGCTCTACCAACTTGTCGGAGGACTTCGGGCAGCGATGGGCTACACGGGAAGCGGTGACATTGCTGCAATGAAAGCTGGAGCGCAATTCGTGCGGATGACGTCGTTGGGACTCAAGGAGAGCCATGTCCATGATGTGATCATCACGGAGGAAAGCCCTAACTACCGGCAGTCGAGCTAAGCTCCGGCGCCTGGGAACAGGCTCAGAGACCAAAAGCAGAGCGGGCCTGCTCCATGGAGCAGGCCCGCTTTGTTCTCTGCACAAGGCGCTCAGTTGTTGGCCTTGATTCCCTTTCGGATGACCACGTAGCCACCATTTGCACCCGGAACACCACCCTTCACGAAGAGAAGGTTCTTCTCAGCATCCATCTTGGAGAGTTCCAGGTTGTGTACGGTCACCCGTTCATTGCCCATCTGACCACCCATGCGGGTGCCCTTGGCGACGTGGCCTGGGGTCAGGCGGGTACCGATGGAACCACCGTGACGGAAAAATTCGTGAGTACCGTGAGTGCGAATGAAACCGGCAAAGTTGTGTCGCTTCATGACACCAGCGGTTCCCTTACCTTTCGAGGTCCCGCGGACATCGAGCTTCTCACCCTCTTCGAAGACGTCCGAGATGGTGACGCTCTGTCCCACTTCGTACTTGGCAACGTCTTCCGCAGAGAGACGGATTTCCTGGACGAACTTGCTGGGTTGCAGGTTGGCCTTCTTGTAGTGGCCGAGCTGCGCCTTGTTGGTGTGCTTTTCTTTTCGCTCACCAAATCCAAGCTGGATGGCGTTGTAGCCCCCATTTTCCTCGGTCATCACCTGGATGACCTGACAGGGACCGGCCTCGATCACAGTTACGGGAAGAACCTTGCCTTCGTCAGTGAAGAGCTGGGTCATACCAATCTTACGGCCAAGAAGGCCTGGACATTCGTTCATTGTGTACCTCGCATTGGACGACTGCCTCCATTGGCAGCCCTCTTACGTGCTCGCGTCTCGGAGCCCCGGGGATGTATCTCATCCTCGGGGACCTGACAAGCTTAGTTGTAGACGCCCACCCCGGAGAGCTTGAGGACATAGTCCGACTCCCAGGGGTCGTCAGAGAGAATGTGAATCACATTGGAGTCGACTTCCGGAAGAGCGATTTCCACTCCTGTCCCCGTCGCTCGGTACACCACGTTGAAGGTACCCATTTCAAAGGGCTCGAGCTTCAAGGGTGGGTTGAAGCCGGTCACCTTGAAGGTGCCGTCTTGGAAGAGGACGTCGTTCATCACATTGATGTTCGAGATGGTCAGCGTCTTGTCGCCGATGTTGGTGATGCTCACCGTCCGCTTGTCTTCCGTCCCGAAGATGCTCAAGAAACTGGAGAGTTCATAGGGATCTTCACCGGTGTTGACCTGAATAATTCCGGCACATACGCTGCACATGTCGACACCCTCGCCACGCAAGCTCACGGTGAGCTCGGGTTGTCCGGGGTCGTCGGAGAGAATGATGGCCTCACCGGAGTAGGCGATCTCACTCGAGGGGGTGAAGTTCAACTCCAACTCTTTGGAGGTACCGGCCTTCAGCAGGTACGGAAGCGTCAAGTTGCCTTCCCAGTCGAACTGAGAGTCGGTGAAGTCGATGCGCTTGACCATGACATCCGTGGTGCTGATGTTCTGAAGCAGCAGAGTCTCCGTGACGGTCGCATCGAGGTCGGCCTGACCAAAGTCAAGAACGGAGGGGTCCGTAGCAAGCAACGGAGCCGAGGCTCCCTCCCCGCTGTCTCCAGACTGAAGAAGGCCGGTTCCCAAGATGGGGCGTTCAATGTACTCAAGCCCTGGCATATCGGTCTGGATGGCCAGAGCCGCTTGGTAGTCCTCGTAGCCGGTGGGGGAGAACACTACGCTGAGAACAACCTCATCTCCCTTCTCCAGCGCAGGCGGAACCTGGGAAGCTGTTGTGACGTTGAAGACGTTGGAACCCACGACTCCGAGCCCACGGAGGGCCACTGGATTCGAGCCCATGTTGGCGATGACGAAGGTGTCTGTGGCAGACTCACCCGGCGCCACGTAGCCAAAGTCCATCACAGACGGTGAAATGCTCAACTCTCCAAAGGTTGCGCTGCCGGTGTCCGATGCATTCATCGAATCCAAGCCGCAGCCCCCAAGGAGAAGCCCAAAAAATAGGTACTTCATCTTTGGTCCTTTCGGTGCCCCGCCGGCAAACTAAAGTCGAATCGCCTCACTGTCAACCGACCCTCGAAGAAAGTCAGCTCGGTGGGACGCAGCGAAGAGCGAAAATGGGGCCTAAAAGGTGTCCTTGAAGTAGCCGGTGGCGTTCATGCCCAGGTCCCAGCCGATGCCGTAGAACACGTCCACGTCGATGCCCACAGAGAAGTGGGAGAGCTTCGAGTAGTACTCGAAGGTCGGCCCTGCCGCGAAGATGGGTTTGGCACCGGAATGCCAGCCTGGGTCGATGCCCTCGAACTCAGGGATGACCTCAGTCTGGTAGGCATTGTCATCAATCAACAAAGGAGAGATGAGCAGGCCAGCGCCGACACGACCGCCGATACCGATGCGTCGAGTAGGGTAGGTGGATGCCTCGAGATTGGCGATGAAGCTGTAGGTGCGCAAGTCACCTTGATGGCACGGGAAGACACCGCCAGCATGCTGGCAGCTGTCCGCCTGGATGTCGTAAGGCATGCCGTTGTGGATGCCCTGCATGAAGGAGACTTCCCACGCCATGGAGAACCTCTCTTGGTCCACGAAGTCGCTTCCGATACCAATGGTGGTGGCGGTGCCCGCCTTGGTCGCGCCATTGGAAGCAAAGCTGCCGAGGAACACGGTTGTGCCCACATTGGCTTTGGCGAAGAGTCCCTTCACCACTTCTCGAACCACCTCCTCACGTTGAGGAAGCACCTCCTCGTCGACCGAACGATCTTCGTCGTAGTCGTCGTAGTCGTCGTAGTCCTGGGCCAAGGCCTGAACGGGGAGGAGAGCTGCGAGTGCGATGATGGGGTTCAGTTTCATGATGGGTCTTCTATCGAAGGTGCGACGGAAGCGCCATGGGGCAGCCTCCGTCGCATTCTTTCAGGTGTTCTTCTGGCTACTGGGGCGAGAAGAGGAAGGGGTACTTGACGATAACGATACCGCCACCGCGGGGTTCAGGGAACTGGAAGCGGAGGAATCGCTCGTTGATGCAGGACTGGACGGCTCCACCACCGGTCATGGTGGAGGAGTGGGTCTTGGCCTGGGACACCGACCCATCGCCGCTGATAACGAACTTGACCACGATCTTTCCGTTCAGCGTCGGGTTCGCATTGAGCTGGCGCTGGTAGCAGTACTTGATCTGGTTCATGTTTCGCTTGATGACGCGGTCGATGAGCGACTTGTCGAGAGCACCGAGAATGATGGGGTCTCCACCGATCCGACCGATGCCGCCCTCTCCCTTGGGTCCGAAGTTGCCTTGACCGGAGCCGAATCCGCTGGATCCGCCTCCACGACCCCGGGTACCGGTACCGCCAAGGCCGGAGGCGGAACCGCCACCACCAAGACCGCTACCGCGGGAACCGAGGCCTCCGGCACCCATTTGGTAGCCCTTGGCTCCGAGTGCGCCACCAATGCCGCCCATCATGTTTTCGTCCACAATGGTGTCACCGAGGATTCCGTCCATACCGCCTTGGTCTGCCATTTGACCCATGAGTCCGGCGTTGTCTGCCATCTCACGGTCGAGCTCTTGTTGGTCGATTTCGACCTTGTTGCCCTTGGCCTTTTCCATTTTGGCGTCTTTCTTGCCAACCTTGCCTTCTTCTTTTTTGGCCTTCGCGCCCTCACCGGCATCCGGATTCGCGGCTGGGCGATCCTTCTCACGGTGCTCCTCGGGCTCGGGCTCCTTGACGAGCAGCTCAACAAAGCGCTCATCGAGGAGGTCGGTTGAGGAAGAGGAGAGGCTGGCTCGGTCTGCAGCCACCATCGCCATGGCACCCAAGAAGGCGATGAAGGCGAGGAGGGCTAA
>JAYXVV010000191.1:0-31497 GCA_036021505.1 Myxococcota bacterium | reverse complement strand
CCGCTCGCCAGCAAGCCGAACGGGAGGCCGCCGAGGCCGCTCGCCAGCAAGCCGAACGGGAGGCCGCCGAGGCCGCTCGCCAGCAAGCCGAACGCGAGGCTCCCGCGCCCGCCTCCGCCTCCGCCCCCACTTCGGCAGACCAGTACGGGGTTCCTACACCGATGTCTGCGATTCCCAGCCGTCTCCCTGCGGGAGAAACGGTTGAGCGCAAGAGGGATGACGAAACCGCATATACCTTTCCAGGGTCGTTCACTCACAACAACAATGCCATGCGGGTGACCAACCGAACACGCCTCAACACCATCGTGGACCAGCTCAATCGGGCCGATGGAGCCATCCGCGTGGTGGGTCACACCGCTTCCTCAGGGAGCCCGACCGGCAACCTCCGACTTGGCTGGCTGAGAGCACAGTCAGTCAAAAAGCTGCTGGTCCACCTTGGGGTGTCCGAGGACCGAATCCGCGTGCAGAGCGCGGGCATCACCCAACCCATTGCTTCCAACGACACCGAAGATGGCCGGGCAACCAATCGTCGTGTCGTCATCCTGCTCACCAACTAACGAAAGAGAAACCCATGCAGTGGCTCACGAACGCGCTGGACGAGATCCGAGACATTCTTCAGCGCCAAGCCGTCCTTACCGGACCCATGTCAGACGACCTCGAGAGTGCCCGACTTGACCGAGACCTGGAGAAACTCTTGGGGGCCCTCGCTGGACGAATCGCCGCCTGTGAGGGCGTGGAGGTGGTTTTGGCGACCAAGGGGGAAACCCTGATGGCCTCATCGGGTCCGCTCATCGACTATGTCGCACTCGCAGAGGCTCTTCATGCTGCCCAATGGGCGATGGAAAAGGTGGCGAACGCTTACGAACTGGGGCCGATTGAACAGACGGCTCTGATCGGCGGCCAAAAGAAGCTGTCCATGCTCAGTGTTGGTGAGGTCAGCATTGCGATGGTCGCCGAACAATCCACCAACCTGAGTGACTCCCTCGGCATGTGACCCGTTACCAACTTCCCGCGACTTCCCATGCCCGAGCACCATCGGACAACTCGCGGCCGCGCCCTAAAGCCGCTTCCAGAGTGTCCAACACCTCATCGGAGCATGCGGCTTGCTTCACGAAGGGCCCTTCTTCCAGACAACGTCCGGGCTCGAAAACGATCCAACGAATTCCCGCCTCAGCAATGTCCGAACGGGACGGAGACGGCTGCGGACTGCGGCCACGCCCGAGGTCATCGAACCATTCCACGACGTAACGAACCACAGAGCGTCGACCGGAAATGCTGTCCACTCGACCTCTCCAAATGTTTGGAGAGCGCTCTGCGGGACGCAGAGTGTTGACCCGTGGGTGCTTGCTGGACTGCAGGACCGACAAAAACTGGTACCGCTGGTCATAGGGCAACTCCACAACCGCTCCGGGGCCTGCTTCCTGGAGAAATTCAGCACTGACGGATTGGGGAGACTTCGTCCAGTTCTCCGACATCAACACGGAGTTTTGATGGATGCTCAACATCTGAAGCAGGCCGTATGCGATCAGCCCCGCCAGCGGGATTCGACTGCGACGAGTCCGTCCGCTCCAGGCCTCTTCAGCACCGACCGCTGCCGCCAACCCCAACAGGAGTCCACCCGCTGCAGCCAGGCGATCGTAATAGTGAAGGAAAGAGACCATCCACCACACCGGCTCCATGAAATTGGGCCACCCCCAAAGCGCTCCTCCGGTCTCTTGCCACTCCGTACGCTCCCAAACCGGACAGGGACCCAGTGACATCAAGGCGTAAAGGACGACCCAACTCAACACAAAACCCCAAAACCAACGGCCCTCTCTTTTGAGCAGCACGAGGCAACCGAGAAACCAGAGCCCGAGAGGCAAGCCTCTAAAGGGCTCCCCCACCTCCCGCTTGAAGAGCTCAGCGAGACTGAGCACTCGACCTGGCGGTGCACACTGGTTGTGAGAAAACTCTTGAAGAACCCATCCTGATTGCTGCATTTCCGCCAACTGCGGAAAACTCAGCAGGTAGGCCGAGAGCAACAAAATCCCGGGAAGAAACAGCTCTCGAAGCCCGATCCAGCGCCGCTGAAGCAGATGACGAGAGACCAGAGCGATTCCAAGAGGAATCCACAGTGCGACCCCTGGCGGATAGATGACGAAAGACAACCAGCCGACCGCGGCACCGAGGACACCAAAGAAGAGCCGCGGCAGGAGAGCCTCCGACTCTCCTCGCGGCAAGACACGCATAAAAATCGCCAACCCGAGCATTGTAAGGCCCGGGTAGAAACAGTTGGTCCTGCCCTCCAAGGCCTCGATCCAGACCGGGCCACAGCAGGCTCCAGCAACAGCCGCCACGACCAGCCCCAACCGCCGACAGCCCAGCGCATGGGCGAGTGCCAAACATCCAAGACTGTTGATCAGCAAACCAACGGCGAGCATCCCGTTCCACTGGGCAGGCCAACCCAGCCACCATGCCAGCGGTGCCATGACCACCGCCTCAATCGGCGGGACTGTCGCAAAGGGACTTCGCGTGTGCTCTCCCTCACCCAGGGGAATTGGAAAATCAAAGTCCGTCAGCGTAGCTGGCCATCGACCCTCCGCGATTTCTCGAGCCGTAAAGTCATAAATCCACGGCGTGGCGAGACTGTCTCCCCTCAAGTCGCTGGAGAACACCAAGTCGCCAGCCTGGAAAAAAGGAGAGACCAGAACACAAAGGACAACCACCACCACGACTGTCGGCCAGAACCGCAAGAGCTTTGCAGCCAAGGGGTGGTTGAGAAGCCGCTTCATGAAGTTCCTCTAACCGCGCCATCGCGGCTTCAGCAGGGAGTCCTCTCTCGTGTCTTCCGTTGCCCTCATGCCTTATCGGATGCGAACCATGACCTCAGCAGGGAGCTCATGGGCTCGATGGTCTGGCTTCATCACCCAGAACCCTTGGCTGCAGACAACATCCGCTCCTTGGTCCTCGAGCATGGCTTGATAGCGGAGCAGACTTGGCCCCCCCCAGATCTGATAGACAGAGAACAGGGCCACTCGAAAATCATCGAGGTCTCCCAAGGACTTCGTAAAGGCTTGAATGGCCTCACTCGGACCGCCGTCACGCCCGGTACCAAAAACCGGGAACCCCAACACCAAGCCGTCATAGTCCTCAGGTTCGAGGTCCTCCGGAAGACCGTCTGTGGAATAGCAATCCACAAGAAAGGCACGATCTTCCAAGGCCTTCACAAGATCGGGGGCGACTTTGCGGCAGTACTTACGGGTGTCATCATAGACAACCAGGAGCTTTAGAGGAGTGAAGGGCATCGCCCTCTTGGGGTAACGGGCAGTCAATCTTGGGTCAATGCACCATTGTTTGAGGTCGGTTCACTTGACCCCTCTCCGCCCAAAGGGGTAGGAATGACCGATACCCGGCCCATTTGGGTCTTTTTCCCAGGAGAGCACGATGGCCAGATGGCTCGTGAACCAGAAAGATCGACAGTTCGCTGCACAAGACATGGACGAACTCAAGCGCTTGGCCACGGACGGCTCGATCGGTCCGTTCGACATGATCCAACCTCCGGGTGCCACTGATTGGCTCTATGTCTGTGAAATCGATGGACTCAAGGAAATCGCTACGGTCACGAATGACGAAGAGGACGACATCAGCTTCCGAAAAAAGCGGAAGTTTCCCATTCCACTTCCCCTGATTCTCTTGGGCATCTCGGGAGGCTTTGGCTACCTGACCTATACCAACTACCAGACCTACAAAGCCGTGGACGGGAAACGCGTCTACGGCGACGGCATCGCTCTCTCGGAATTGGTGGTTCTTGACGACAACACCCAAGTCTACAAGTCCCCGGGTGAGAACCCCGTGGCAACCCTCAACAAAGAGGAAATCGTTGGGCTCAAGGGCAAACGAATTGTTCCCACCGAGGAGGGGAAAGAATACTGGTACGAGGTCGCCCTGTCCGGTGGGTTGGCTACAGGATTTGTACTCTCCGAGGAGCTGGCCGCCGGTTTTTATCTTGCAGACAGCCGAACCAAGGGACTCTACGAGCAGCTCTACAACCCCGATCAGTTCATTCAGGTGGCCAACACCGCATGGACCCGACTCGACCCCAACAACCCCGAGCAGACCACATTGGGCCTCATGGTCACCAACGAGTCGGTCTTTGACATGACAGACCTGGTGGTCTTGACCACACTCTCGGACAAGAACGGAAAAGCCGTGCAGGAAGATGAGCTGCGCGTCGAGGGCATCATTCCTGCCCGCGACACGGTGTGGGTTGGCATGCTGACACCCAGCCCGGCCAGCGAAGAATTGCCCCTCATCATGACCGATCACCACTACAAAGAAGAGATCGAGAACAACGAGGACTACAGCGACTGGACTTGGTCTGAGACCCTCAACATGTTGGTGGAGGAGACCGGCGCGATCTCCGGACGCATCGAGTTGATTCAGATGCGCTCCATTGAAAATCCAGAAAAGATGAACTGAGCTGGCCTACTGCGGTGTGGCCACTCTTTCTCTCTCACCATTCGGCTGAAGACGCAGACCGATGCCTGCAGGTCGGGTCGGTGCACCTCTGTCGACGCTGTACGGCACTCTGGCCATTCTGCATCGCCGTGCTCGTCTACCTCATCGTCACCCGAGCACCCGTCGCCTCGGGCACTGCCATCGCCGCCTGGTTGGCCGCTCCTGTCGCCGAGTTCACAGCCGTGCACTTGGGATGGTTGAAGTACAGCATCGGGCGAGTGTGGGTTCTCTCGTTAGCGGCGGGTATGGGTGCAGCCCTGCTGTTCTACCGCTACATGCTCGACCCGTCCGACAAGACACCCTGGCTGTTGGCCATGGCCTTTGGGCTCCCCGCAGCGGCTGCTGCGGTTTACCATGAGATGGGAAAGAATCCGAAGGTGTTGTAGGTGCTGTGGTAGTAGTAGCCCCAGCCGTTGGGGAAGTGGTCGCAGAAACTTCCCGTTGCGACCTGGCACCATCCCGCTCCCAGGCCAACACTCAAGTTGGTCGTTGTCAGCTGGCCCATGTCAGCGATGTTCCACTCAAGTACCGCGTGGCGGGGGTCTGGAAAGCTGAGCGTTGGTTTGGCAAGATTCACAAAGCCGCTGTCATACCCCTGGAGTGAGGCCGTCGAGCCCTGCAGCATCAGGCGGTAGAACTGATAGTCTCCGCCCGATGAGACCATCCAGGCTTCTGCGTAGTCCTTGGTTTGATCGAATGCTGCAGCCGCTTCAAAACGAAATTCGAGGGTTGTCCCGTCCGTTCGCCACTGGGCATTCAGAATATCGAACCCATAGCCGTTGGAGTCGCCCGTCGTGTCATCCATGGAGGCCAAAGGAAGCCATGGCCGCTCACCCAGAATCAACTCGATCTCTGCCGTGTAGGCATGCTCGTTGTCCTGAAAGGTGATCTCCAAGTCAAAGGCCTCTCCGAGAGACGCTGTGCTCTCTGCGCTAATGGTAAAGCCCGCTTCGCGATCTTTTCCAATGGCGAGCGTTCCGAGACTGTCGCTGCCCGTGACAATGGTGCCGGAGGCCGTTGTATCGGACCCGAAGGCCAAATCGGCGGTGACCAGGCCAACTGCGCTCAAGTCCCCCGCGTTGAGGATGTCGAGTTCAATGTCCGCAGTTTCTCCGGGCTCCAAAAGACCATCGCCGTCGCCGAGGGCACTGTCGTCAATGCGGAGCGCCATGATTTTCATCACAGGCCAAGGAACGGCGATTTCAAAGGGCAGGCTCCACTGCTCCACGCCATCATCAATCCAGAGCTCAAAGTCGATGTCGGTGGAATCAACGTGGGAGGCGGCCACCTCGATGTCGAAGTTTTCCGATGGACTCCTTGTCTGTCCCCCGGCCCAGAGGCCTGTACCCAAGTCAAAGGCCCCTCCGCTCACGACGGTCACCGACGGATGGGAACTCATCAGGGTCGCAGTGGCAGCACCCGCTGTCACCGCACCCGCGTTGTAGAGACTGAGCGAGAGACTGACGTTGTCGCCAGGCGCTACCGTTGTCGGTGTCGTGACGACAAACGACAGTGTGGGGTCAGGAGGTTCGGGTACGAAGACCAAGGCTTCCTGGCCCAACGCTGCATAGGGGAGAGCCGTAGCCGAGTAGGTCGTGTCCCCGAAATCAAGCTCCAGTGCCTCGACCTGAACCTCGCCGTCCGTCAGGACACGGGCCCACCAGCGGCTTTCCCCGGGTGCAGGTGGCAGGAAGGGCTCCTTCTCCGTGACGTCAAAGGCCAGGTTAAGGGGACCGGCTGCAGCGGCCCCCGCGTACATCAAATCCTCCCAAACTGGGGAGTCGGGGTCGCCAACCCCAAGGGAGACCTGTACCAGGCCGTCCAGCAGAACGTTGAGGTCCAAACGAGCCTCAGAGGCCTCGCCTACCGTCAGGACGAGGGTGTCGATGAAGGTCTCGCCATCCGCGACAACCGTTGCTTCCATCGGTAGGTAGGTGTTGTCGGGCCAAGACTCCTCAATGCTGAAGGAGAACTCGGCACTCGCCGTTCCCAAAGCGGGCAAGCCTCCAGCATCCGCGGTGTCCGACTCAAGGACTCCAGCTTCTGGATCCACCGAGAGACTTACTGAAACCGAATCACACGCGGAGTCCACTGGATTGTCGAGGAGCACCGTCAGTACCGCTGACTCTCCCGGATGCACTGGGATGGGCTCCCAGGCGAGACTCATCTGAGCGTCACACGACAGCGCTTTCACACTCACATCGTCAATGTACCAGTCTCCCCCACTCTGCCCCTCATAGCGCCAGGCCAGGTACACCTCGGGGTTTCCAGCCCAGGCACTCAGGTTGATCACATCCGAGCGTCGCCAACCCGTATTGTTGGCGCGCACAAGCTCCTCCACCAACTGAAAATCCCCATCAGCAGGGTCTCGAGACCCCGTGGAAATCCAGAGCGATGGGGTCATCTCTTCGGACAACGAGGACCCGCGTTCCATCCAGCTGACCTGGACCTCGCTCTCTTGACTCAAATCAATGGCCGGAGAGATCAGCAAATCGTCCATCGGGTCGACATCCTCAGCTCCTCGCGCATGAACCACCGATTGTTCACCCTCGAAGGCTTGCAGAGAGGACACATCCCATGGATATCCCTGGAACCCATTGGCGACGTTGACCCAACCGAGTTGGAAGAGGCTTGTGCTGCCCTCGAAATCCTCGAGGTAGGGAAGCGAGGCGCCCCGCGGCTTCACCGCCACCGTGAACGGCGCATCTGCAGCCTCGATGGGAAGATAGGACACCGCTGAGGGAGTTCCGAGATCGACTGCTCGAAAATAGTACTCCACCCCTGGCTTTTGAACATCGGGTCCCGGCAAGCTGGTTGCCCAAACTCCGGTTTCGCCCTCCTCAAGTGGGCGGTTTTCCCAGTAGGTGCTTCCCTCACTGCGGAAAAACACATCCACGTTGTTGACCCCCTCAGAGTCCTCGGCCCCGACGGTCAATTCGATGCTCTGCCCATCAAACAACGCTTCTGTAGGTGGCGTATGGGTCATTTCCGGTCCGACCAAGGCCACCCCTCCGGAATCGGTTCCGTCCTCATCTTTGGCACATCCCGCAAGGACAAGAAGAACAGACGCACTCATCGGTCGAATCATCGAAACACCCCCTGCTCAACGGCCTCGTCGATGATGGAGCAGGTTGGCAGCTCGGGAAGCAGCGGCCTCGGCCAACCCTGCTCCTGGGGCATGTCTTCCTCGTAGTCGTCGTACAGCCAGCAGTAGGTGAAACACTGGTAGTCCACGACGTTTCCACTCATGTCGACAAACGGAAAGCAGTTGAATCCGGATGGGCAGTCGTCATTGCTGTCGCAGGAAACCCCGCAGTAGCCTGAACCGGTGCACCGATTTCCATTGCCGCCGCAGTCGAATTCGTCATTGCACTCTTTGCAGAAGTATCCACCGGCGTCGTAGCACTCGCCTGAGAATTCATTGCAGAATTCTTTGTAGCCGCAGTCCAGCCGGGTGTCGGTGCACCCGCCCGATTCGCATTGACCGGCTTCTGTGTTGCACGTGTCCCCAGGGTAGCAGTCTGCCTGCTCAGCACAGCCAGGAAAGCATGCCCCGCTCGAGCAGTAGTGCTCCATTGGGCACTGTTCAGAGGTCGCACACCCCACCGCTGTGCACACACCAAGCTTGCAGACTTCCCCGAAAGCACACGGGGTATCCTGGTCACACTCTGGAGCTTCCTGACATCCCAGACCCGAAAAGAAGAGCCCGATGAAGAGAAGAAGATGCCTCATTGCTCACCTCCCTCTTCAGCGGCCACCGCACCCGTGGCGAGGACCGCATAGCGAACCTCGATGAAGTACTGAGCCGGCGGGATTTGGTCTTCTTGGAAGCGTATGGCATTTCGGTCCGAGAGGTACACGTAGTCAACATCCTTCGTCAGGGTCCCCACGAGAGACCGACTGTCGGCTGTCTCGTAGAGTGCGACCTCGATCGTGTTCTCATCCGGTCGCTCGGAGAGCTCGAATTCCAAGGAGAGTCCGGAGAGCACCAAGCCCAGCTCTTGGGCAAGTTCCGAGAAGTCCTCATCACAGATCGATTCCAGCTGCCCCTCGGTCTTGCTCGTGAGGTGGACGTAGCGGTGCCCAAAGGTCGCATCGCCGTGGATGGATGAGCAAGACGGCTGGTCCGCAAAATCAGGCTCTTTGGAACCCACTACTGCCGACACCTTCATCAAGGAGTGGTCCCGAAAGGCCTCTTCTCCTTTGAGGTTGGTGAAGTACTTCAAGTAGTCGTCCGTCGGGTACGGGGAGCTGTCATCCTCATCCGAGACAAAGATGAAGGCCAAGTTGGCTTCTTCACGCAGAAATCCCTGATTGACCTCGCTGAGCAAGGGTTCAGAGAGTGCAAGACGTGCCGCCTCCAAACCCATCTCGATTCCCGACCCTGTGATGCCTACGGCCACCATCTCCGAGAAGATCTCCGAGGCAGACTCCGTATCCGGCTTTAGGATTCGAACTCGGTTGTTCAGTGTAAAGCTCTCCAACACCTCGAAATCAACATCCAGCCCCCCATTGACGGCCGAGTCTTCCGACCGACCGACAACCACGGAGGCCCCCGCCGCGATGACGCTTCCCTCTGGAAAGGTGTAGAGGTTTCGCCCCTCGTCTTTAAGCATGCAGCCGGTCAGATCCAAGTCATCGGCGGTGGTGTTGGTGAGTTCAACCCACTCGCCTAGGCTGTCCTCCACCGCCGCGGGGTTGGCCATGAACTCCGTTATGACAACATCCCCTACACCCGGAGCCACTCCTGATGTGGAAGGTTCCGCCTCCTCTCCAGTGTCCATTCCCGAGTCGGGCATCTCCGGCGGAGGTCCTGAGGTCGAGCACGACGGATTGGCTTGGCCTGGCGTTCCCAAGTCACCCTCCCCGTACGAATCCGTGGCCGGGCACCAGTTCGCGGCTGCGTCATTCGAGCTGGGGGAGGTCATGGTCGGGTCCAAGGAGAGAGCGGCACCCTCAGGCAGCTCCCAATCCCAGTCGTACTTCACCCGGTCCAGCTGAAAGCCCGAGGCATCACTGAAGACAATCTCGTCATCCCCTCCCACGAAACGCCCCTGGAACTCTTCCTGAACCGTATCGGTCGTGACCACGCCGATCTGATAGTCCACATCCACGCCTTGGAAGGCTTGAATGAAGGCATCAAAGTTGCCAGCAAGCTTGTCCTGCTCCTCGACCATGGAGCAGCTGTTGTCCACGACAAGCAGGATGTCCACGACATTTCGTCGGTTCTGCTGGAAGATGTCGGTCTGTTTCTGGGTGTAGAACTCGTACTCGTTGCAGCCGACAAGGGACAGTGCAGCGAGCGTTCCAGCGAGTGCGCGGTTCACAGTGCTCCTCCCGGGACTCCGGCGTCCAATCCGCCGATGATCTCCGTCATGAGTGTCTGACCCAGTTCTGGGGTCTGAGCTGCCCAATGAAAACTCGCAAAAACCACCTGTCCTCCTCCCTTCTCAAAGGAGATTAGCAAGGGCACATCAGTGAGAGTACCGTTTCCTTCTGAGGCCGAGATTCGGTAGTTTACATCTCCTGTGAGATGCACTTCCACCTCCTCCGACACCGATTCGATCACGGTCCAATTCGAAAAGTTGTACGCGACATTGACCGTGTCTTGCTCGAGCTTGTTGGCCAATACGGTGTCCGCGACGGTGGCCTCCACCGGCCCAATCAAACCAACCTGCGAGGCATCGTGCTCTTCCTCGTTGTAGAAGCTGACCATGTCCGGCCAGATGGCCTCGATGAGATCGTAGGTCCAGTCCGTCAGCACCAAGGTTCCACCCTGGTTCACGAAATCCTCGACATTTTGGAGCGCCACCGGATCCTCGAGAAACTGATCATCCTCGCCCACGCCGTTGTATTCAAAGGCGCCCCAGCCCCGGCTCCCTGAGTTCACAAAGACGGCATCGTAGATGAACATCTCACGGCCATCGGAAACGCTCTCTCCACCAAAGAGCCCCTCGGCTTTCAGAGTGTTCGCTTCCGGATCGACTGAAGCATCGTAGGACGCACAGCAGATGAATCCCTCGTATTCCGTGTAAGGCAACAGCATGCGGTCCAAGGCCTCCGACATGTGATCGAAGTCGCCTGTGACGACCGCAATCTCACGAATCGGCTGCTGCGAGATGGTGTTGTCGATGCACCCCGAGGTGCACACGGCGATTGCGGCCACGGCCCAAAGGGGCTGCCCGGTCTGTCTCCTCATACGGTTCCTTCCCTACTCCAGCACAAGGCTCGCTTGGAGGTAAATGTAGGTCTCTGCCACGTTGTCTTGGTGGCGAGAATCCTTGAGACCAAACTCCGGCCCTTCCTTGTAGGAGTAAGCCTGAAGACTGGTTGGATTGGGCTCAAGCTGGCTGAGTTCGCCTGCCGTGTAGGTGTGCACACCGTCGTCCCAGGGCAGCGCCCCAGCAAATCCACCTTTCCCAGTCGAGACCAGTGTCCCCGGGATGGTTGTGGAGAAGATTGCCGCTGGATCGATACCCGGGGGGCCTGTACAGGCGCCTTGCGTTGGTGCGTCTGGCATTCCCCAGGTGTACTCGAAGTCTTCTGCGCGGTTGTGGGTGTAGTTGCCCCAGAGGCTGGGAGACGTCAGGTACCAATCGCAAGGGACCGTCGGCTGAACTCCGGGCAGGATCTCCTCGGGCAGGCCGTTGGGATCCCCCTGCAGATGGAGGTCATACATCACGTTGGTGGCATAGTCTGCCATCGTCAGGTCCTTGCCTACGTAGGCAATCATCCCGCTGGCAGCATCCACGACTTTCTCAAGCGTGACCACGTTCTTGCTGGACTCCAGCCACACCACATCTCCGGCCGAAACCGTCTGCGGGTTGGGACAGTCTTCCTCCCCTCCCTCGGGTGGATCTGGGGTCGGAAACACGCCATTGACGTCGTAGGGCGATGGACCGGACCCGGGTGCTCCTCCCCCGCCACCGCAGGGTGGATCCAGAGGTATCCAGAATACCGCTGACGCTCGAACCGATTCGTTGAGAGCTCCCGAGGAGTTGTCGATCCCCCGAACCACGGTGTAGCTCATGCTGATGCGCACATCGCCAAGGTCCAGATCGCCGCCGATCACCTCGAAGGCATCCTGCAGCATCACCCCTTCTTCTTGACCAATGCCCACCTCCGACATGATGAGAACGTCCCGCTTGCCGAGCTTGGCGGCGTTGGAGAGTTGCATTCTTCCCCAGAGATTCTCAGAGTCCAGAACCGTAATCTGGGTAACCACAACATCGCCGTTCTCGCCGTTGGAGTCGAAGAAGCTGATCGCCGTTTTCCCCTGCGCGAAGTTGGTGTCCCGACCGTAGACGGAAAACTCGACAATCTCGCCCTGCTTGGCGACCTCCGGCTCGAAGACAGCCGCCACGCCAACTCGGTCGACTTGAAACGCATCGTAGGCCGTCACGATTTTTGGGCCATCCTCGGTGTAGACATCCCGCAGGCCCGGAGATGCATCGGGCCCAATGGCCACCCGAGCCGTCGCAAAGGTCTCGGAAACCACCGTGAAGTCCAGGACGTCAACGCCCTGGCCGAAAGACACCCAGGTTCGACCTGCAAGCCATTTGGTGTTGGTTCCCGTCAACTGAACATCGACCGTCTCGCCAATCATTCCATTGTCAGGAGCAACCGCTAGGCTGCTCAGAACCACCCGAAAGGCATCCTCGAGAACCACTTCGCGACCCCCGATGTCGAGAGTCACGTCCCGGAGGCCATTGGCTGCATCCTCCGCGATGGAGAGGTCCGCGACCACGGTCCAACCGTCTTGAACGGTCACATTGTTGACCTCGATGCCCTCGCCAAAGTCGAGACCCGTTTCTCCAAAAACGTACTGAGAGCGACTGGAGCGCACAGCAACCGTGACCTCGGTTCCCAGTCCAGCCTCAGGAGGATCAATTTGGTAGCTGGTATAGCCGAGTTCACCGGAATCCTCTGGAGACTCTTCTGTCTTTTCGGTACAGGCTACTCCGACCACCAGCAACAGGGCCATGCAGGCCGCTTGCCACAATCGTTTGGACATGAATCCTCCTGAGATCATGCTCCTCGTTCAGCCAGGGAGCAGGCTCAAAACCAGTCGGGAGTATAGCCTTGAGGCTTCCGGGTCTTCAACGAAAGATGCGGCTTTTCACTGAGCCGACTCCAACTCCTCTCTCCGTGTTTCGTCCAATCCCACCCGGGTTTGCTCCATGGGGATCGCATCGCTCCTGCAGTCATCCCCTCTTGTGCACCTCAACACTGCGCTTCAATGCGCGTCTCAGAGGAATTCCAACAGCAAGATGAATGCACCCGCCCTCCACTCGGAACACGGAGGAGAACTGGACGGCATTGACGAACCGTGGGAAGGCGAAGTGGCGCATTGGCAGTGTGTGTCCCCATGCACCCAATGGGGATGGGACCTCGACAACACACCACCCACAGGCGTATCTCGCCACGTAAACTTCCCGCGGTGTGTTGGAGCGGTGGCTAAGAGGCCTCGGAAGGGACCTCACAGCTCCCAACCAGCTTACCGTCTTTGAGGCAGAGGCAGTCTTTACCCGCCACGCCACCGCACGAACCCTTGAGTTCATCACGTCCCATCATTACGCCGATTGCCATGATGACCATCAAACCGCCCATGAGCCCTGCGGTTACGAAAAAAGTTGCCATGATGCCTCCCTGTGCGTTGGGGTGTGTGAAATTATAACCCACTGAAGGCTGTGGTGGCACTCTCTGAGAAGCTTCCGTCGCTCTCACGCACCAAGAAGAAGGCCGCTAAACCTTCTTCTTCTGCCTTCAACAAGCCTTCCTCTGGCCCCAGAACCGTCAAGGCCGTTGCCCACCCATCTGCTTTCGTACAGCTCTCCGCCACCACACTGACACTGGCCAAGCTGTGGGTCACCGGACGGCCCGTTCTTGGGTCGATCGTGTGTGACCGACGGGACGCCCCCTCGCCGATGAAGTTGCGGTAGTCTCCGGAGGTCGCCATGGCCTGATTGGAGAGTTCCACCACAGAATGGACCTTCCGGCCCTCCAAGAGTGGCTTTTCGATTCCAAGACGCCACAGTCCTCCATTGGCATTGGTTCCGCGTGTAGCGACCTCACCGCCGATTTCTGCCATGAAGTTCTGGTGACCCGCTTCCTCCACAACCCGTACGAGTTGGTCGACACCCCACCCTTTCGCAATGGCCGACAGATCCACCACTTGGTTGGCGACGCCCTTCGTCAGACTCTCCGCCTCCACAGTCAAGTGTTGGAAGCCCACTCGCTCCCTCTCCTGGTCCAAGACGGCTTCCGAGACCTCATCCGGTGCCTTCTCTGGACCAAATCCCCAGAGGTTAACCAGTGGCCCTACTGTGGCGTCAAAGGCACCGCCTGTCGACTCACTGATCGCCTGAGCCTCACGGAGTACCTCCGCGAACCCTGAGGAGATTGGAAACGGTTCCGTGCTCTCCGAGGCATTGAACCGAGAAATTTCCGAGTCCTCGATGTACGTGGACATGCTGGCGTTGACCGCCCGGAGGGCCTCTTCAATGTCCGCCCCGAGCTCCTGTTGCCCTGGACCGTCCAACCCCGCTTCCACAATGAGAATTCGGTACTGAGTGCCCATCGTTTGCCCCGAGATTTCCAGTACTTCAGGAACGGGGTCAGGACGGCGAGTGAACAGCGCCCAAAAGAGCAGAACCAGGAACCCGATCGGCAGTACAAACCGCCGCAGGACTCCTGGCTCTTTGCTCTCTGCAGAGCCTCGGGTCATCCCCCGAAGTCATCCAGCATGATGTTCTCGGGTTCGACGCCGAGATCCTCGAGCATCTTGATGACCGCCTGGTTCATCAAGGGGGGCCCGCACAGGTAGAACTCGCAGTCCTCCGGGCTGGGGTGCTTGCTGAGGTAGTTGTCCAAGAGCACCTGGTGGATGAAGCCCACGTAGCCTTCCTTGCAGCCAAGTGCCTTGCGAGCCTCGGACTCTGGGTTCTCCCAGTCGTCCTCTTCCACCACATCCGAGAGCGCCAAGTGCCACTGGAAGTTGGGGAAGTCCTTCTGGATTTTGTCGAAGTGATCCACGTAGAAGGCCTCGCGATAGGATCGTGCTCCATACCAGAAGCTCACCTTTCGGTCCGTCTTGATTCGACGGAACTGGTCGAAGATGTGCGAACGCATCGGCGCCATTCCTGCACCACCGCCGATGAAGACCATTTCGTTTTTGGTCTCCTTGGCGAAGAACTCTCCGTAGGGTCCCGAAATCACAATGGGGTCCCCCGGCTTAAGTCCAAAGGTGTAGGAGGACATCTGCCCAGGGGGAACCTTCATGTAGTCGTTCGCTTTGCGGTCCCAAGGCGGGGTCGCAATACGAATGTTGAGCATGATGATCCCCTCTTCCTCAGGGTAGTTCGCCATGGAGTAGGCCCGTGTGATGGGCTCGTCGACCTTGGAGACCAAGCCCCAGAGTTTGAAGCGGTCCCAATCCTCTCGGTACTCGCTCTCGACTTCCATGTTTTTGTACTCGACCACATGGGGGGGAGCCTCGATTTGGATGTAGCCACCGGCCCGGAAAGGTACACTCTCTCCCTCGGGGAGTTCAATCACCAGTTCCTTAATGAAGGTCGCGACGTTTTCATTGGACCGAACCGTGCAGTTCCACTTCTTCACGTCCATGAACTCAGGCTCGACCTCGAGGCGCATGTCCTCTTTGACCTTCACCTGGCAGGACAAGCGACAGCCGTCTCGTGCCTCGCCTCGAGTGATGTAGCCCTTTTCCGTCGGCAGCATTGCGCCGCCACCTTCTCGAACATGCACCTTGCACACACCACAAGAGCCCATTCCACCGCAGGCCGAGGGGAGGAAGATCTTTTGGTTGGCGAGCGTGTTCAACAGGTTGCTGCCAGCCGGCACTACCAAGGCGTTTTCCTCGTCTTCATTGATGATGATTCGAACGTCGCCGCTGTTCACCAGCTTGGCTTTGGCGACCATCAACACGGCTGTCAATCCTACGACCACCACGGCGAATGTGGTGACGCCGAGGAGAATGGTCAACATTTCAGAGCTCATGCCGTTTCCCCCTTAGAGCTGGATGCCGGCAAACGCCATGAACCCGAGGGCCATGAGTCCGGTCACGATGAAGGTAATGCCCAGTCCTCGGAGGGAGTCTGGAACGTTGGAGTAGCGCATCTTCTCTCGGATTGCGGCGAGCGCCACAACAGCGAGGAGCCAGCCGATTCCCGAGCCCAACCCAAAGACCGTGGCCTCCGGGAAGTTGTAGTCGCGTTCCACCATGAACAGTGATGCACCCAGGATGGCGCAGTTCACCGCGATGAGTGGGAGGAAGATGCCCAACTGGGCGTGGAGATCCGGTGAGAACTTCTCCAGCGCCATCTCGACCACCTGAACGGTGGCCGCAATCGAACCGATCAAGGCCAGAAAGGTCAAGAAGCTCAGATCCATGCTGGCCAGCGTCTCGTTTCCTGTCCAAGAAAGCGCCCCTTCTGCCAAGAGCAGGTTGTAGACGACTTGGTTCAGCGGGCAGGTCACGACAAGCACGAAAATGACTGCCAGACCCAGACCCATCGCCGTCTCTACTTTCTTCGAAACCGCCAGGAACGAGCACATTCCGAGGAAGTAGGCCAGGGCCATGTTCTCCACGAAGATGCTCTTCACTCCAAGGCTTAGGTAGTGTTCAACCATGGTTCAATTCCTTAGTTTTCCGCTTCAACTTGGTCGGGTTTCCAGATGCGGTTCAAACAGATGAACAGCGCAATCAGGAAGAACGCACCCGGTGCGAGCACCATCAGACCGTTGGGGTTGTACCAGCCGCCCTCGTTGATCGGGTCGAGGACAGTCACGCCCATCAGTTTTCCCGTACCAAAGAGCTCTCGGAAAAACCCGACAAAGAGCAGCACAAGGCTGTAGCCGATGCCATTTCCGATGCCATCGAGGATGGACATTTTCGGACCATTCTGCATTGCAAAGGCCTCTGCACGACCCATGATGATGCAGTTGGTGATGATCAGACCAACAAAGACCGACAACTGTTTGGAGATGTCGAAGAGGTAGGCCTTGAGGACCTGGTCGGTGATGATGACCAGGCTTGCAATGATGGTGAGCTGGACAATGATTCGAATGCTGCCTGGGATGTAGTCTCGAATCATGGAGATCGAGAGGTTGCTCAGGGTAAGCACCGCAATCACGGCCAACGACATCACGAGGCTGGTTTCCACTTTCGTGGTCACGGCCAACGCCGAGCAGATGCCCAACACCTGCAGCGAGATGGGGTTGTTGTTGAAGAAGGGGTCAATGAGGACTTCGCGTTCTTTCTTCGTCACGAGTCACCTCCCTCTTCCCCTTCCGGAGCATCAGCCACGCCGTCCCGGAAGCGCTCAAGGTAGGGTCCAAAGCCGTTGTCGCCAAGCCAGAACTGCACCAAATCGCTCACACCGCGTGCGGTGATGGTGGCACCGGCCAGGCCATCGATGTGGTGTGCTCGTCCTTCTTCCGTATCCAAGGCCATGCCTTTAAGAACCTTGATTCTCGGAGCCGAGAAGTCCCCTTCGCCGAAGGCCTGTTTGCCCTCCCACTTCGCCTTCCAGAGCGGGTTGTCCACCTCTCCGCCGAGGCCAGGGGTCTCAGCGTGTTCGTAGAAGGTGATGCCCTTGATGGTGGTGGTGTCCGCCTCGAGGGCGAGAAAACCGTAGAGGGTGGACCACAGGCCCTTGCCGGAGATCGGCAGAATGATGGTCTTGACGACTCCGTCTTCCACCAGGCTGTAGACACTGGCATTGGTGGGCACCCGGAGGAGCCCTGCCCTGTTGTCCGGCGCTTCTGAGCTCTGAGCGGGGTCTTTGGTCGCTTTCCGCTGATCGTAGTCCGCGGCAACGATGCCCTCTGCGAAGTTTCCAGACGCCAGGTCAACGACCTGAGCCTGGATTTTCTCCTCGTAGAGCGCTGTGATTTCCTCAGGGGTCATGTCGGAGAGTTCCTGACCTTCCGCCAAAGCACCCGAGACATCGAGCACCTTCTTTTGGACGTCCAGAACTTTGTTGGCCTCTTGCATTGGCTTCAACGCCACCGCTGCGCCCGATACAAAGATCGCGCACACCAGGCAGACGGCTGCCGCAAAGAGGATGGTGTAGTTGTTGCTACGTTGCACGAGCCTTTCTCCTCTTAATGTTGGCTTGGACATAGTAGTTGTCGATGAGTGGGGCGAACATGTTCATGAACAAGATCGCCAGCATCATCCCCTCAGGGTAGGCCGGGTTGACCACTCGAATGAGCACAACCAGCACACCAATCAGGAAGCCATAGATCAGCTTTCCACGGTTCGTGAAGGCCGATGAGACCGGGTCGGTCGCCATAAAGACTGCACCGAAGGCCCAGCCGCCTACGACCATGTGCCACATGGGCGACATACCGAAGAGCGGGTTCTCCACGTTGTCTGCCAGCCCATTGAGCATCAGGGCCATCCCAGCGGTTCCAGCCACCACACCCAGCATGGTCCGCCAGGAACCCACCCGGGTCGTGATCAGGATGATGGCACCGAGGAGACACGCCAGTGTGGAGGTCTCACCCATGGAGCCGGGCGTAAACCCTACGAAGGCATTCACCCAGTTGGCGTTGAAGACCGTTTCAGCACTCCACGGGTAGATCGCCTGTCCCGCCTCTGCGATCGGGCTCATGTCGTACGAGCCCGTGGAAGCGAAGAGCGCCTGTCCCGCCTCCGCCGATATCGGAACCATTTCGTACGAGGCCGCAGCAGCCAAGTTGGTTGCTCCCGACATGCCATCGAGGCCCGCTCCCAAGTCCGCAGCGACCCAGGGGCTCTCGCCGCTGATTTCCGCCGGGTAGGCGAAGAACAAGAAGGCTCGAGCGGTCAGCGCCACGTTGAAGATGTTCATTCCCGTACCGCCGAAGACCTCCTTGCCGACAATCACACCAAAGGTGATGCCTACGGCGACCTGCCACAGGGGAATGGTCGGAGGGAGAATGAGCGGGAACAAGAAGCCGGTCACCAAGAACCCCTCATTCACCTCATGCTTTCGCACTGCAGCGAAGAGCACCTCGATGTGACCACCGATGAGGAAGGTCACTGCCAGAACCGGCACAAAGTAGACGGCTCCGTGCATGATGTTGGCCCAGAGGCTGGTGTCTGCCTGGTCGTATCCCAAGAAGGTGTAGACACTCTCTTGCCACCCCTCTAACGGGGCTCCACCGTTGGCGACCCAGGAGTTGGCTTGGAGGCCCGTGTTGTAGAGGGCCATCAACACGCAAGGGATCAGCGCGAAAATCACGGTGATCATCATCCGCTTCAGGTCGAGTGCATCACGAACGTGCACCTTGCCCTTGGCCGTCTCACCCGGGGTGAAGAAAATGGTGTCGGTGGCTTCGTAGATCGGGTACAGCTTCTCGAGTTTTCCACCCTCGAGAAAATGAGGCTCGATCGCGTCGAAGAAATTGCGTAGAAACTTCATCAGCCCTCCTTCCAGATGATGTCGAGGTTACGCCGGAGCGCCGCGCAGTAGTCCGTCTTGCCTGGGGCAACGAACGAACACAGCGCCAGGTCTTCCTCACCGAGCTCGAGGCAACCCAGGGCCTCTGCGTTCTCGATGTCGTCCACGTCGAGGGCGCGGAGCAAGAAAGTCGGCATGATGTCCAGAGGCATCACGCGCTCAAAGGAGCCGATCGGCACCATTGCACGGTGGGAGCCAAAGGTGGTGGTGGTCATGTCAATGCCATTGGATTTTTTCGAGCCAATCGCCCCTCGCATCATGGAGAGACCGACGACAAGAACACCCCAGACCAGCAGCACACTCACAAGCGAAGACAGCGAGATGGGGGTCTCGACGACATCCCCTCCTGCCATCTTCAGGGACTCGAGTGCTGGCGGGTTGGTCACAATGGCAGCCATGAGCGCCAGTCCAGCGACCACGAAGGCCAGAATGGAGATGTACGCACGGGTGACGGAGAACTGGCGCTTTTCTGCTCGCAGCCATCCAAAGAGGACGCGCTCGTTGTCCTCCTTCAACACACTGATCTGGTTGTGGTAGCGGCCAAGGTAGCCCCATGTGCTGCAGTTTGCGGTTCTGCCGTTGAGGATCGACCCTGCGATAAGCCGCGGAGTTGTCCCGTCCTTGAGCTCGCCTGAGGTGAGCTCGAGAATGCTGGCTCCCTGGCGGGTGCGCAGCATCCGGGGTTCGTTGACCAGCGGACCGCCCAAGGCGACCACTCGCGTCACGTCGAGCTTTCCTGTCGCGATAAGGGCTCCGATCGCCGCAACGTCTTGGTACCCAATGTGCCAGACGGTCTTTGCCCGGCTCACCGGGTCGAGGAAATGAATGTGGGTCCCTGGGAGTCCCGCGGGGTGGAGCCCTCCGAACTCGGAGACCTGAGCGTTTCCAGCCTCCGGGATTGCCGCCCCAGGAGCCTTGCAGAGGTGCACGGCGCCGTCGGTGAGGAGGGCAAGTCCCTCAAGGCCGCGCTTGAAGTCCTCCTCGCGTCCCTCGAGAGCCTTCGGAACCGAACCCGCAAGGGGGTTGGTGTCCATGGCCGTGACGAAGATGCTGCTGCAGTCCTCCGTCGGGGAAGGCACTCGGTCATACGGGCGTGCTCGAAAGGCCGTCCAGAGTCCCGACTCGGAGAGCAAGGACTTGAGGCTGTCGCGGCTGTAGTCACCGACGTTGCTGCCGATGTACCCCTCGAAGCTCACCTGCTCGCCTTGACCCTGTTTGTCCTTTTCTGAGACTGCAATCACCACCGATTGAAGAACGCGACGCTCTCCTCGGTGGACCTCCACAACCTCTCCTTCCGCTGGGGACGTGAACTTCACCCCCTCCGCCTTTCGATCCTCGAAAAGCAGTTGTCCTCGAACGACTTTATCCCCCACGGCCACATGCATGCGTGGCTTCATCAAGGGAAAGTCCTCTGCAACAACTGCAACTCGGCTCACACGTGCGCCTTCCACCACATACTCGCTCGGCGATCCTGTGATGGGCAAGTCGAGCCCTCGTTTGATCTGGTGCACTGCCATGCACACTCCCTGTGTTTTGAACGCGTTCCCTCTTTAATTAGCCAGTTGCGCGTGACCTTGCCCCCCTTAAGGGGGCACCCAATGTGACATCTTTTTGGTTGCCCTCAGAAAACCCCCGTGATTCCTCAACAAATCCACAGGACTTTTGGCGAATAATATGTCAGCCCGATAGCTCCATCATCATGCGAATCTTGGGATTGGACGAAGCCGGACGAGGATGCGTGCTGGGGCCGCTGGTTGTGGGGGGCTTTCTCACGACCAAAGACGACCTCGACCGCATCCGCCAGACCGGCGCCACCGACTCCAAAAAACTCAGTGCCAAGCGTCGTGAGCGCATCCTTCCGCTCCTTGAGGAAATTGGCGAGGCCCACCTGGTGGACATCAGCCCCCAACAGATTGACAACGGAAACCTCAACGCCTTGGAGGAGGAAGCCTTTGCGACCCTCATCCTCCGGACGCGGCCGGATGGCGTGATCATCGATGCACCTTGCCACCCCAGAGGCATTCCTCAATTCCTGCAGCGACTGGTTTCCCGAATCGGCTACCAACCCCACTTGATTGTCGAACCCAAAGCCGATCTGAACCATCCGCCATGTTCCGCTGCCAGCATCTTTGCCAAGGTCCATCGAGACGCTCAGATTCAAGCCCTCGGAAACGTCGGTTCAGGCTACCCCTCAGACCCCGTGACACGCGCCTGGCTGAAGGACTTTATCGATCGCGGTGAGGACTTTCCCGACTGCGTTCGAACCCGTTGGGGGACCATCCGAAACCTGGCCCAAGGACGCCTGTTGTGAGCCGACCTCCCCTTGGACTTGCGATCCCCTTCTTCAACGAGGAAACCGCCGCACAGGTCGTCATTGCGGACCTCAAGGGAGCCCTTCGAGAAGCGCGAATTCCCCACGCCATCGCGCTGGTCAACAACGGTTCGACCGACTCAACAGGCAAGATTCTCAACCGCTTGGCTTCCAAAGACGAGTCTCTGCTTGTGCTTCACCTTGAGGAAAATGGAGGCTACGGGGGAGGCATTCTTGCTGGCATGCGGCAGCTCCAGACCCCCATCGTAGGCTGGATGTGGGGCGACGGCCAGGTCGAGGCGAGTGTTGTCGTGGACGCCTATGAGGCCCTGGTCAGGACCGGTGCTGAGTTGGCCAAAGCTCGCCGAATCCAGCGCAACGATGGCCGACAGCGCTGGGCCGTCAGCAAGGCCTACAACCTCGTCATGCGGGCCCTGGGCTCCAAGCTCAGCGATGCCAACGGTTGCCCCAAACTGTTCACCCGTGAGGCATGGGAAACCCTCGACGCCCGCTCGACCGATTGGTTTCTCGATCCCGAGGTGGTTCTCAAAGCGCTGGAAAAAGGTCTGGTCTGGACCGAAGTAGACGCCGTTATGCGGGCGCGAGCGGGCGGCGCATCCAAGGTCCACAGGGAGACCGTCATCGAATTCCTCAAGCACCTGCGGGCTTGGAGGGATGGCTGGCGCCCCTAGGACTCTCGCGAGGACCTCTCCCGAAGCCGCTTGAGCTGCACCAACGTCATAAAGACAGCCACCAGGATCAACACAAAGCCCGCCTGCTCCACAAAGCGCCCCAACTGGTCGATGGAATCCTTCGCCGCCAGTCCGCCACCGGCCTCCTGTGAATTCTCCCAGAGCCGCTCCACCATCGGATCGGCATAGCTCCATCTCAGCCACACCCCGACGAGCGCCACCACTCCCCAAAGCACAAACCAACCCATCAGAGCGCCTCCTCGATTGCAGCGCCTGCGAGCTCATCGGCCCGCTCGTTTTCAGGAATGCCGGCGTGACCTGCCACCCAATTGACAGTCAGCCTTGACCAAGCCCGAAGCCGAATCTTGGTCAACTCGATGAGCTCCTTGTTGGCCTTGGCTTTCCAGCCCTGAGTCAGGACACCGCGGCTGTACGAGGAGTCCGTGAAGATCACCACGGGTTCGTCTCGAGAGACACGAGCCTCTTCGAGGAGGTCGATGGCCATCCCGATCGCCGTGAGTTCCCCCACATTGTTGGTGGCAACCCCCAGAAACCGAGAGGCTTCCAAGACACGACCGTCCGCAAGCTTCACCACAGCCCCGGAGCCAGCTGGCCCCGGATTGCCCTTGCAAGCCCCATCGGTAAAGCAGACGTGGGTTCCCTCAGGAAGCGCCGCGATCTGATCCTTGGTCAACTTTCTGGCCGCCTCCTCTTGGGCCTTGGTGCGCCGCCCTGCACTGCCGAATCCTGTGCCTCGCGAGCCACCCGAGCTGCCCGCTTGACGCGGCTCAGCAGCCACTCCTGCCTCAAGGTCTACCGGAGTCTCTCCATCAATTCGGGAGATGTTTGCTCCTCCCGCGTTGTAGACCTTCGCGCCCGGCTTGTCGGAGTAGCGTATCGGAACGCGTCCTCCCTCAACCACAAGTTCCCCGGTGACGCCAACCTGTGCCCAGACTCGTTTTCCCTTGAAGTTCACTCTTACCCAGGCCATCGGCGTCCTCCGCGAGACGGCGCTCTATATCCTGCCCGCCCACGGACAGCTTGCTGGTTTGAGAGCGGTCACGCCTCAATCGCATCTTGCAGCACAGTCAGCAGATCCGAATGCTTCGGGGCGAGCCCCCAGTCCTTCAACTGCTGGCAGACCACGTTTTGCCCACCCAGTACCGCCGAGGCGGCTTCCCCGTAGAGAAGCTGGATGGCGAAGCTCGGAGCGGGCATGAAGGCCGGCCGACTGAGTGCCTTGCCCAAGGCACGGGCGAAATCTTTCTGTGCGGGTGCTCCTGCGACCAAGTTGACCGGCCCAGACACATCCTCTCGGACCAACGCGACCGAGATGAAATCCACAACGTCTCGGAGGTCGATCCAGGCCAGTGGCTGCTTCCCGGACCCCAGAGGCCCGCCGATTCCCCACTTGAACACCGGCACCATGGTGTTGAGGGCGCTCGCTCCAGGCCCGAGGAGGATTCCGAGCCGCATTTGCACCACCCGGCACCCCAATGCCTCCGCCTCATCCGCTGCAGCCTCCCAGTCCACGCAGACTTGGGCCAAGAAACCCTCTCCGGCCGGTGCGTCCTCCGCCACGGGAGCATCCACTCGTCGGCCGTAGTAGCCGGACCCCGAAGCACAGAGCAGTACCTTTGGAGGTGTGCTGCAGGCTGCCATTTTTTTCACGACCTCCTGCGTTCCCTCAACACGGCTGGTCACGATTCGATCTTTCTTGGCTTGGGTCCACCGACCCGGAAAAATTGGCTCGCCTGAGAGGTGGACCACGGCATCAAAGCCTGAAAAGTCCGCCTCCTCCAGAGTGGACCAACGCATCCCCTCCTCGGGCTCTTGCTGCAGTTGATCGGCCCTGCGGCTGATTCCCAAAACTTCATGGCCTTCGTCAAGAAGTGCCCGCGCCACCGCTGAGCCGATGAACCCGGTCGCTCCCGTGAGGACCACTTTCAATTGTTTTTCGCTGCGACTGTCCATGTTTCACTCCATACGGCTGCGCCGCCTTCCTCACTCTGAAACACCACCCAAACCCGTGTCGGCTCGGAGCCTTCCAACTCCTCTGGCGCGAACCACTCCAGGGCCACCTCACCCTCGAAGACGCGGGCGGAAACCTCTCCAAACCCCCCGCTGAGGGAGTACCCGAAGGCCTCAACCCCCTCCATGTGATCCTCGACCTCGAAGCTCAACATCACGGACTCTCCCGCCGACACCCCCGCTGGAACCTCAAAGGACGCGCTGACCACCGGGTTCTTGCGTCTTTCCTCTGCCGAGCGGGCGGACAACCAGACCCGTTGTGCAGCAAGACTCACCCCGTCGAAGGGCAGCTCTTGCAGCTCAGGGATGGGATTGAGAAGAATGCTTTCTTCGACCTGCCCGGTCTTGGCCTCCTCAATCAGCGGGCAAAGCCCCGTCTCGCAGGCCATGCTCCACACAAAGAGAGGCAACTCTTCACCGGCATCCAAGGGAAAAGCGAGCTCGATGGGAACCGTTCGCTCCACGCTGCTGACTTCCTGAGCGTCCTCCACCACAACGAAACGGCTCTCGGCTCCCTCCTCGAGACACGCCTCGTCACTCGCAGGAAAGCAAGACCACACGAGAAGATCCACCGGGGTCGCATCCGGCCTGCCGAGGTAGACGTCCACTCCAAAACTCTCCCCGGCATCGACCTCCGGGGAGCTGGGCACCGCAGCCAAGACCACCAGGTCATCCACCAGCGTCTCGCGCTGAGGACCCGGCATACAGGCCACCAGAACCATCAATGCGCCTACCATTCGCCCTTCAACCCAAAGGCGGGAAAGAGAGGATTGGATTCGATGCCCTCCTCCTGTTCGTAGTCGTAGGTCCATGCGATCACCTCCGCATTGGTGGTGTTGGTCAGGTTCTGAATGTCCAAGTAGGTGGTGAGGACCCACCTCTGGAATTCGTACTCTTTGTCGATCCGAAGGTCGACCGAGAAGAAGTTGGGAAGCCTGGCTGACGAGCGCTCGCCAAACACCGGCACGAACTCTCGGGTCTGCAGGTCGTAGAAGCTGTTGACGACGGGGGTGTAGGGGTATCCCGAGCTGAAGCGGACCCGCGATCCCAGACGCCAGCCATTCCCAAAATCATGGCTTCCCACCGCGGTGAGAACGACGGGCTGGTCGTAGCGAAACAACTCCCGGTCGTCGTCCGGCCGATCCTGCCGCTCCGAGTGACTGAAGGTCGCTGACAGAAAAGCCACGGTGTTGGGGAGGTCCATTCGAATGAGGGTTTCCACCCCGCAGACCAAGCCTGTGCCGTCGTTGGCGTAGGCTCCTGTGTCAAAAGGACCAAAGTCCGGTGGCCCCGTGAAAAAACGAAAGGTCTCTTCCCGGCCGGAGACCAGGTTGTTGAGCCTCTGAAAAAAACCGACAGTTTCGATGCTGAGGGCATCCCCAAAAACCTGCTCAAGCCCGAAGCTGCTCTGCAGCGAATACGCCGCCTCGAGACCGGGTACCCCCTCCCCTTCCGACAGAAGCTGTCGCGTCAGAGGAAACTGCGAGTGCTTTCCCACTCCCCCGATGAAGCGTCCTCCCTCCCAGAGATCGACCTTGAGCCCCAGTCGAGGATCCACCACCGGACCCACCAGACCGTCCTCATAGGACATCGCGTCTCCTCGCAAACCCAGCACCCACTGGCTTGGCCCCCAGTTGAGCGTGGACTCCGCATAGAGTCCGGGTGCGATGATGACGCTTTCTCCTTCCTCACGCGTGCCGAAGTTTGGAACGTCGTAGAGGTAGCGATCGACTCCAGCGAGAAGATCCAATCCAAAACGCCAGCCAGGGCCGTTCTTGTCGGGTCGGAAAAACTCCAGCCGCGTCGTCGGCAGAAATGGGCGCTCATAGGCCTCCCCATCCCCGTCAAACTGGAACTCCTTGCTCTGAGGCCCTCCCAGCACAGTGGCCTCGAATCGCCAGTCCTTCTCCATGGGTTGGGTGAACTGAACCCTCAGCTTCTGAAAGGAGGTTCCAAATGCGCTCTGTACAATGCTGCCCTCGTCCTCCGGCCCCAGAAATCGGAAGGAATCGTCCGACAGAAAAAAGAAGGCGTCCAACAAGCCGTTGCTGTCGGTCTTGTGCATCCAGCGTGCCTGGAAATCGTAGTACCGTGGGGCCTGTATCCGCCGGTTTCCGTCATTGAGGATGGGGTTCAAAACGGCATCCGCATAGGACCGGCGTCCGGCTATCGAAACCGCATTTCGGTCGCCAATGCGGTGCTCCGAGAACGCTGTGGCTTGGTAGATGTCCACCGAGACGTAGGACCGAGAAGCGGCCGGCAACACCGTCGTGGACCGCAGGTCGACCAGACCGCCCAAGATGCGCCCGTAGCGAACACTGAAGGATCCCGGAAGAAAGGCCACTTCCGACAGGGTATCGGAGGCGACCACCGTGGTGAGTCCGCCGAAATGGAACACCACGGGGATGTTGCCTCCGTCGAGGAAATAGCCGGAGTCTTCCGGCGAAGTGCCTCGGATGATCAGGTTGCCTGTACCAAGAGGTGAGCGCCCCACCCCTGGAAGATTCTGGACCACCTTCACGACATCTCCACCCGCTCCGGGCAGAAAGCTGATCTCCTCTCGCGAGAGCACCCGCTCGGTGACCGAGGTTGTTGGAAGCCTGGCCTCGACCACCAGCTCTTCAAATCCCGTCTCTTGGCGCCCCACGGCGGCCTGATCCACGTAGAACTCGACCTCAGACACACTGCCGCTGCTGACTGTGACCGGCACCCTCGCTTCCTGGCCCTCGACAGTGAGCACCCACTCCCCGCTTTCCAGGTCGAAGAAGGAGAAGCTGCCATCGAATTCGCTCACAACGGACTCCGTCTGCTCCCCCCTGCTGGCAAAAACCTGCCTCTCCCCAAGCCCCTGTTCGCTCACCGGGTCTTTGAGAACCCCGGTAATGGCCAGGAGCGCTTGCCTCTCCGCAGCAAAAACGTAGCGGTACAGAATCCGGGAGGGAACCCCCTCTCCCGCCTCGTTCCTCGCCGGTTCAAACTGAAACCGGTAGACCGCTTGCACTGCTGAAGCCTCGAAAACGGTGGAATAAGGCCCCGACTCGGGGGGCTCTGCCACTTGTACGGCGATGACTCTCCCTTCTGCATCGAGATCCACTTGGACCACAACCTGCGCCCCGACCCCTTCTCTCAGGGCCGCCTCCGGGTAGCTGACTGCGGGCTGAGCGATCAACTGGGGCGGGCTGAGCGTTTCAGCAGACCTTTCCTCCTGGGCGAGAGCAGGCCCCGGACCGGCCAAACCCAAAAAAAGGCCCAGAAGGCCCAGAAAGGAACAAAATTTGAACATGTTTTTAGATTATCTTTAGCAAATATCTTTTGCAAATGAAATGTTTTTGGATAGATTTAAGGTGTCATGAAAAAGAATTCCGCACGCGTCAACATTGGGGCACTGTCTCAAGCCACCAAGATCCCCACGGAGACGCTTCGGACCTGGGAGAGGCGGTACAACTTCCCCACTCCCCAGCGCCTGCCGAGCGGGCACCGCCGATACGATGCCGCGCTCATCCCTCACTTGAGAGCGATCAAGTCGGCGATCGACCAAGGCTACCGTCCTTCAGCGGTCCTGCAGATTCCCTACTCCGAGCTGCTCAGCCTCCTTGGACACGCACCGGAGAGGGCCTCGCTGCCCGCTTCCAAACCAGAGACTCGCAACTGGGTTGACCTGTGCATGAGCGCGATCATGTCGCTCGACGGGGACGAGCTGCGCACGGCCCTGGAGACCCGAAGCGCACAGAAGGGCTTCAAGAACTTTGTCATCACCGACTGCCCGGAGTTGCTCCGCGAGATCGGTGAGCGCTGGGTGGCCGGCAAACTCTCGATCGCAAACGAGCACTTCGCGTCCTTTGTCCTTCAGGACCTTTTGTCGCGGGAGTGGATGCGCTTCAACGCTCTCAACAACGGTCAGGTCTGCATTCTGGCGACTCCAAGCGGTGAAGACCATGTCTTGGGCCTGCACCTCGCCGCCTACCTTGTGGCCATCAACGGGCACAGCATCATCTGGCTGGACTCCAACTGCCCCCAAGACTCCATCGCGGAGGTGGCGGAGACCTCCAAGGCCTCGCACGCCCTGCTGAGCTTCTCGACCGGCTACCCGATTGAGCAGGCCTCGGACTATGCCAAGGTCCTCCGACCCCTGCTGCCCGATGGAACCAAGCTCATTCTTGGAGGGCGAGGCTGCCCGCTCGATGTCGACGACGCCTTCTCCTTCCGAAGCCTCAAAGAGCTCGCTACGTACCTCGAGCAGCTCAACTGAACACGGCTCAGGACACCCGGAACGATTCTCCGGTTGAGGTTGTGAACTCGTAGAGGGAGTGATTGAAGCACCCCTCCGTGCAGCCTTTCTTGTACAGCCCCTCCCGTTGTTCCTGCACGGCCGGGGACTCCCACAGCACCGAGAGCGGCGTCTCGAAGACATTGCCCGCCGAGAGGCCATCCGCCCCCCAGACACAGCACGGCAAGAGTTCGCCTTTGTAGGTGACCCCATACTGGTCCACCAAACCCAGACAGCGAACCGCCTTGAGGCCGTGTTTGTGGTAGTCCAGCCCCACTTGGTAAAAATGCGAACGTGCCGCTACGTCTTGGGAGTGTTCCGCGATGTGGGCAATCGCACGGGTGTAGGCAGCGCGATCGGTCTTGGTCCGGAGGTAGAGATCCTCCGCATCGTTGACCGGCCAGAAGTCAAAGCCGACCCCCCACTCTCGGCTCTGATCGTAGACCTGAGCCAGTTCCTCCACGTTTTGATTGGTCACAACAAAATAGACCGAAATACCGATGCGTCCGTCTTTGCGGACCTTGTGGAGCCCCTTCAACGTACGCTTGTGCCCCCCCTTCTGGCCCCGGATCCGATCGTGGGTTTCCTCCAAGCCGTCGATGGAGATGGACAAGGAATCCACTGGAGCACTCTGAAGCTCACTCCAGCGTTTTTCAATGAGCGTGCCGTTGGTGGTGATGTTCACGCCCATCCCGCGCTCTTTCGCGGCGGCTGCGAGATCGAACAGGCGCTTGTACATGAAGGGCTCGCCCCCCGTAATCACGAGGGTCTTGGTTCCGATCTTGACGGCCTCGTCGAGCAGCCCGATCGCCTTCTCGAAGGGCATTTCGTCGGGGTTGTCCCAGAGATCGCAGAACTCGCAGCGCAGGTTGCACCCCCGGTTGATCAACAGCAAGAGCGTTCGATCTTTGGACACATCCCGTTCCGGCAGGTGGGCTTCAATCGGAGCCTTCTGAGGCGGAGGAAGCGTCAGCGACGGAATGGCCTTTGTCCCCTCCGCCCTCCTCTTGGCGACCGTCTGGTTGTAGTCCCCTCCCCGACCTTGGCCCTCGAAGAGATCCAGATAGAGGCGTGTGATCGGAGTCCAGTCGTAGTGGGCTGCGAAGCGCTTTGCTGCGTTCCCAATTCGGGCCCTTTTCTTGGGCTTGGCGATGAGATCCAAGACGGCGTTGGCGAAGGAGTCCGCCTCGTCGGCGATGACCAGTTCTTTGCCGGCCTCGTAGGCGACGCCCTCCGCACCTTTGGTGGTGGACACACAGGCCTTTCCTGCCGCGAAGTATTCCAGGAGCTTGAGTCGGGTGCCTCCTCCGGAGAAGACCGGACAGAGTGTCAGGTCAGCGGCTGCGATGTGGCCCGCGAGATCGCGCACCGCTCCTGGATAGACGATGGAGGGATGGCGGTAGTAGGCCGGAGGATTCAGACCCGCGACGATGATTCGTACGTCGGGGTGCACCTTCAGAACCCGGGGCAAGAGCTCTTCAGCGATGAAGCGCACCGCCTCCGTGTTGGGCCAGTAGTGCAGCGTGCCGTGGAAGAACAGGAGCGGTACATCCGGGTCGATGCCGTAGGAGAAGCGAACGGCTCCGCCGCGAGGCGCCTCATAGCGGCAGAGATCCACTCCGTGAGGGATGACGGTGATGCGATGCCCCGGAATCCCGGCCTGCTCCATCCGCACGCGATCGTCCGCACTCACAGCAATGACCTCGTCCACCCGCTTCAGCGCAAAACGCTCGCAGGCCCGAATCCGACGCACTTCCTTGTCACTGAGCCCCAAGACGTCCTGGAGCCGATCCCACTCCACGTTGTGCTGCACAATCGCGCTCTTGCCGCCGAGCATCTTGGCCGCCAGCCAGCAGGCCACGCCGTAGCCTGGAAACTCGGCCTGGTAGACATCGATTTCCTCGGTTCGTCCCACATAGAGCACGCGACCCCACCATGCGGGATCAAACTGCGCGGTGTAGAGAAAGTGCTCGTCCGCGGGATAGCCGACCCAGTCGCAGATTTTTTCCGCGAAGCGACCGCCTCGGTCGAACCCCGGCCACTCCTGGCTGGCTCGAAAGCGGTCTCCGTAGGCCACTTCCTCCACTCGGCCGTTGCGATAGGCGAGGTAGTGATCCCGATTGTCGGTGACCACAAAGACCTCTGCTCCTTGGAGAGAGAGGTACTCCGCCGTGCGGACGATCTTGACCGCTGCACCGTGGCGGGTGGGGTAGAGATCCCCTCGAGTGACGATCGCGATGCGCATGCCCATCATCTTATCCCGAGTCGACGCTTTTGGAAGCGGCTTCACCCGGGAGCAATCGCATAGAGGAGCACACCATCCTCCTGACTCACCAGTCGGGCGCCTGTTTGGCTGAAAATCATCTTCCAGCCCTCGAGCTTCTGGGGGTTCACCCGCTCGGTGTGGATGGCGATGAAGCGCAGGCCATGCGTTGTCACCTCCGGAAGAGGCTGCGCCAAACGCTCCATGCGCGCCTCGCTGATGGCCTCGTTTCGTTCAAAATCATCCACAACCGTCAAGAGCGGAAACTGACCCGCTGGCACCCGGATCTTGTCTCGCCAGCGCTCCACGTCGTGGGCGGGGTTGAGCCGAGGAGCGGGATGGTAGGCCCACAGCGCAAAGCGCCGCTCGTTGGCCCCGGCCAGTGGGATGTCCAGCACCGAAGCACTGCCCTCCACAGCCGAGAGAGACGGACTCGGCGGCCAGGCCAGATCGGGAGTCATGGCCTGGGGTCGGACCTGCAGAATCAGGAGCCAACAGAGACCGACCCATGCCGCCCAGCGGGCCTTTCGGTGCGCGTAGCGATTCCAGAGGATTCCCAGTGCGATCCCTGCCCCGATGCACAGGAGATAGCCACCGGCCACCCCGTAGCGCACCGGGCGCATGGAGCCCCGGGCGAGGTCCACGTGCTCCATCAGCCAGACATAGGGCAGCGCGCCATTGAAGCCTCCGTCTCCGAGGCTGGGCCCCAAAGAGATGAGCATCAGGAGCCAGCCCGACAGCAGCGCAGGGGCCCAGAGACGTGCCTCTCGCCACGCCAGGCCCGCTGCGAGAAGTCCGGCCCCACCCACAAGCACCGGCATCCGATTCAGATCGCCGCTGCCCCAGGAAAACGAGAGGAGATCGTCTGGGGTGAAGGCCATCAGCCCCAGCATCAGAGTGTTGGCGTTGGCCTCCCCCTCAAAGAGCCTCGGACCCGCGCTGTCCAGGCTCGCGAGGGCGATGGG
>JAYXVV010000190.1:0-4217 GCA_036021505.1 Myxococcota bacterium | reverse complement strand
TGAACGACTTCGAGCGCAGGTCGCGTGTTTTCTTCATGAGTGTCGCGTTACGAAGGGCTTGCCATCTGCGCCTGGCCAAGGAAATGCGAGGGATGATCTCGCGAGCTTTCTCTTTGAGCACACCTGGGACGAGGACGACACCTACTTGCAACCGGGGCTCACCAACCTTGATGCCTGGCTCAGCAATCATTTCGAAGAGACGAGTGAAGGCTATGAGGTCACCAACATCAGCTCCGAGGCAGTCGAGAGTGTGGCGCTGGAGAACCGGGATCTCACGGGCTTGATTGGTGCAGCGGTGGGCTACGACGTGGCCCTGCCCGCCGATGAGGTTGTGGATTTGATGCTGTATGGAGACCCGGTGGCGATGTTTCCAGGGGACTACGATGCCTATGAACGAGAGTTTCTGAGCAACGAGGAGTGCTTTCGAGACCGCAGTTGCAAGACGACGGAACTCTACGTCTCGGTGGTGGCCAACTACCCCCTCAGCATCACAGGGCGTTCCAACACCCACATGCAATACCACTGGGTGGAGCTTGAGACGGGTTGGGCGACCGTACAGCGCAGCTGGACACGGTGGGAGCCCGACATCTCGGTGGACTGGCTTCGCGTCATCCAGCAGTACTATCTGGCTGTCACCCTCCCAAAGCAGGATGGCTCAACGCGACGCCTGGAGGCCATGTGGCTCCAGGCGGAGATCCTGAATGCCGACATCCCGGACAGCATGGCGCTGAACATGACCATTGACACCATGGCGAAGACGGGCGAGCAGCTCGAGGCATTCGTGGCCGGGGAGCCCTGACCCACGGCATGTCCGAACCGATTCGAAAAACCAGCAACCCCCGAGAGGAGTTTGCCGTTTTGTGGGGATTGTCGTGGCCTGTGGTCCTTGGGCTGCTGGGTCACATGGGCACCTCCGTTGTGGACATTGCGATGGTGGGACGGTTGGGCAAAGAAGCGCTTGCGTCCTGTGCCTTGGCGCACATGTGGTGCCATTCTTTGGTGCTCCTCGGTCGAGGAGTGCTTCAGGGCATCGATCCCATCGTGAGTCAGGCCCATGGTGCGGGAGACAAGAAGCGGGTGCAGTTCGCGCTGCAAGAGTGCATTGCGGTTGCTCTCCTGGTGTCGATTCCGTTGATCGGTTGGCACTTTCTTGCCGGTTCAGGGCTCGGAGTGCTTCAGCAGCCGGCAGGTCTGATTCCAGAGGCGCATCGATTTGCTGTGGTGTTGGCGGTTGGTGTGGTGCCCATGCTTCTGTTCAATGCCCTCCGACAAGTGGTTCAGGGCCTTGGGATCATGCGCCCTGCTGCCTACACCTACCTGGTGATCACGGTGGTCAACATCTTCCTGAATGCAGGCTTGATGTACGGCAAGTGGGGACTGCCAGAGTTGGGTGTGGTGGGGTGTGCATGGTCCACAGCCATCTGTCAGTTCATCCAGCTTGGCTTGATGATCGTTCTTGTGCGAAAAACCCTCCGCCAGTATTGGGTGTCCCCGTTTCAGGCGTGGCGGGTTTCGGCGGTGGTTCGCGTCCTGCGAATCGGAGTGCCTGTGGGGTTCCAGATTGGATTTGAGGTTTGGGCCTTCATTGCCGCTGGCGTTCTCGTGGGTTGGCTCGGGGAGACGGAGCTTGCCGCACACACGGTAGCGCTCAATCTGGCAAGTGTGTCGTTCATGATGGCCCTCGGAGTCTCCCAAGCGGCCACGACTCGCGTGGGCAATTTGATCGGCGCGGGTGAACAATGGGCTCGCTCGGCGTGGTGTGCCCTTGCTCTCAGTTGCTTGTTGATGTCCGCTTCGGCATTGGCTTTTTTCTTCCTTCCAGAGACCTTGGCTGGGGCCTACACAGGCGATCGGGACGTCTTGGATGTTGCGGTTCTCCTCATCCCCATTGCAGCGGCCTTTCAACTCTTCGATGGCCTCCAGAATGTCGCATTTGGAATTCTGCGCGGAGTGGGCGACGTCCGGGTGCCCGTCGGCATCACAGCCATTGGTCTGTGGAGTCTCGGCCTCCCCTTTGGGGCATGGCTGGCCTTTCGTCAGGATTTAGGAGCCCCCGGGATCTGGGTCGGACTTGCGATCGGGCTGGCCATCATGTCGATTCTTTTGATTTGGCGAATTCGGATCCTGCTGAGGCGGGGGGTGGGGCGCTTGGAGGGCACCGCCTGAGTCGGGCTCAGTAGTTGGTCAGTGCATTCTCAGCAGGCATCCCTGCTTCTGTCAGCAGCGCCGTGGCTTGCTCGCACATGATCTTGGCCCCGCAGAGGACCAGGGCGGCTGTGGATGCATCCTCGAGCGGATCCGCTGCGTAGATCTCTTGAACAAATCCTCGGTGACCCGGCCACTCTTCCCCTGCATCTGACATGACGGCATGGACTTCCACGCCCCTTGCGGTCCAGTCCGCGAAGCGGTCTTGGTAGGCCATGTCCGCAGGAGTAAAGGCGCCGTAGTAGAGTCGAGCGCCGCTGTTTGCCCAGTCTCTCGACTCGATGACGGCTCGTATGGCGCTGATGCCGGTTCCTGTGACGAAGAACAGGGGGGTAGACCGCTCAATCACCTCCATTTTGAATCCATTGCCCATCGGTGCTGAAATCAGGACTGAACTGCCAGCCTCCTGGGAGCAGATGTCCCCGGCCGTGCCATCGGTGCTCTGAATCAGGAACTCAAAGTTCTCTGCGGCGGGTGCTGAGGCGATGGCCATGTAGGCCGGGTGGGCCTCCCCAACGGTGAGTTGAACGTACTGCCCCGGCACCGTGTAGGCGGCCCGCAGGTGGGTCCCGCGGGTCTCCAAGACGATGTGGTGGAGCTTGTCTCCGACAACGGTGTTCTCGAGTATGCGAACGCTCTGCATGGGGCCCCCTTGGCTCATGGGTCCCTTAGTTCTTGTTGCAGAATTCGTCGAGGGGTGGCTCGGGCCAAAGTGCGTTAGAGGGGGTGCCAGCATGCCCCCGTAGTTCAACGGATAGAACAAGGGATTCCTAATCCCTAGATAGAGGTTCGATTCCTCTCGGGGGTATTTCTTCCATCTTTCGGTGCGATTGAGTAGAATCATCGCCGTGCACACCGAAGACGAATTGACTGCCGAGCGTCCAGAGCTGGACCGGGTGAACGTGGATCCGATTGAGCTTGTGGAGCCTCTTGCGGATTGCAGGGTGGTTGGCGTCTGTCACGTCGGGCGGGTGCGCTCCGAGAACCAGGATTTCATGGGCCACTTCTTCGCTAACGAAGGGCATCTCTTGGTTGTGGCGGATGGAATGGGGGGCCACAACGGGGGCTGGGAAGCCAGTCATACGGTTGTCGATGCCTGTGCACAGGCCTTTGAGGAGTGGACACAGGAGAAGTCGCCCCTCCACCTGCTCTCCGACTGTGTACAACTCTCCAACACCCTGCTCATTGAGCGGAGCGTGAAGCAGCCGGAGCTCCAAGGCATGGGCTCTACTTTTGTCGGCGTTTACGTTTGGGAAGGTAAGGCTTGGTTTGCCAACCTCGGAGATTCTCGCGCCTATCTGATTCGCAAGGGCACGATGACGCGGATCAGCCGGGATCACAGCCGGGTGGGCATGATGGTGGAGGCAGGTCTCTTGACCGAGGAGGCCGCCCGAAAACATCCGATGTCGAACGTTTTGGAAATGGCGCTGGGTGTCGAGGATTTTGTGGCACCCGAAATGAGTGCGAAACCGATTGCCCTCGAGGAGGGTGACCGCTTTCTGCTCTGCTCGGATGGGCTGTGGGGGTTGGTGCCTGACGAAGAAATTTTGGAACTCTTCTCCGACGGCGATCTTCAGGTCCAGGTTGACTCGGCACTCAATTTAGCCCTTGAACGTGGAGGCAATGACAACATCACCATCGCACTCTTGGACTACAAGGGAGCGTTTTTCGATGGAAAGCTTCGCGACAGTGAGGGCTTGGTGCCGCGCAACCGGGCAAACCTTCTTGCTTGGGAACTTGTGATGGCGGCGGTGGTGTTTATCTGTGTCGGGTTCACATGGGCCGCTCTTCAACTGCAGCAGACCTACTGACCTTCGAGCAGCCTGTCCAAGGCCTCTAGGCCGTCAAAGCCGTCGTCTTCAGGCGCGGCCTCCCAGTCTCCGGTTGAGGAGGGCGCCTCTGCCCCGTTCAGCAATCCGGAAAGATCAAGGTTGCCCAGGCCCTCCTCCAGCTCACCCAAGCCGCCAAGCATGCCACCCAGGCTGTTCTGAAGCCCCTCCATGAAGGCCTCT
>JAYXVV010000189.1:0-11662 GCA_036021505.1 Myxococcota bacterium | reverse complement strand
GCCTTGCCAAGGTGGATGTTGTGTTTCGTGAGGGCAAGAGGCCAACCATCACCCTCTATGCATGCGCGTGGGACGGGACCCCAGAAGCGGACAGTCGTTTCACGATTCGAGATTCAGAGGGGGAATTCACCCCAGAATACCTTGCTATGCGAGCACAAATGGGGATGCCAGACCCCCTCAGTGGCTTGTCGCAGAGCGGCACAAGACGGTAGGGGAGTGGTATGGCAACGCGTAGTGAACCGCTAAAGATTCGACTGGGAACCCGCTCGAGTAAACTGGCTCTGGCTCAGTCCACCTGGGTTGGCCAACGTCTCGAGGATAAAAGTCAGGGCCAGGTCCAGGTGCAGTTCGAGATGATTCGCACCAAGGGCGACAAGTTGCGCCATCTGTCCTTGACCAAGCTCGATGACAAGGGCTTTTTCACCAAAGAAATCGAGCAGGCCCTCGTGGATGAACGGGTGGACATCGCCGTTCACAGCTACAAGGACATGCCGACCCAGGGCCCGGAGGGGCTGGATATCGGCGCTCTGCCTTGGCGGGAAGATCCTGCGGATCTCTTGATCATCCGTCCTGAGGCCTATGCACCGGGAGAGGCCGAGTTTCCCATCAAGCGCAACGCTTCCGTAGGAACGGGGTCTGTGCGGCGTCAGGTTCAGCTCCTCGAGGCAAGAGGGGACTTGGTCCTGAGTGATCTTCGGGGCAACGTTCCGACACGCGTGGAAAAGCTCCGGGAGGGTCGATTTGATGCGATCGTACTCGCAGCGGCTGGAGTGGCTCGACTCGGGTTGAATCTCGACGACCTGCAGGTGCATCGTCTTGATCCCACTCGGTTCGTCCCTGCACCGGCTCAGGGCATCGTCGCGGTGCAGTTTCGCCGAGCGGATACAGAGATGCGGTCCCATCTCGAAACCATCCACGAGCCTGAGATTGCGTTAGCGGCAAAGGTTGAGCGGCATTTCTTGAGACTCGTTGAGGGGGGATGCAATCTCCCGCTCGGAGCCTGGGCCGAGCCACTCGGTACCGGAGAGATGTGTCTCCATGTGATGGTGGGTCAGAAAGGCTGGACCCCGGGCGACCCCATCGACGTGGAACGTGCCTGCGTGGTCGGTTCGGAGCCGGAGAGCTTGGCATGGACAGCCCTTCAGTTGATCCGTGATCGGCGTGGAGGAGAGGTTTGGGGAAGCAGCGGGGGCGGGACGTCCGCCCAGCCCGCTCGGGTTTTGGTGACGGCAACAGAGCAAGTCGGTCGCGGCCAGATGGAGGCCATACGCCGAGCAGGTTTTGGCGTCGTCCATGTTCCGATGATTGAGACGCATGCAATCGTCAACGTAGAGACCCTTCAAGAGGTGGCTGCAAAACTCAAAGACGGTGACTGGTTGGTCTTCTCCAGCAGCTCTGCTGTTCGGCACTTTCTGGAGCGCCTTTCTCGTGTGATGCTCCCAAAGGTGCTTCGCGTTGCCGCGATCGGGAAGCACACGGCGTCTGCAATTGTTCCCTTTGGTTTTGAGGTCGAGTTCGTCCCAAAGGTTGCCAACAGCGAGGGCTTTGTTGCGGAGTTTTCGGCCTGCCAAGCGGGCGCTTCTCGTGGACGGTTCATCCTTCCGATGGCCAAGGGGGGGCGTACGCTGATTGCAGACTCGTTGCGAGAACGGGGCCATGTGGTGCTGCCGCTCCCTGTGTACGAGAGCCGACCCGCGACCGGGGAAGCTGTCGAGGCAGCCTTGGCGATTGACTACGATGCCGCGGTGTTTTCGAGCCCATCTGCGGTGAAGGTGTTCTCGGAGCTGCAGGGCCGCTGGCCCAGCCGTGTGGTCGCCATCGGAGAAACAACACGACGTGCACTGGAAGACATCGGAGTCCAGGGTGTCCAAGTGCCAGCAGACCCGTCCTCGGCAGCGATTGTTGCGCTGCTCCAAGAGGGTTGAGACGAATCGTTCAGGAGGTGGCATGAGCCGCACAGAAGAGTTGTTTTCACGTGCCCAAAACTTGATGCCCGGTGGGGTAAGTTCTCCGGTCCGTGCCTTTCGAGCAGTGGGAGGGACGCCGGTCTACCCTCGGGCAGGCTGCGGTCAGTTTTTCATTGATGAAGACGGTCGCGAGTTCCTCGACTACTGCATGTCTTGGGGGCCACTGATTCTGGGGCACGCACGCGCCGAGGTGGTCACTGCAGTGAAGTCGGCCGTGGAGAGAGGGTTGAGCTTTGGAATGCCCTGCACCGCGGAGATTGAGCTCTCCGAGCAGGTCCTTCGCGCTCTGCCTTCTGGCAGCCGTGTTCGTTTTGTGAACTCGGGAACAGAGGCCGTCATGACCGCGATTCGTTTGGCGCGAGGGGTAACAGGCCGGTCGGTGGTTGCGAAATTTACAGGCTGCTACCACGGGCATGCCGATCACCTCTTGGTCAAGGCGGGGTCCGGTCTGGCCACCTTCGGAACAGCAAGCTCTGCAGGGGTTCCAGAGGGCATGGTTCAGGACATGCTTGTGGTGCCACTGGACAACATCGAGGTGGTGGAGGAGGCGTTGCGGGGAGCCGGAGATCGGCTGGCTGCCGTTGCGATCGAAGCCATCCCCGCCAACAACGGACTTCTCGTACAACGCCCTGAATTTCTGGAGATGATTCGGAGAGTGACGCGAGAGTTGGGTGCACTGATCATCTCAGACGAAGTTCTCACGGGGTACCGCGTCGGGCGCCCTCACATCTCACTCAGAAACGGCTTGGATCCCGACATCCTCACATTGGGGAAGGTGGTTGGAGGCGGTATGCCGGTCGGTGCGGTCGCCGGCCGAAAAGAGGTCATGGATTTTCTTGCGCCGGACGGGCCGGTGTATCAGGCAGGGACACTCTCCGGAAACCCCATCGGCATGACCGCGGGGGCTGCGACGCTCAAGCTGGTTGAGGAGACGGGCGCTGCCGAGGTTCTCGAGGAACTCGGTGGCCTCCTGCAGTCAGGCTTTGAGGACGTTGTGAACCGTCTGGGTATACCCGCTTGCATGCAGCGGGCGGGCAGCATCTTCTGGATGGCGCTCGACACGGAGGAGCCCCCTCGAAGTGCCGAGGCGATCGTGGCGGCCAGTATGGAGCGGTATCGGGTGGTGCATCGGACCATGCTCGAGCAAGGCATCTACCTCGCACCATCGGGCTACGAAGTGGGTTTCTTGTCGACCGCCCACAAGCCAGAGGACATCGCCCGTACGGTCGATGCCCTGGAGGTCGCCCTGCAGCGGGCCTATGCGTAGGCGGCTTGCCTGCGCCTTGACTTAGCGCGTCCCCACGATGGGCCAGTTTCGCGTCTTGCAGTCCGCGCAGTTGTTTCCGGAGCCGGTGTAGCGGGCAATAAACACCCCCTCAAACTGGTCTTGGTTCACGAAAGAGCCCTCGAAAGTATAGGTCTCGGTGCACCCTCCGGTGACCTGCCTCTGGGTTTCGAAGTCCCACCCGGTGAGCGTGCCGGAGGTCTTTCCGGGCTGTCCCTTGGTGCCCTCACCCTCAATCAGGAGGTTGGTGTTTGAGTGGGTGATGTCGACGGTGGAAAACGCCAGTTCGACGTAGCCAAATGCACACGAATAGCTGATGTTCTTGTCGAGAAACCAGGTTCCGTTCCAGTCGTCCTCGCAGGCCTCGTCGACCTCGCCGTTGCAGTCATTGTCCAGCTCGTCCTCGCAGACCTCGTCCATCCCGGGGTTCTTCAAGGGTTCGTCGTCATCGCAGTCTTGATCACAGACGGTCCAGCCGTCGTTGTCCTCGTCGGCATCGTCCAGTGATACAGGATTGCAGTCGTCATCGATTCCATTGCAGGGGGTCTCCGCGTTGCCCGGGAAGACATCGGGGTTGGAGTCGTCGCAGTCCTCTTCTTCACATGCGGTGAAGCCGTCCCCATCGAAGTCCTCGCCATCGAGGGTGCTGTCGTCGCAGTCGTTGTCGAAGCCGTCACAGAGGATCTCATCAAGCCCCGGATTGACGTTGGGGTTCAGGTCGTCGCAGTCCAGGCGTTGCGCGCTGTAGGTGGCGACGCAGTCTGCGTTGGATCCATCAAAATACCCATCGCCGTCTTGGTCGTAAGGGGAGTCGACGGTGTCCTCGGAGTTCTGGAGTGCGCCATCGCAGTGAGAGCTCTCGGTGATGGAGATGTCCTGGCCACAGGACAGCAAGAGGGTAAGCGGGGCGAGCCACAAAAATCGGTTGCGGAGGTTCATGCGTTGTCTCGTGAGAGGGGTTCTACATTCGGTGCGGGTGGCACTGTTCTGTCATAGTACGCGGTTTCCGCTCTCATCTGGGAGTGCGTGATGAATTTTTGGAACCGCTTTGGGGCTCAGTTGCCCGCGTGACTGAGAACAATCGACTCGATGGTGTCCCAACTGCCAAAGCCGATTCCGCCCTGGATGATCGTCATATCGGGAGCCACCACCATCCAGGCGGGAAAGCCATAGTCGTTGTCAAAATACGGGGGCATCAGGCCATAGCCAAAGCCGCGGTCGGCGAGTACGGGGCTCTCGAGAGCGTAGGCCGTGACCCACGATTCCACGGTGTCGAGGCTGGGCTCCACCCATGGCTCAGAGAGTCCATTCCCCATGAGGCTCACCATCATGACCTCGATCCCCTGGTCTGCCATGTCTTGGATGAAAGCCTCGGAAGTGTCCGCCATGGATCGACAGGGACCGCAGTCGGGTTGGGTGTTGTCGAAGACCAAGTAGCGACCATACAGATCCCAAATGGCCACCTCTTCGTCGCATTGGTCACGAAGATAGGCGTTGGGAAAGACACTGCCGTCGGCCAGGGTGTAGTCCAAGACCAGGTTGCCTGGATCGTTCTGCGGCCACCCGCATGCGTAGTCGCCTGTCTGACTGTGTTCCGGGGGAATGATCTCGGTGTTCGGATCGATGGTCCATGTAAACCCCCCGGAGGCGCTGAGGTCCATCAGTCCTCCGTCGGTGAGTTCATACTCTGAACTCCAAGAAATTTCCGTTTCCTCTCCCTCCCCAGCGAGTGCGATCTCAGAGAGCTGGCCCATCGGCCGGTTTTCTGGAGCGCCTCGGAAAAAGCCGGCTTGGGAGAAGCCCCACGCCTCATAGCGCTCAGGGCCCGCAGACGAAATCTGAGCAAAGCATTCATCGCCTTCGATCATGGTGGCTGTCCCGCCGGTCTGTACATCGCAGTCGGGGCAGAGATAGGGCTGGTCGAGGTATTGAAGGCCCTCGTAGCTTCGGGAATAGGAGCAGTCTGTGAATCCAGCACTCTCGGCGGTCTCGTCAAACTCCAAGGTCCAGGTCGCATAGCCCACCATACGGACGGCCTGGACAGGAGTCACGCCTTCTACATCGGTATCCGAATCCGAATCCGTGTTCATGTCCGTGTCCGATTCTTGGGTGTCACAGGTGGAGCAGGTGCCCGTGTCATCGGAGTCCGAGGACTTGTCCATGGCACAGCCAACAAGAAGTGAGAGCAGAAACACGATGAGGCCTCCTTACGGCGGATGATCGATTGAAGCGTGCGGAACGTACACAGCTTAAGGGATGGAAGGAGAGGAGCGTTGAACATTTTGGAACCCGAAGAAATCTCGGAAGAGCAGAGTGCAGAACTCCTGGATGACCTGCTCGCGCTCCGACAACAGCTGTTGGGGTCCCTCAGCGAGCAGGGGCGTTCCGAAGTTGTCGAGCTGGACCTCCCGATTGGACGCATCAGTCGGGTGGATGCCCTGCAGCAGCAGGCGATGGCGGAGGCCGAAAAGCGGCGTGCGAAGGAGCGTCTAAAGGCGGTAGAGGCTGCCCTGGAATTCCATCAGGAAGGCGACTATGGATTCTGCAAGGCCTGTGGGGAGCCGCTGTCCTTTGCGCGGCTCAAGGCTCGGCCGGAGAGTCCCCTGTGCGTGCCATGCCTTCAAGAGCGAGGGCGTTAGCGACCGGGGAGGGGGCCCAGGCTGAAGTTGACGGTTGTTCCGTTGTTGACGGCCGACTCCAGCCAGATGTTGCCTTGATGACGCTCCACAATCTGCTTCACATAGGCGAGTCCCATCCCCGAACCCTCTGCATTGAGACGGCCGCGGTCGGAGCGTTTGAGGGGAGTGAAGACGTGGGGCAGGTCCTCGGGGTGGATGCCAATTCCCGAATCACGCACAAAGAAGACCGGCTGAACCGCCTCGGGTTGCGCAAGGCCAATTTCAATCTCAACGGGATCGTTCTGGCTGTAGCGAATCGCGTTGCCGATGAGATTGCTGAAGAGCTCATCCACCAATTGGCGCTCACAAACGAGGGTGGGAAACCGGTTGAGGTGGACGATGTTCAAGGGTCGAGAGCAGTACTTTTGGGCACGATTCGAACACCCCAGGATGAGCTCATTGAGATCGGTCATCTCCCGGGGGTAGTCTCCAATCTCAAGGCGGAGGTACTTGCCGATGGCCTCGAGACGACGGGTCATGTCCCTGCCGGATGAGGACAGGATCTCCAGGCGTCTTCGGAGGTCCTCGGATTGATTGCGGTCCAAGCTGCGCACGGCCAGATCCGTATGGGAGAGGAAAACCTGGAGAGTGTTTCTGAGGTCGTGGACCAGGAGTCCGTTGAGACTCACAAGACGCTCCCGATCGCGTTGCGCGAGACTCAGTTTCTTCTCCAGAAGCTGAACCTGCGCCTCGAGGTCCTCGATGGCCTCACCCACAAGCAGGGCATGCTTCTCGCTGAGGGGGTCCGGGTGGCATCGAAACAGGACCGTCGTCGGTTCTGAGGAGTTCAGCTGGCAGGTTGCGGTTTGGCTGAAGTCCGTCAAGGCGCTCTCGAGTTTGGGGAGCTCTTGGGCCTGAACGAGGTCCAGGATCGTGGCGCCTTGGGGGTTGACGGACAAGAACCCACTGAGGAGCCTCTCCATACGTGGGCTCATCGCGACGACGATCAGGCTCTCGCGCTCGAAGCGGCAGGCGAGGATGTCGGGAATCGAGAAGAGCGGGGTGCTCACAAAACAGCTCCAAGAGTACGAATTCGGGGAAAGAAATCTGGCCTTTGACCCGTGTTTTTCAAACTTGGTCAAGGAATAGCTTAGCATTGAGGGCATGGACAGTTTTGAGCAATGCTGCCGAGCAAGCGAGCGGGTAAGCTGGGTTCTGGAAGAGGAAATCGAGGGGTTGAGCTTCGATTTCACCAAGCGCTTTCTTCCCAGGCGGCTCTGTGGTGGGGAGCTCCCCGATTGGTTGAGTCCCGAGGAGGTGTTGACCCTCAACCAGATCCGGGGTCACAGCTATGCGCATTGTTTCTTTGTGCTCGAGCAGGTTATTCTTCAGGAGGCTGCACAGGCGGCGTCGGGCTACGCCCAAATCGACCGGCATGCCATGAGTGCGCTTCTCAAGTTTGCTGACGAGGAGACCAAGCATCAGCGGATGTTTCTCTGGGTTCGGGAGACGCTCGGGCGGAACTTCTCGATCCGACCTCAGCTGGTTGGAGGGGTGGAGGAACTTGCTGACACGGTCTGTGCGCACTCATCGTTTTCCGTTTTTCTCGTGGCTCTCTGCCTCGAGTGGCTGACCCAGAAGCACTATGTCGAATGTTTCGAGGAAGAGAAGGGAAGTCTCGATCCCGCGTTCCAGAAAATTTTTCGTCTCCACTGGATGGAGGAAGCGCAGCACGCAAGGATTGATGCACTCCATCTCCGCAGAATCGCGTCAGCGCTTTCTGTGAGGGAGCTTCAGCAGAGCTTGGTGGAGGTCGAGGTCATCCTCCAGCATCTCCGCTGTGTGGTGGAAGAGCAAGACGCCCTGGACGTCCAGAGTTTCCGTCAACAGCGCTCGACTCCACTGAGCGACTCGCAAGAGCGGCAGCTCCTCGAGGCCTTGAACCGAGAGTCACGCTGGACATTTTTTGATTCCGGTCTTGAGCACCAGGCTTTTCAAACCCTGTGTCAGGAACTGTTTCCGGAGGAGTTGAACGCCCCCGTTCGGGCCATTGCCGTTGCCTAAACGGAATCCTCAGTTGGATTGAATCAGTTTTTTGAGCTCCGGTGCCACGGCTTTTCCTAAGGAGCGATGCCCCACCGCGGAGAGGTGGACGACGTCTTCAAAGTGGTTTCGGCTGGGGAGTTGGGCTTGGGCGTCCACAGTGGGAATGTCCAACTCCGCCGCGAGGTCGCGCAGAGCCTCCACGGCGGAGAGGGGTGCGAAGAGCGGCACCCCCTCGAGTGCGGGAGCGCGACTGGGATCGTGCGCTGGAAGAATCATCAGGAGAGGAAGGTCCGCTTGTTGGCAGATCCAGTGGATGCGACGGATGTTGTTGAGCAAGTAGCGCAAGGTTGTGGCTTCTTGAGCAGGCGTCAGCAGAGGATGCGGCACCAGATGCTCCCCACCGAAGGCCTGTCCGTCTCTGCCCCGCCAGCCTCGAAGGCTCCTGCGTGTTTGAACGTAGATTTGGAAGCGCTCCAGAAAGGCGGTGGCCTGTGCCAGCAGTCCACCGCTCACGCCAGAGAAGCGCTCCAAGAAGTAGGCGTTTCCGAAATCGTTGTGGCCTGTGTAGAGGACGAGGCCATCGAAGGACCACTGGGTGACTTCCTCGACGATGTCGACCAAGTCGTGGCTGTCGAGACCCGGCTGCCCGAGATTGACCGATCGAATCCGGGAGAGACGTTGGGCATGAGCGGGGAATTCTTGTTCCTCCGAGAGCTCACCCGAGCCCCCATGGACGCTGCTTCCGCCGACAAAGGCGATTCGGCGTGCGGCCCAATGGGCTGGGAATGGACGGATGGGAATCCCCTGATCGTAGAGAGCATGGACGGTGCCGTCTCTCAGCTCGAAGTGCTCCTCGAGCTTCTCGAGTCCTGCGTAGACCTTGACCGGCGGAGGGGTTGGGCCCAGAGAGGTTCGAAGGCCGCATTCGACAACGAACAGGACGAGCAGGCTGGTGAGGAGCGCAAAGGAGGTTTTTTTGAACATGGGCGACACGGAACGCCTGTATCGCATTCGGATGCCACAGCCGACCTGGGAACGGCTCAGGCGACCAGTGCTTGGCCGATCTGAAGGCTTCTGCCAAAGACCCGATAGCAGAAGGCCGTGGCGCCGGATGGGCCGCCGGTGACCAGTGCCGCAACCATTCCGTAGGCCCAGACGTTGAGAAAAGGCAAGGTGCACCAACAAAAGGGAAAGCCTACCCGTCTGAGGTCAGATTGCTCGGCATGGGTTTCGATCCAGGTGGAGGTGAGGTGGTAGGACACGCTCACCCCGAGTGCTGCGCCCCACACGGGTGTCATGGTGAAGCCACCAACCGCGAGGATCACAAAAATCACAAAGGTCGCCGTGGGAAACCAATAGGGGGCGATCAGAATGGTCCAGTTGACAGGCCCTGGGAAGGTGACGTGCCCTCCTTTGTTCCAGGTGACCTTGATTCCATTGATCATGCGAAAGGTCAGGAGTCCAAACAGGGCATGGGTCAGCTCGTGCTCGAGGGTGGAGAGCATCGACCCAAAGATTCGCTTTCGGAAGAAGTTTTTCCAGGCCCAGAAATACAGTCCAGCGCCGAGCAAAAAAGGCCCGTATCGGGTGGGTGCGGAGGTGAGTCTGCCCAAGAGTTCCACCAGTTCGAGCGCCGCACCCGGCAAGAGCACCACCGTCAGCACCGCGAATGGCCACTTGATGGCAGACAAAAACCGGTCGATGACTGGAGCGATGACACGCCTCGGGTTGGAAGGGTTGGGTTGAGGGTTCCATCATAGCGCTGACCGATTCCGGGGCAGTCGGATACCCTGCTTTCGGAAGTCAGCGTATCATGCGCTCAATGGCCGTTCGCATTCGATCCCGCTTCTCATCGAACTGGGCGATCTGCTGGTCGCTGCAGTCGGGATCGGTGCACATCAATCCCTCCACGAGGATCAGCGCGTAGTCGAAATTCTTGTCCTGTATGGACTCGTTGATTTTCATCTCTGTGGCGCGAAGCTCTGCCAGGTGAGAGCGCAGGTTTGACTCGGAGCTCTTCTCGTTCGTGGAGTTTTCACTGACGAACCAGATGCCGCCGGCCACCACCATCAAGACCACATAGACGGCCACCAATCCGATGATCATGTTCTTGAAGCGCTTCTTGGTCTTGGTCTCCGCTTTCTTCGCCGCCTCGAAGCGCTCTCGAAACTCTCGAATCTTTCCAGACATCGAGTCGTTGTGCTGTCCTCGGACCTCGAGCTGGTCGAGGTACTTGCTGACCGCTGCATAGGTTCCGGAGTAGGAGTAGCTGCCCCCGAGCATCTTGGTGAACTTGCCAAAGAAGGGCATGTTTTCGAACTGGCCCATCTGCTTGGCCTGATTGAGCTTGGTGACATCGCTGGTGATGCTCTCAAACCGAGCCAGCCACTCGCTGCACCGCTCCAAGAGCTCTAAGTCCGAGAGAGTATCGATCTCCCGAGCCTCTCCCAGCTGGGAACCGCAGTACGCGCAGTTGGAAAGCACCTCATCGTTTTCAGCACCGCAGCTCTGGCAGATGTGGGGGTCGATGGACATGGTTGTTGTGTACAAGAAATAGAGGGACCTATCAAGCGTGGGTGTCGCTGTGGCCCCGTGAATCCCTGGGTTTGGGGCCTTGAGGCTGGACGGTCGGGGTGGGGAGATGGGTCCATAAAAAAACCCGCCGCTCCCGAATGGAACGGCGGGTTTGTGAATTTGAGCGTGCTTACTCTGCAGCTTCCTCAGCGGGAGCAGCTTCCTCAGCGGGAGCAGCCTCGGCCTCGACAGCAGCAGCCTCAGCAGGTGCAGCAGTCTCGGTGGTCTTGGCAGCGCAGCCTGCAACAAGCAGGGCAGCAGCAGAAATTGCGATACGGTTCAGCATGGTTTCCTCCATTGGATCATACTGTTGGCGGTGTAACGACTCTCCCGCTCTTGGCCACCCGGTAGTTGGGCTCGACGACAACTTTTTGGGCCCAGTCCGGAAACGCTCCAAGTTTTTTGAGGACTGGGAACGGCCGCGACCGGTCGGATGGCCTCTCGGTCGGGCCTACCAGTTGACGCCGGTCGTGAGTGCGAAGCGGTAGTAGTTGTTCACATCGGGCACGAAAACCGCGTGAATGGGAACACTGAAAATTCCGGCGGCTTGGGTCCAGCCGACAGCGGTCACGAGGTGGAAGAAGTGGTCTTCACCGGAGGGATCGAAAATTGTGGCGTTCACACCCACTGCCAGCTGAAGAGCGTCCTGGATCTCGAATCCGACAAGCGCGTTGAAGGAGGGCAGAATCACGCTCTGCTCCAGCCCGCTGATGGTGATGTTCTGGATCATCAGAATGTCGAGCCAGGCATCGCCGGACATGGTCTGCTGGGCCTCAAATCCGATTGCAAAGAGGTGAGGGCTCTCCAAGCGGTCGCTCTCATCCGCGTTGTTGGCGTAGTTGTAGCCAAAGCGTAAGCCTTTGCGTTTGGACCAGTCGTAGGCCGTGCTGTCGCCACCCACGGCATGGTCGTCGGCATGGGCAGGAAGGGAGATGCTCAGGCACAGAAGTGCCCCGAGGATTGCGGATTTCATGGCTTGTTCCTTGGTTAGTCCGTCGTGTGCTCTTGCACTGGACTCTGTCTATCGAGTCCTCTTTGTTTGTCGATAGAGAACCGGTATTGGCGTAGAGACTGGCGTTTGAAGCGAGGCGATTGCGGCGTGTTGATGAATTGGAATGGGGTTTCCAAAACCCAAAAACCCCGCGGGAGTTCACAAACAAACCCGCGGGATT
>JAYXVV010000188.1:0-6324 GCA_036021505.1 Myxococcota bacterium | reverse complement strand
GCAGGTCGATGGTCTGCTTGGCCATCACCAGTCTCGGTTTCGGATCCTCATCGGTTTGGCCCAGGTAGTGAAGGGCGGAAACAAAGAGGGACGTCACGAAGGAAGAGAAGCTGACACTGGCAGGCTGACTGTTCATTAAAACTCCGAGGCTACACCGGGGGATTAGCCGGAGACAGGGGCGCACGTCAAACACTCGATCCAACGGGTGGGATCGGATAAAGGATCCGCGGGAGTGTTGATGCACCGTTTTCTGTTGGGAATTTTGCTGTTTGGGCTTGGAGTCGCGTCCCTGCCAGCGTCGGCACAGGCTTTGACGCCGGAGGAGCGCTATGAACTGGGTCAGAAGCACATGCGTCGAGGGTACTACCAGAAAGCCATGGAAGAATTCAGCGCGTTGAGGAACCTCAACCGCGAGAGCCCCTACTCGGTAAAAGCAGAACTGGCCATGGCCGACCTCTACTACAAACAGTCGGAGTTCGACCTCGCACGCGTGGCCTATGAAGACTTCGCTCGTCTTCACCCCCGTCATCCGGAACTGGATTATGCCGTGTACCGCCTCGGCATGTCCCACTTCCAGAAGGCCTCTCGGATTGCGGCACGCGATCAGACATGGACCCAGCAGGCCGTCCATGCATGGGCCAATTTTGAACGCCGGTTTCCGGAATCGGAATACCTAGACGAGGTAGCGGAAGCGGTCGAACAAGGACGCAACCGGTTGGCCTTGAAGGAACTCCGGGTCGCTCGGTTTTACAGCAAAAGAATGGCTTGGCCTGCGGTGGTGGCTCGGCTCGAGGCGATGATTCGCCGCTATCCGAAGTCAGAAGACCTCCCGGAGGCCTTGGGCCTCCTCGCGGTTGCATACTTCGAACTCGGTGAGTTGGAACAGGCAAAAGAAATGGCCACTCGCCTTGCGAGTGACCACAACGATGATCCAGAGTTGACTCGGCTACAGCGCCGAGCCCCTGAACTTCTGGATTAGATGCTGATCCCGCCGTCGACGTCGATGCAGCGTCCGGTGAAGTAGCCGCATTCGATAATGAACTTCACAGCGAGGAAGATCTCGTCTTGGCTCGCAGCGCGTCGGAGGGGAACCGCCTTCAACATGCCCTCGAGGACATCCGGGCGCATGCCCTGCAGAATTGGAGTGTCAACGAAGCCGGGGGCGATCGCTCCAGTGCGGATGCCATAGCGGGAGAGTTCTTGTGCCCACAGTTTGGTGTCGGCGACCAGGCCTGCTTTGGCAGCAGAGTAGTTGGTCTGGCCGGGGTTGCCGTGGCGAGCGACAGAAGAGATGTTGACGATAACAGCATCCTTGGTGCCCGAAGAAACACACCCTGCTGCAAACTCACGGGTGCAGAGAAAGGGTCCTGTCAGGTCCACATCAATCACAGCCTGCCATTTCTTCAGGGACATGGTGCGGATCTCGCCGGTCTCTCGGTCCTTCTTCACAAGGAGTCCGTCACGGAAGATTCCCGCATTGTTGACGAGGCAGTTGAGACCACCTAAAGCCGCAGACGCCTCCTGGACCAGATTGACCACGGCTGCCTCTTCTGCAACGTTGGCCTTGAAGCCGACCACTTTTCCGGGAAGGTCGGCACCAGCAGCTTCCGTCTCTGCAATTCCGTTGTCGTCGAGGTCGCAGAAAGCAACGTCTGCCCCTGCAGCTGCGAGCGAGAGGGTGAAGTGTCGGCCCATGCCAGAGGCACCGCCAGTCACGAGGGCTTTGCAATCAGTGAGGTTCATTCCATGCTCCTGTCGTTGTCGGAAGGAGTGTGGACTTAGCACGGAAGTCCTCGGAAGGGGGGGATCGGGATCATGACAATACAGAAAGTGACGAAGTTCCGTCACAAACTGCATTCACCCAGAGCTTCTGCGCTCCACCGCGCCTTGACTCGAGGAACGTCTGCTGCAGATGTCGGTCGTCGGCTATGCGCGGCCGATGAAGTGCACGGGATGCTCGGAAATACCGAGAGAAACCTCACGTCGGTAACCCTTCGGGTCACCTCCGAGCTGGAACGGCACTTCCTCGTTGAAGACAACCTTCACCTGCTCCACATAGTAGTCGTGAAGCTTCGGGTGATGGAGTGTTCCTCGGGCCGCAGGCCAGATGTTCTTGACACACTCCCATGGGCTCATCGAGATGAGCCGAAGCTGGTAGCGATTCGAGCGCTGCGTTGCGTTCGGGAACAGTCGGACGCCGTAGCCGATGATCTCTGTAGTTCCTCCACCGATGAAGCTGCAAGGCCCCTCATAGAGGACCTCACCTGTCTCGATGGCGTCGCCCAGCTCGTTGCCGTTTTGGTCCATCCGGTACGCAGGGGCTCCAGTGTTGATCACCTTGACCTCAGGCATCTTCTGTTTGAGGAGCGCGGGTACGGTTTTCGTGAACGATGCAAGGACGTAGCCCGACAAGCCTTTGAACAGCGGCGAGAAACGGGTGTCTTTCCACTTGTTCTTCACCGCGTAGTAGTCGTTCAAGACCGCAGCATCGATGCCCAGTCCACCGAAGGGGAAGAGCGTATCGTCGCAGGTCATCATGCGCATGGCGTGGCTTCGGTGCACGTCGCCGGCTTGGAAGGTGGCCAGGTCACGCGCTGGACTGCGGCGACTTCCGAGCATGCGAGCCAAGGCGTTGCCTGTTCCGAGTCGCAGCACTCCGACGTTGGGCAAGTGGCCCACGTCGGTCCGGTAGGAGTCGAGCGTGTTGACGGTGTCCATGATGGTGCCGTCCCCGCCTCCAGCGAAAACGGTCCGATACTCGCGCTCGAGGCAGAGCTCGACCACTTCTTTGGCGTGCTCGGGGGACTCCGTCAGGAACACATGGTCGGGCTTGACAACCCGGCTGATGGTCTTGGCGAGTCGCGGGGTTACCCGACCTGCGTTGGCGTTGAGGATGACCCCGAAAGGTCCTTGAGGCACATGATAAGCTGGAACCACTGATTCACACTCCGGTCGGAGGGTGTGCAAGATCCGGGCCAGCTGTAAACTATTGATTTCTGGTGGTGACAGGGGGCGGGTGCGAAGAGAATTACGCAGTCGACGGCTTCTGGTGGAACCTCTGTTTCGCGGCTGATGGGAATTGCTGTCAGAGAGCACCGACGAGTTCGTAGACGGTCTCAAGGGCTCCGGGAAGCGCCTCGGGGTTCTTGCCTCCTGCTTGTGCCATGTCGGGTCGACCGCCGCCGCCACCACCCACGAGTTTGGCAACCTCTCGGATCAGGTTTCCAGCGTGCACGCCTTGACCGATGACATCTTTGGTGGCGGCTGCCACAAGGAGAACGCTTCCTTGGTCCCGCGAGCCAAGAACCACAACTCCTGAGCCCATCTTCGCTCGAAGACTGTCGGCTTGATCGCGGAGCGTTCCCGCGTCGCCGGGCAGTTCTGCAGCGAGAACCTTGATCCCTCCAATTTCTTTGACGGTGTCGAGAAGATTCCCAGACGCTTTGGAGGCGAGTTCACGTCGGAGGCCATCGATCTCTTTCTCGAGTCTTTTGCGTTCTCCCAAGAGGCGATCCAGGGCATCAGGAAGGTCATTGACTGTGCTCTTTAGCTTTTTGGACGCCTCTGATGCGGCCTCATCCAGTGCGCTGAGCCATTGAAACGCCCCATGGCCGGTGATTCCCTCGATTCGACGCACTCCGGCCGCTACACCGCCTTCCGAGGTGATCTTGAAGAATCCGATGTCTCCAGTCGCTCTCGCATGGGTCCCGCCACACAACTCATTGGAGAAGGTATCGATGGACACCACGCGCACCTGCTCGGCGTATTTTTCACCGAACAAGGCCATTGCGCCGGAGGCCACGGCGGTATCGAGGTCCATCAGCTCAGTACGAAGGGGTGTGTTTTTGAGAATTTCAGAGAACACCAGACTCTCGACCGCAGCAACTTCCTCGGCGGTCATCGGTTTGTGATGAGAAAAGTCGAATCGCAGGCGCTCATCGTCCACCAAAGAACCTTTCTGGGTGACGTGGTCGCCGAGCGTCGATTTGAGCGCAGCGTGCAGAAGATGAGTGGCCGTGTGGTTGAGACGGATGCGGTTGCGGCGGTCTGCATCAACGTCAAGGGTGGCTGCTTGCGAGGGCAGAACTCGGCCTGAGCGAACAATGCCGACATGGAGAATTGACTCCCCACGCCCCTTCTGAACATCCGTGACTTCAAACCGTCCCGTTTCCGTGGTGATCCAGCCACGGTCACCCACTTGGCCACCGGACTCTGCGTAGAAGGGGGTCTTGTCGAAGATCAAGATGCCTGAGGCGCCTTGCTCGAGGGACTCGACGGCGATGCCATCCTGAAAGACTCCCGCGAGGGGGTGTTGGCTCCGGTCATGGGAGTAGCCCTCAAAGGCACTGGGCTCCAAGTCCCCCTCGATGGAGAGTCGTGCCTCTTCACCCGAGCCCCGCCAGGCGGCTCGACCTGCGGCACGTTGTGCCTCCATGGCTTCATGGTAGCCTTCTTCGTCCAAGGCGATGCCTCGCTCGTCGGCTATCAAACGCGTGAGATCCAGAGGAAATCCGTAGGTGTCATAGAGCTTGAAGACCACATCTCCGGCGAGCTTGCCTTGACTTGACTCGAGGGCCTCCTCAAGGATTTGGAGTCCCTTCTCCAAGGTCTCTGCAAAGCGTTCCTCCTCCCCACGAACCACCTCCTCGATGAAGCCTCGCCGTTCGACAAGTTCGGGGTAGGCTTCGCCCATCAGGTCAATCACGGCGTTGGCAGTCTGGTAGAGGAAGGGTTCCTTGAGGCCCATCTTGACCCCGTAGCGAATGGCTCGCCGCATGATTCTCCGGAGAACGTACCCCCGCTCTTCGTTGCTGGGCATGATGCCATCTGCGATCAAGAAAGCGGTAGCCCGAGAATGATCCGCGATCACCCGCATGGATACGTCTGCTTCTGGATCCTCTCCATAGGTTCGGCCCGCGAGCTCCGCAGCTTTCTCCAGCACACTTTGAAAGCAGTCTGTGTCGTAGTTGGAATAGGCACCCTGAAGAATGGCGGCGACCCGCTCGAGTCCCATGCCGGTATCGATCGACGGTCGAGGAAGCTCCGTGCGCGTCCCGTCCTCGTGTTGTTCGTATTGCATGAAGACCAGGTTCCAGATCTCGACATAGCGGTCATCTTCCGTTGCAGGGCCGCCCTCCTCATCGGAGATGCTTGGGCCGTGGTCCCAATGAATTTCCGAGCAGGGGCCGCACGGGCCTACGGGGCCCATCGACCAGAAGTTGTCCTTGGCGCCCATTCGTTGGACGCGCTCGGGGGCCACTCCGACTTCTTCTGTCCAAATCCGGAAAGCCTCGTCGTCTTCTTCAAAGATGGTGATCCACAACTTTGACGCATCAAGCTTGAGGTCCTTCGTCAGGAAGTCCCAAGCAAAGGCGCAGGCCTCAGATTTGAAATAGTCTCCGAAGCTGAAATTGCCGCACATTTCAAAGAAGGTGTGGTGCCGAGGGGTCCTGCCGACGTTCTCAAGATCGTTGTGCTTCCCAGAAACACGCAGAACCTTTTGAACCGTAGTGGCTCGGTTGTAGTCACGCTTCTCGGCTCCTGTGAAGACGTCCTTGAACTGGACCATTCCCGCGTTCACAAAAAACAGCGTGGGGTCATTAGCCGGGATCAAAGGCGAAGAACGAACGATGCGGTGGCCTTCTTTTTCGAAGGCAGCAAGGAACCGGCGGCGGATTTCTGCGGAAGTCAAGGGGCACCTCTACGATGTGTCGGGTGTGTAACCCCAATCGCTGCTCATGCCCTCGAATAAATCGAAACTCAGGAGCCCCTTGACCAGTCGTCGCCACTGAGTCCCGTCATCCGAAGGCCGAGGTCATCCGGGTTGTCCGAGAAGCGCAGGGCCATTTCTTTACTGATTCGGCCATCTTCATGGTGCCAGTAGAGCGATTGGTCGAAGGACTGGCTTCCGTATTGGGCGTGTCCTCTGGCAATATGGTCTGGGATCTCTTTGGTGCGCTCGGCTTGTTCGATGCACTCCCGCACAACACCCCGGTTCATCATGATCTCCACAGCGGCCACCCGGCCACCCCCTTCCATGGGAACGAGTCGCTGAGATACGACCGCTTTGAGGTTGCCACAGAGCAGGTGTCGGATGGCCTGCTGGTGGTGAGACTCAAAGAAATCGGCGATCCGAGTGATGGCCTCTGGAGCGTTGATGGAGTGGAGGGAAGCAAGCACCAAGTGACCGGTCTCGGCTGCGGCCAGAGCGATCTCCATGGTTTCTTTGTCGCGAATTTCACTGACGAGGATGATGTCCGGATCCTGCCGAAGTGCCGCTCGAAGAGCGTTGGCAAAGGAGTGAGAGTCCAACCCGATCTCACG